>CAJMLK010000008.1 GCA_905214305.1 uncultured bacterium
AAGGGGGCGAAGCCCCATAACCGGCCCCGCCTTGCCGCACGCCGCGCAGGCGGCCCAGTGAAGGCTCGTCAAGGCATTTTAGAGTGGATTAACGTTGAGAAAATACATTCTCAACGTATTGAGGCAGGCCCACGTCGGCGCTTGATCGCGCACATGAATACTCCGCTGCCTTGATTCGTAAGCCCTTTGGGCAAAGGGTGAAGCAGCGCTTACACCAGGAGGCGGGCGTCTGCGCCAGCATCCGCCAAGAGCACTTTCAAAGTGAAACAGCTCTAATGGCCTACCCAGATAAGCAGGGCAAGCATGCCCAGACAGCCAACAAGCACCACATATGCCTGTCGGGTGCGCAGGGAAAGCACCGCGCCCATCAGCGCCGCCACATAAAGGGCAGACCATGTCACCGCCCGCAGGGCGGGTAGGGCCTGATGATTCTGCAATGTGTGCAGCAGGGAAAATATCAGAGCAAAGCAGAGACAATACAGGCATATCTGCCAAAAGGCCCTGCGCAGGGAGGAATAGCAGAGTGCCGCGCCGGGTGAGGTTCCCCCGTGTTTGCCGGCACACCATATTTCTACCCTGTCCACCGTGGCGTTTTGCCAGATGCGCTGGCGCTGTTCGCAAAAAGCGGCCAGATAGGCGGCGGGCATGCAAAGGATCAGGGGGATGAGGAGGCTGCCGGGTTGCGTCAGGCCGAAATATTTGCACAAGGGGAAGAGCAGTAAAAAGCTCAGGTTTCCATAAGGCGGCACGACACTGCCCAGTTCGAGCGCGTCAAGCCAGAGAAGTTCAAAGATGATTCCCAGAGGCAGGGCCAGGCTCCAGTCCGAGGTGACGAAGCCTGCAATGAGGGCAAGACAGATGGGGCGGTCAACGAGGCCGATTATACAGGAAGAGCGCGCAGCCCCGGCCAGGGCAAAAAAAAAAGCGTAAGGTGCTCCTAATGCGGTCATTTCATATAAACTGCTCATGGGACCCCCTTACGTTTTCTGTCGGCACGCTGCGAAAATCCAGCTGCACCAGATGTTGCTGCATGGAGCGCAGGTCTTCCCTGTCCTCGGCCGACAAGGCCACATGTGGCAGCACCTGCGTTTTTTCGGGGCCGTAATGCAGATTGCCGATATTGAGCGTTTCCATAATTACCCCGGCGTCATTGGCGCGCCGCGCATCATGGCAATTGCCGAAAAGCACGAAACTGTCTTCGCCGCAGGCGTCAAGGGTGACGGCCAGATGATCCACAGGGATAAAGTGGGTAAGAATACGCTGCGGCACGGCAAGTTCAATGATCTGCTGCCGCAGAATGTCTGCCGCCAGTTCGTCATTGGCAACCACCAGATGCCGCGCGCCGGTATGGGGCAACCATGCCTCAATAACCTGCCCGTGTACCAGGCGATTGTCCACGCGAAACCACATGCTAGCTGTCGCTTTTTGTTCGCGTCTTGTTACGCAGCATGTTCCCGGCAACCACAATGCCCTTGGAACCGGCCTCGCCCGCAAGTTGGGCGAGCTCTTCAAGGCTTTTTTCGCGAGCGCTGAAAACCTTGAGCAACATGGGCAAGTTGGCCCCGGTTACCACTTCGACCTTGTGGGTCGCCAGCAGGGAAAGGGCCAGGTTGGTGGGGGTTCCACCAAACATGTCGGTAAGAATGATGACACCCGCGCCCTTGTCCAGCCGCTGGGCAGCATCATTGAGTCGCCGCACGGTTTCGGAGACTTCCTGTCCCACATCCACGCTGATAGAGCTGCAGTCGCTCTGCGGGCCAAGGATGAATTCGGCGGTGCGCAGCATGGCCGAGCCGTAATCGGCATGAGCGACAACAATAATTCCCACCTGCGTCTTCTTGCTTTCGTCCTTCATGGCGTTCCTCTTGGCGCCGAGTCTGCCAATTTTTTCAGCCAAGTTCAAGGTGTCGGTGTTCCAGAGTTACCGGATAATCAGCCTGCCGCAGGGCCTGGGTCACCTCTTCGGCCATGGCGACCGAGCGGTGGCGGCCGCCCGTACAGCCCACGGCAATGGTAACGCGGTAGCGCCCTTCAGTTTCCATAAGCGGCAGAATGAACAGCAGCAGGTCTATGAGTTTGACGCAAAATTCCCGTGCATGGGGCTGTTCAAAAACATATTGTGCCACTTCTCGATCTTTGCCGCACATGGGTCGCAGCGCTTCCACAAAATAGGGATTGGTGAGAAAGCGCAGGTCAAAAACAAAATCTGCCTCACGCGGAACACCGTATTTGAAACCAAAAGAAATAACGTTGACACTGATGGCCCGCAGCTTGCTTTTGCTGTCGCTCCAGCGCTTTTGTATGGCGCGGCGCAGGTCGTGAATGGAAAAACGCGAGGTATCAATAACCAGGTCGGCCATTTCACGCAGGGGGCTCAGGCTGTTACGTTCCGACAACAGCGAAGCCTCGAGGCCCATGCCCTCGCGTTCCAGCGGGTGCGGCCGACGGGTTGTGGCGTAGCGGCGTATAAGCTCCTGCGCGTCACATTCCATAAAAAGGAGCATGGGCCGTATGTTTACGACTGCAAGGTCGGAAAGGGCGTCGTTGATTTCATCCAGAAAATTGCTTTGCCGCAGGTCCATGCCAAGGGCGATGCCTTTGAAATGGCTCATGGAGGGGCGGGACATCATGTCCACCATTTCAGGGGCAAGGCTAGCCGGCAGGCCGTCCACCACAAAATGGCCCATGTCTTCAAAAACCTTGAGAGCCGTACTTTTGCCCGCACCGGAAAGGCCGGTGACAATACACACGGCTACAGGCGGCCCGGCGGCAGCGGTCTCAATCACCGGCCCTTCGGGGCGCTGATGTGCGGCGGTGCTCATGAATCCCCCTGAAATTTCCGGGCCGCCCAGGCAACAGTGCTTTATGGGCGGCCCGGAACAGGCGTGTTATAAAACAGGGTCGATCAGCGCATAACCGCTTGTGCGTGTGCGGTATACAACGTTGATGCGACCGTTTTCAGCGTTAAAGAAGACCAGAAATTCACTGCCGATGGAATCAAGCTGCATGAGAGCCTCATCAAGGTGCAGGGGCTTTGTCGCCAGACGGTCTGAGCCTTCCACCGGTTGCGGTGCTTCGGCTTCTGCCTCGATATTGTATGTGTATACATCAACATCGGTGCTGCGCGCCTGACGGCGCTGTGTTTTGACCCGTGAAACCTGACGCTTGATCTGAGCTTCGACCTTGTCTGTCACAAGGTCAATGGCAGCGTACATGTCTGTGGTCTGTTCCGTGGCATTGATGTGCAGCCCTTCCCCCACGACGGTGACTTCGCAACGGTGGCGGAACTTGTCTACGGTCAGCACGACGGTAACTTCAAGACCGGCGGACTTGCCGAAAAAACGCCCAAGCTTTTCCATGCGGCGGCGGGCATATTTTTTAAGATGGTCGGAGGCTTCAAAGTTTTTGAAGGCAAAAGAGATATTCATATAATCCTCCTTGTGATGGCGGTTCCCGGCATGGCAACCGCGAGGCCCCGCCCCTTGGCGGGCAGCGAAAAACGACAATGCAGGCCGTTTTTCGCAATCTTGCGCGTCATGTGCCTTTGGAGGCAGCCGGAACCGTAATTCCGGGACGCGGCGGAAAGATCAGAAATGCTCCTTGCGCCTGGAGGATGAGGGTATGTCAAGGGCAGTGCGATACTTGGCCACGGTTCTCCGGGCAATGTTGACCTTGAGGCGTTCCTTGAGCATTTCGCCGATGCGTTCATCACTGAGGGGCGACTTTGTGTCTTCAGCAGCAATGAATTTTTTAATGAGGGCTTTGACGCTTTCAGAGCCGACCTGGCTTCCGTCATCAAGTTCAAGCCCGCTGTTGAAGAAAAATTTGAGTTCGAAAATGCCGTGCGGCGTAGCCACGTATTTATTGGTGGTAATGCGGCTTACGGTAGATTCGTGCATGCTGATATCGTCGGCAATGTCCTTGAGAATAAGGGGGGCAAGACGTGTGACGCCTTCTTCAAAAAAGGGCTGCTGATGCCGCACGATGCTTTCCATCACCTTGTACAGTGTGCGCTGGCGCTGGTACAGGCTTTTGATCAGCCATGTGGCCGCGCGCATTTTTTCGGTACAGTATTCTTTTTCCTTGTCCGAAGCAGTGCCCATGTCCATCTGGGTCAGGTTGGAAAGCTGCAGTTGCGGCAGGCCGTCTTCATTGAGCAGGATGACAAATTCATCACCCATTTTGTACACGAAGACATCCGGGCTGACATAGGCCGGTTCGCCGCCGCCGAAGCTGGCCCCGGGCAGGGGATCAAGGCTCTGGATGATGTCGAGGTATTCCTTCAGTTCATCCATGTCCAGCCTGAACTTGCGCAGCAGGGGCTTGTAGCGCTTGGCTTCAAGGTCTTCAAGGTGCGCGTTCACAAGCTCAAGCAAGATGGGATCGCGGTCGTACCTGAGGCTTTTGATCTGCACCAGCAGGCACTCGCGGGCGTCGCGGGCGGCCACGCCCACGGGGTCAAACATCTGCACCCGTTCAAGCACGTCCAGAGCTTCGGCCGGTTCCGCCTGGGCCATCTGGGCCACTTCCTCGATGCTGGCTTGCAGATAGCCCGCGGAAGAAAGGTTGCCGATGATCACTTCGCCAATATCTTTCTGGGCATCGGTAAGGGATGAAAGGCGGAGTTGCCAGAGCAGATGCCCTTCAAGGGTGGGTTTGGCGGAGTAGCGGGCTTCGAGGGGGGAGATGTCTTCTGCGGATTCAAATTCGCGTGGCTGCACAAGGCGGGGGGTACTGGCGAATTCTCCGAGGTAATCCTCCCAGTCGGCATCCTTTGCCAGTTCCTTGTCGTAAGCTTCTTCCGCGCTGTTTTCCCGCCGGTCGTCCACATGCTCCGGAGACGGATCGTCCCCTTGCGATTCTTCAAGGAAAGGATTTTCCAGCATTTCCTGCTGCACGGTCTCCAGAAGCTCCAGACGCGAGAGCTGAAGCAGCTTGATGGCCTGCTGCAGTTGCGGGGTCATCACCAGCTGCTGAGCCAGTTTCAATTGCTGTCGAAGTTCCAGTGCCATGTGCGTTTTCCGCCTTGAAAAATCCTGAAGCCTTATATTTGTGGTTACAAGTAGTGTGCCATAGTGGCAAAAATTACGCAATAGCCAGAGGTTGCACCATCAAAAGTCAAAAGCCCGGTTAGAGCGGTTTCACTTTGTAACTGCTCTGGCGGCTGCGTGAGCAGACGCTGGCTGTTGAGGAATAAACGTAATTTATTTGGTATGTTACGTGTCGGATCGGGCGTGCCGTAAACTTTGAACATGCATATTTTCAACGTTGATCTGCCCCGGTTGGATCAAACCTTGCCAGACTGGTCAGCTGTCGTGCAACGGGCGTCAACCATGATGACATGATTTGTGAAAATGCCATATTTCCAAATTGTTGTGGCGCGTGAATGTGTCATGCAAATGAAAGCGCGGGCCTGAGGCCCGCGCGAAGGTATGCAAACATTGGAGACGGGTTTTTGTCCCGGTCTCGCGCCGAGGATCAGACCTTGGCGTGCTTTTTGGCCGCACCGACGAATTCCCTGAACAGCGGATGGGCATTCATGGGGCGGGACTTGAATTCGGGGTGGAACTGGCAGCCCAGAAACCAGGGATGTTCCGGCAGTTCAACAATTTCCACCAGAGAGCCGTCAGGCGAGGTTCCGCTGAAGATCATGCCTTTTTCTGCCAGAGCTTCCTTGAATTCGTTGTTGAATTCATAGCGGTGGCGGTGGCGCTCTTCAACCATATCGGTTTTATACGCCTCAAAGGCGCGCGATTCGGGCATGACCTTGCAGGGGTAGGAGCCAAGGCGCATGGTGCCGCCCTTGTCGCTGCCAGCATCGCGTTTTTCCACGTTTCTGGTGCGGAAGTCGTACCATTCGGTCATGAGGTAAATGACCTTGTGCTTGGAGCGGTGGTCAAATTCTTCGGAGTTGGCGTCAGCCATTTCCGCCATGTGACGGGCAAATTCGATAACTGCGCACTGCATGCCGAGACAGATGCCGAAAAACGGTATTCTGTTTTCACGGGCATAGCGGATGGCCGCGATTTTGCCTTCCACGCCGCGATAGCCGAAGCCGCCGGGCACAAGAATGCCGTCACAGCCCTTGAAGTGTTCGGCTGCGTTGGCATCGTCCACGTTTTCAGAATTGACGTAGCGCAGATCTACCTGAACACGGTTGGCGACGCCGCCGTGAATGAGGGCTTCGTGCAGGCTCTTGTAGGCTTCTTTAAGGTCCACATACTTGCCCACGATGGCGACGGTTACCTTGCCCTGCGGGTTGTCGCTGTCGCTCACAAGCTTTTCCCAGGCGTCAAGCTGGGCGTTGCGCGCGGGCAGGCGCAGCATGATGGCGACTTTCTGGTCAAAGCCTTCCGCATAGAACTTGAGCGGCACTTCGTAGATATTGTTCACGTCCACCGACGAGAACACGGCGTCCTGATCAACGTTGCAGAACAGGGCGATCTTGCGGCGCAGTTCTTCAGGAATGCTTTGCTCGCAACGGCAAAGGATAATGTCGGGCTGAATGCCGATGGAGAGCAGTTCCTTGACGCTGTGCTGGGTGGGCTTGGTCTTGTGCTCACCGGCAGTGCGCAGGTAGGGAACCAGCGTCAGGTGGATGTTGAGGCAGTTGTCGCGTCCCAGTTCGGAGCGCAGCTGGCGTATGGCCTCAAGAAAGGGCAGACCCTCGATGTCGCCCACAGTGCCGCCTATCTCGATGATGGCAACGTCCGGCGCGTCTTCGCCTTCGGCCAGAGAGAGCACCACGCCCTTGATTTCATCCGTAATGTGGGGGATGACCTGCACAGTGGCCCCCAGGTAGTCGCCGTGCCGTTCCTTGGCGATAACCTGATTATAGATGGCCCCGGATGTGGTATTGTTTTTCCGCGACATGGGCACGTTGAGATAACGCTCATAGTGGCCCAGGTCCAGGTCGGTTTCGGCCCCGTCGTCAGTGACGAAAACTTCACCATGCTGAAAAGGATTCATGGTGCCGGGGTCAACGTTAATATAGGGGTCGAGTTTCTGTATCGTTACCGTAAGGCCACGGGTTTGCAGCAGCGCGCCCAGCGAGGCGGCCGCCAGGCCCTTGCCCAAGGATGACAGAACTCCGCCCGTCACAAAGATAAATTTAGTTTTCATGGCCTCCACCTTGATTCTTGATCGCTTTTTAGCACAACCCCAAGTTCATAGCCCAAAATGATTTTTTTGGCTAGCATTGACTATCGAAAACAAGGTAAGTAGTGTGATATTCCCTCTTCAGCGTGCGCGGGTCGACCTTGCTTTACCGGCGGCTCTTGGGGTGCGGGCTCATTGCGGCCCACGGGCCGCGCGTTGCGCGCCTGGTACGCACTTGCCCGCACACTGAAAGATCTGCTGCAAGCCAAGGAGGCTTTACCCGCATGGGCACGGTCAATACACTGGTCATCACCGGTTACGGAACAAATTCTCATCTGGAAACGGCCCACGCCGCCCGTCTTGCTGGTGCAGACAGGGCTGACGTGGTTCACTTTTCAGACATTGTAGCGGCCAAGGTGCGTCTGGCTGACTACCATTTTCTGGTTTTTCCCGGCGGCTTTCTGGATGGTGATGATCTGGGGGCGGCTCAGGCCGCGGTAATGCGCTGGCGCTACCTGAAGGATGCGCAGGGCGTTCCCCTGCTGCAGAGTTTGCGCGACTTTCTGGATGAGGGCAAGCTCATTCTGGGAATTTGTAACGGCTTTCAGCTTTTGGCGAAACTGGGGCTGCTGCCCGCCTTTGGCGGCGTTCGTTTTGAACGTCAGGTTTCATTGGGGCATAACGATTCCGCCCGCTATGAAGACCGGTGGGTTCACCTTTTGCCCAACGGCAAAAGCCCCTGTGTTTTCACAAAAGACATGCCCATGCTGTGCATGCCTGTGCGCCACGGTGAAGGCAAGCTTGTGCCGCGCGATGAAGAATGCCTGCAGCGCTTGCGGGAGGAAAATCTTATCGCCCTGCAATACGCTGACCCCGAAACGGGACAGCCCACGCAGGAGTATCCGCTCAATCCCAACGGTTCTGCTCTGGCCATTGCCGGTCTGACCGATCCCACGGGGCGGGTGCTTGGCCTTATGCCTCATCCAGAAGCTTTCCACCATGTGACCAATCATCCCGCCTGGACACGCGGCGAGCTGGACCCGCCCGGAACACTCCTGTTTGTCAACGCCGTGCGCTATTTGCGCGGGCAGTAGAGCAATTTCATTTTGAAACTGCTCTGGTGGATGCGCGAGCAGACGCCCGCCGCAGAGGCGTAAGCGCAGCTTCAGCCGTCACGGCAAAGGAAGTTGCGGATGAAGGCAGCAGAGTTGTTTATTTGCGCTGCCATGCGCCGAAGCAGGCGTCTTGGAAGCATTGAGAATGGATATTCTCTATGCGAAAATGCTAGAGCAGTTAACGAATGAAACGAGTTAACTGCTCTGCAAGGATTTTCTTTAAAATCCTTGCCACGAAATGCGAGAAGGCAGGCTTTTGCCTGCCGTAAATGAGCATTTCAAGTGTTAAATGCTCTATAGCCAGCCTGCTTGCCTCGATTCAGGGGCAGTCAGGCGCGAAATGAACATGTTTCTTTGAGCTTCGGCTTCTTTTAAATACAGAAATCCCCTGGCAGTGCCAGGGGATTTCTGTATTTACGGTCGTGGCTGCCTGCTGGCGGCCGTGCCGGAGATGTCGTCTTTTTCAAGGCAACTGGGCGGCTAAAACGCCACTGCCCGGTGCGGATTTGAAAAAGTACCGCAAGGCTGTTCACTCATCACCCGGTTTGCGGGGCGCTTTCCTGCTGCAAACGACCTGAGAAGGGCCGCAATGCCGTGGACGCAGGGCAGACTGCTCCGCCATCAGGCAGATATTTCAGGCAACAACTGCCTTAAACGGCAACCATTTCAGGCGGCCATCTTTTCGGGCGGTCATCAGAGCCAGAGCAGCAGCCACTTTGCTCGGCAGGCGGCTCAGGCATTGGCAATGCTAGCTTTTGCCGCTGTTGAACATGTTTTGCACGCTTTTGCTCAACGAAGACATGGCTTCGTCAAATTCGTGCTGCAGGCTGTCCATAAGTTCGCGCACGGACGTAATCTTGTTTACCCGTGACACGTTTGCGCCGCAAAAGGCAAAGCCACGCTCAAGGTTGCCCTTCATGGCGTTGATGAGCGCCTGAGCAATGCAATAGGGCGTTTTTTCCTGTTCGCAGGTGTGCACGCAGTGGAAGATGCACTTGAACGGCTTTTTATTGCCTTCGCGGGCTGCATGGATGAACCCGTTATCCAGAGCGCGGCCGGGCATGCCCACCGGGCTTTTGATAATGGTGATATCTTCGGCCGTGGCCGCCAGATAGGACTGCTTGAAGCGTTCGTCGGCATCGCATTCGTGGGTGGCGACAAAGCGGGTTCCCATCTGTACGCCGGAAGCGCCAAGGTCGAGAAACTTCTTGATGTCCGCGCCTGAATAGACGCCGCCTGCGGCAATGACGGGAACGGCCTTGCCATATTTGTCTTCAAAGGACTTTACGGTTTCCACCACTTCAGGAACCAGCACTTCAAGGGAGTGGGCCGGATCGTGCAGTTCTTCGGCCTTGAAGCCGAGGTGGCCGCCCGCCTTGGGGCCTTCAACCACAAAGGCATCAGGAACGTAGTTGAAGCGGGAGATCCATTTTTTGGCAATGACCGATGCCGCACGGGCCGAGGAGACTATGGGCACGAGTTTGGTCTTAAACTCTTCCTTTTTCTCTTCGCAGGCCTGAAAAAGGTGCTTGGGCATATCCAGCGGCAGCCCGGCGCCTGAAAAGATGATGTCTGCCCGGCTTTCAATGGCCGTGCGCACCATCTGGCTGAAGGTGGTCAGGGCCACCATGAGGTTGACGCCCACAATGCCGTTGGTCATCTGGCGGGCTTTTTCGATTTCGTTGCGCAGGGCGCGCAGGTTGGCGGTCAAGGGGTCCTTGGCTACGTCCGGCTCTTTCATGCCGATCATGGCGCCTGCGATGACGCCGATGCCGCCCTGATTTGCCACGGCCGAGGCCAGACCTGAAAGTGATATGCCTACACCCATGCCACCCTGAACTACAGGGATCTTTGCGGTGAGATTACCTATCTTAAGTGCGGGGAAAGACATTTCAAGACCTCCGTCCTGACTTGCACGGACAAGCCCACCCGCCCCCTCTGGTGGTTTTCAGGCGTGCCGCGTATGGAAATTAGGCGCAACAATAGCCGCAAAACCCGCGAGACGCAACAGGTGAGAAGTCTCTTTTTCAAAGAATGCCAAAGGCCCGACACTTATACAGAACACAGCCCCGCATAGGGGCACCATCGGCAATGCGTGTCGGGCCGCGCCGCGAAACAGGGCGAATATTCCATGTGCAGCAGGGGCAGGGCCAGAGCCGTATTGCAAAATCCGAGGGCAGCTTCAAGGTCTTCGTCCACAAGCCCGCCAAAGAGGGGGTGCTCTTTGCCGTCATCGCGCAATTCCACCAGAGCGGCATCCCCCAGCGGCGTCATGCCGCTGGCCTGCGCCATGCTCAGGTAGCAGGGAAGCTGCAGACTGGGCAGGCGTTCACGCAGTTCGCTGAAGAGTTTTTCCAGTTGCTGCAGATGGCCTGCATCCGCTTCCTGTGCGGGGTGCAGGGCATCGCACAACTGCCCGGCACGGGAGAAAAAGGCGAGGTCGGTCCACAGGCTGCCGTCGAGTTTTTTTATGCCGCCGGTTTTGTAGTCCAGCACATGAAACAGGCCGTCCCGCTTGTCTACGCGGTCCATTGTGCCTACAAAGGCATAATCGCGCCCGGCCAGCCGCAGGGGAACCCTGAGCTCTTTTTCCAGCGCCATGATGGTCGTCTGTTCGGGCTGGTTTTCAAGAAAACGCATGAGGCGCATGGGCGCGGCTTCTTCCAGCATGAGGCAGCTGTCGGCTGGCAGCTGCCTGCGCAGACCGTGGGCTTCAAGCTGCTCAAAAAAACGGGCGCGAACCGTTTCGGCCGAGATGTCTCCCACCCGTATGGTTTTGTGCAGGTATGGCTCGTAAAGTGCCTTGAGCGTGTCGTGAATGCAGGTTCCCACAGCAGCGGGGTCATCCCCCTCATTGATTTCCCTTGGGGGGCGCAGCCCGCACAGATACTGCCAGGCAAAGCGCAGGGGGCACTGCAGGTAAACGTCCAGTCGTGTGGCAGACAGCGGTTCGCGCAACAGGCGTGCCAGCGCATCGTTCATGTCGGCGCTGCGCTCAAACTGCTTTTCCTCCGCCACTGCGGCGCGCACCTCGCACACGGCGGTTTCCAACGGCGGTTCGCCGGGGGCGAGCACGGCCCCGCGTGCCAGCTCTTCCTGCCAGAGCAGCTGCTCCACAAAGCGGCTGCGGCTTTTTTTGCCGTCAAAAAGGGTTGAGCGGCTGATGCCCTCCTGCCAGAAAAATGAAACCTCTTCAGCCCCGGCGCACAGGCGGTACAGGGTATGCGCGGCGGCCCTTTCACGACGGCGGGAGTCGGGCAGGCCCAGGGTCTGCCGCAGGGAGTCCGGCAAAAGGGGGTCCTGCGCGGGATTGCCGGGCAGCCTGTCGTCCGTGGCGTCCACAACAAACACGCGCCCAAAATGCAGCAAACGTGTCTCAAGCATGCCGAGCACCTGCAAACCGGTAAGAGGGTCTGCCTCAAAAGGCACGCGCTCCTGCCCGAGCACCTCGCGGGTCATGCCGTGCAGGGTGGTCAGGGGAAAGGGGGTACGGGCCAGCAGGTTTTCGCGCAGCACCGGCACGGTCTGCCGCATGAGCCTGTACATGGCCTCGGCGTCCAGAGGGAAGTGCCGCCACAGGTCATCGCCCCGGCGGCGCAAAAAGGAGCACAGGCCATGCAGCACGCGGGCCATGTCTTCTGTGGTTACGGCCGTGGACGGGGTGCGCACGAGGGCGTCCAGTGTTTCTTCAAGCAGCCGGGACAGAGGCTCGGGCAATTGCCCGCGACATTCCTGAATAACCTCGTCCAGGTCCACAAAGCGCGTTCCTTCGCGGATGACGCTCTCCAGCCGACGCAGGGCGTCACGCAGCAGCAGGGGGTTGCCGTCGGCGTCGCTGGTGCGCAGCATGTTCACGTACGGGTGGCGCAGGCATTGCAGAAGATGCCGCCAGTAATAGCGGCCTTCATCGCTTCTGGTGGCCTGCAGGCGCAGCAGGCCGTCCAGCAGGCGGTTCAGCGGCGAGCGCTCCAGAGGGTAGCCCATGGACACGTTGACGTCCTTATGGGGCAAATGGTGCAGCACGGGCATGAGCAGGGAGCTGTCCGTAAGCACAATGGCCGTGGAATGTGCGGATTCCACCGGGCCGGTGCTGCCGCTGTTTTCAGGGGCGGCGCTTCCTGCTGTTTTGCCGTCAGCCTCGTTGGCGCGTTGCAGATCGCGGTGCAGGGCCAAAAGCTGCGAATGGCAGTCATAACCTGCGAAAAAACGGTATGTGGGCCGGTGCTGCCTTTCGTTTTCATCAAGCTGCAGGGCGGCGTCTGCACGGGCTTTCCAGCGGCGCATCCACGCGGCCAGTTCTTCGCAGGCCCAGTGAGGGCGGGCGTTTTCAGCCAGAGCAGGATCGCCGTGCAGGCAAATGCCCGCTCCGGCCTGCCAGAGACGGCGCAGCAGGTGATCTTCGCCGCCGGTGAGCAGATAAAAGCCCGCCACAAGCACGGGGCGGCCATCCTGTGGGCGCAGCAGCGGCGGGATGGGGGCATCGCCGCGCGCCAGATTGAGAAGGTCAAGGGCGGGCGTTGTCCAGTTTTTTTCCAGCAAGGCGGATTCGTAGGCGCAACTGATGCGGCCAAGAGCGCCCAGCAGGGCGGCGGCAGGCGCGGCTACTTCGTCCTCCACGTGGGCGAGATCCCTTATTTCCACCATCTGCCCGTACATTTCTTCCAGCAGGGCGGCCAGCCGCAGCCCCCAGGGCAGGAAAAGGGCCATGTCCATTCGGGCAAAACGGGCGGCAAGGGTTTCGTCCTCGCGCGACAGCGCGTTGACACAGGCGTGCAGCAGGGCAACACGGTCAAGAGTGTTGGCCGTGTGCAGGGGGGCGGCACTGCCCGAAGAACGCCAGATGCCCACGGCATCGGCCAGCGGCAGCACCTTGGGCAACAGCCCGGTGTGGCCGTCTGCGGCGTAAAGTTGCGCCATGTATCGCCAGGGGCGATTGTGGGGCACAATAAGCAGCGCGGAACCGGGACGCCCGCCCGTGATCTCGTGCAGATGCGCTTTGAGGGCGGGCAGAAAGGGGCGCTGCCAGGGAAAAACCAGAAAAGGCGAACTACTCATGCGGATAATCCTCTGCGGGCAAAAGGCCGTCGCAGCGCGGGGCAAGCTCTGAAGCTTCGTCCGGCGTCACCAGACGAAAACGGCGCTGGTCAAGGTATACCAGCAGGCCCATGACGGGGGTGCTGTCGTTTCCGCGTCCCGGAAGCAGGCCGCCAAGATATTTGCGTACCTGCTCCACATGGGCGGCTTCGGGCTGGCCGCTTTTATAGTCAATGACCAGCAGTCCCCAGGGTTCGTGAACCAGCAGGTCCATGCGCAAAAGCTGCCCCTGTGGAGTCATTATGGAATGTTCGGGCCAGCCGTTGGCGAGCCAGCGCGCGCTTTGCGGCTGACTTGCAAACCAGTGCAACGCTTCAAATGCGCCGTGGCGCAGGGCCGCATCATCGGGAACAGACAGCGGATAATGGCGGAGGCCAAAGTTCAGGGCTGCCTGAGCATCTTCACGCGGATTGCCGGTAAGACGCAGGTGCTCCAGACAGAAATGCAGCAGATTGCCACGGTCTTCGGGCTGAAAGTCAAAAGCGGCCAGCGGGTTGCGAAATATCTTCAGGCGCGGCAGCCACTGCATGGGACGCCAGTCTTCGGTATTGGCATCCCCCACGGCGTTTTTTGCATGCCCTGCGGCATTATGCGCCGTTCCGGCAGAAAGGGGACGGTTCTGCTCCTGATCCATGCCTGTGGCAAGGCTGCCCGGCGTGGCGTCCGTGGCGGGAGTGGCGGCGGGAGTGGCGGCAGGAGTGCTTGTCGTGCCGCCGGTGTGCCGTGCATCTGGCATGGAGGGCGTGGGGGGCATGGCGGGCACGGCGGGCGTGTCCGGGCAGGCATGAGGAGCATTGCCCGACAATGCGGGTTCTGTCTCCAGCGTGTCCGTCTCCGCATGGGCATGGTTGCCCTGCGCCGCGTCCGCGGCCGGGGGCAGGCTGCCCAGGGTGTAGGGCGGCTGGAGGCCGGCGCGCTCCCAGAGAATGTCCAGACCCGCAAGCACCGGAGACTGCCTTTTGGCCGACGTGCGGAACACATACAGCGCGTCCCGTGCGCGGGTAAAGGCGACGTAGAGCAGGTTCAGGCTTTCTCTGGCCTGCCGGGCCAGGTCTTCATAATAGGGACGGCCCAGTGCTTTCTGGTTGCGCACCATCATGCTCAGGCCCTGACGCTCCGTGCGCAGGGGCTTGTCAGAAGCGGAAATGTTCAGTGCGGTAAAGGGGACGAAAACCACCGGCGCCTCAAGCCCCTTTGACTTGTGCACAGTCATGACCCGCACGGCGTTCATGTTTTCCGGCATGGGAACTTTTTCTTCCTGGCTTTTGGCATTCCAGTGTTCCAGAAAAGTGGAAAGCGTCGCCATGCCCTTTTCTTCCGCGCTGTGCAGCACTTCCATAAAGCGTCGCAAGAAGGTTGCGGCATCGGGAAAACGCTGTTCCACATCAAGGCGCGCATACCACTCAAGCACCGTGTCATAGGGCGTCATCAGGCCGGACTGGCTGAAAAATGGCGCCAGCAGGCTTTGCCATATGTGCGGCCAGCGCTGGCGGAAACTCTGGTACAGAAAGCCTTTCTTCTGGCGGGCGCACCAGCCGTGCAGATCGATGCCGACAAGTTCGGCGGCTTCGGGACGGCCATGAAAGATTTCGCCGGTCAGGACGGTGAGCAGGGCGATATTGTCGTCGGGACTGTCGAGAAAAGCCAGCAGGGCCACGGTCTGGACAATAAGAGGATGGGCCGAGAGCAGCAGGCTGTTTTCGGTAATGACCGGAATGCCCAGACGCACCAGATGGTCCGCCATGCGGGCCGCGCCGTCATTGCTGCGCACCAGCACCAGCACGTCCGACCACGGGCGCTGCGGCGCCACATCGTCAAGCAGTATGCGGCCCAGACGGTCAAAAACGGCTTCGCGCAACATTTCCGAAGAGTCCGCCGCAATATCTTCCACCTGCACCAGACCACCGCCGGGCGTGTGCTCAGGACATTCCTGCCGGGTTCCCGCAAAGGCGCTCAGCAGGCTTTTGACAGAGGAATCCATTATTTCCGCAGCCATATCTTGGGGCATATCGCCGGGCAGAAGGGCACTCATGACGGCTCTGGCCGTATCCGCCTGCTCCAGAAGGGAAAAGAGGGCATTGTTGTGTTCCACCACCTGACGGCGGCTACGCCAGTTGAACGGCAGACTGTCACGGGCCGTAGAGGTGGCAACGGCGGCAAGCCCCCGGTCTTCAAGGATGCCGTCAAAAAGCTCCGGGTCACCGTCACGCCAGCCGTAAATGGACTGTTTGACATCGCCCCCCCAGGTCAGCGATCCGCCACGCGACAGCGCTTCCTCCACCAGAGGGCGCAGCGCACGCCACTGCTCCTGGCTTGTATCCTGAAATTCGTCCACAAGGTAATGGGTAAGGCGCGCGCCCAGACGGCAGAGCGTTTCCGGCACGCCGTGATCGCCGGACAAAACCTGCTGTGCCATATGGGGGACGAGCAGGCCGGGGAGCGTTCCCTCCTGCTCCTGATTGTGCAGAAAGGCGTTGGCCAGAATACGCGCCATGCGTATGGACGGTTCAAGGCGCAGGGCCTGCCGCAACAGCTGCCCGTCTTCGGTACATGCCTGCGCGGACCGGCTAAAAACGCCGTAGGCGTGCTCCACCCCGGAGTCGACCGCAGCGCCCTTTTTAAAAAGCTGGGCTGCGGTGTCCTTGGTCAGAAAAGCCGAGTTTTTATATTCGCCTCTGGCCCAGGCGGTGACCGCTTTTTCCGCATTTGCCAGCCAGGGCAGGCGGGCGTCATCGGCTATCCGCAACAGATGGTCGGCAGCCTGTCTGGCGGCATGGTTAAGGGCAAACAGGCTTTGTTCAAGCTCTTCGTAGGAAGAAAGTTCGCCGTAGCGGCCCAGAAGGGCGCTGTCCAGAAGAGGGCGCAACTGGTGCAGCAGTTTTTCTCCTGCCAGAAAGCCCTTGCTTTGCCCGTGGTGAACCATGGCGCGGCAGACCTGCCGCAAAAGGCCACGCATGTTTTCATCACCTTGCCAGGCTTTTTCCAGCAGAAGGTCCAGATAGGGCGCAAGCGCTTCTTCGGTGGCAAAAACGGGCTGAAAGTCCGGGTGCAGCCTGAGATCAAGGGCGGCGGCGCGCACGATGAGATGGAGCAGGCTGTCGATGGTGCGGATGTTCAGCGCGCTCATGTCACGCATGATGGCGTCCACCCAGCGCCCGGCCGAATCTGAATCAAGCTCCAGCCCCGGCATGGGCTGCCCTAGAGCCGCGCTTTTGAGCTGACGGATGACCCGTTCGCGCATTTCGGTGGCGGCGGCGTTGGTAAAGGTGACAGCCAGAATGTCGCCCCAGCCGCAGGGGCCGCTGCTGCTCAGGGCGCAGGCGGGCGATGCCGCTGTGCCGGGCGCACCGCAGGCCACAAGGCGCTGCAGAAAGCAGCGCGTTAATTCATAGGTTTTTCCTGACCCGGCAGACGCTTTGACCTGACGCAGATGATGCATGAATACTCTCGTGTTTTCGCACCGGGCCGCCCGGCTCCGGTATGCCAAAAAAAGTTTCGGCCGGCCGTAGCCATGTGTGCAGTTTCGCAGATAACCGGAGAAGCGCAGCGCGGGCCGTCAGCGTGCAATCATGCCAAACCGGCGGCCTTGAGTCGAGAAGGAAAGTCCGGACTTGGCTGCGGCGATGTTCAGAGCCGGTGTGCCAGAGAGCCGCTCCGGGAATAAGCGCCGCCCGGAATCGTGTGCATTCCCGGCGCATCACACCGAACCAGCGAGTCCGCCGTGATGGCATGCACCGGCTCAAGTGTGATGACAGGGGCCGTCTGTACGGACAGGGGGAATCATGACTGTCCTGGAGGCCGCATAACGTCAAGAATGGATATCATAAATGGCATGACACGCTTGGTTTTTATTTAACTATAAGAAAATGTTAAACTTGTGCTTCGCTTTGACCGGGTGCTCTCAAGGTGAAACCGCCCCCAAAATATGGTCGATGCCGTACTCCTGTACGCTGGCTTGCGCAAGCTGCCCGTTGCCAATATTGCGGGTGCGTGGCGGAACTGCCTAAAATGTTTTTAAAAATAAGTCTAGATTTTATCTTGAAAATCTGCTTTAATTGTTGTAGCGCTTTATAGAACATGGTGTAAAACAAGGTTCGGCTGCTCTGTGTGCCGGACGGAACATGAAAGTACAGTTTTTTCCCGGGGGCATCATGCCGCAAGTCGCAGCACGCATCAATGAAGAACAGGAACGCTGGCTCAAGGATTATTTTCGTACCAAGAGCGCCGGCGCGGAGTTTATTCTGCCCTGGGCTGTGGACACGTTCTTTCGGGCCATCACGGGCATAAAGCATATATTCAGCGGGCCGGAACTGAAGACCATTGTCGAGGCACATAAGGATATGAAACTTATGCCCGACCACACGCGCCTTTCGTATCTCATACTGCGCGTTTCTGACGCCTGCGATGTCAACGGCGTGCATCTGCGCCACGGAGCCAGCAAATCAAGCCTTGAATCAAAAATCAAGAGCCTGGATGACACGCAGGCCACGGCCCTCATGGTATGGGCCTCGGCTTTTTGGGTCAGCCGCAACTGCTCGGCTGAAAACCTGGACGAGTACATCAAGGCGTATTGATCTTTGTTCGTGGAATCCGTAGTTTCAAGGCCGCTCATGCGGCCTTTTTCATTTTATGTATCCTGTTTTTTCCTGGAGCCGGAGTTTGCGGCCGTTGCTCCTGTCAGCGGTGGCGATCTTTCTGGTGGCAGCCTGTTTCGCCGTGCGCGATTCCGCGCGGCATGTTTTGAAAGAGAGAAAAAGATGCTGAAGATTTTACGCGCCAAATTGCACGGCATCCGCGTGACGGAATGTGTGCTGGACTATCACGGATCCATCACGCTTGATCCGGAAATATGTGGGCTGGCAGGCATCATGCCGCTGGAGTTCGTCTATATCTGGAACAAGCACAGCGGGCAGCGCATTTCGACCTATGTCATCTATGGCGAGGCCGGGTCGCGTTGCTGCATCCTCAATGGTGCGGCCGCGCGCACCTGTCAGAAAGGGGATGAGGTCATTATCAGCGCTTTTGAATATGTGGCCGGGCCGGGCGATATCCCTGAGCGCAGTCCTGTGGTTCTGACGTTTGACTCCCACAACAGCGTGCAGGAACGTCTGCGCTATGTTGTGGAGCAAAGGGACGACGGTATGGCCTTCAGCATTACGGATGAACCGCTGCCGGACGCATGAACTGCCGTTGTTCCGCCTCGGGAGGTCTGCGTGAAGCAGCAGGACTGACATGCCCCGGAGCAGATTAGCTTTGAGAATATACATTCTCGAAGTTTGAAGCACGCTCACTTCGGCGTTTAACCACGCAGATAACTGCGCTTGCGCCTCCGTAGCGAACGCCTGCTCGCGCAGCCGTCAGAGCAATTTAAAAGTTAACTTGTTCTGAATAATGAAAAGGCCCGGTTTTCCGGGCCTTTTGCATTGCATGAATCTGTTAACGGGCGGTTACCTAGTTGCCGGTAGTGTTCTGCCGCTTGCTGACATGGTTCTTGTGACTGAAGAAGTAGCTGATACCGAGAATGACGAACCACAGGGGCGTGGTAAGCATTGCCATGCGCGTATCGGCCTCAAAGGTCAGCAAAACGAGTACGATGGCGAAGAATATCCAGCATATCCAGCAGGAAAACACGCCGCCGGGCAGCTTGAACCTGGAGGCCGCGTGACGTTCGGGGTGCTTCTTGCGATAAACATAGTACGAAACAAGAATCATTGACCAGACGAAGATGAAGCAGATTGCGGAGATCGTGGTCATGACGGTAAAGGCCGCCATGATGGTGGGCATGATAATGAGCATGGAAGCGCCGAGCAGCAGGCAAAGGCACGAGAACAGCAGGCCGTTGGCAGGAACCCGGTGCGAAGACAGTTTGCCGAAAGATTTGGGAGCCACTCCGGCCAGCGACAGCCCGTAAAGCATGCGGCTGGTGGAGTAGATGCCGCTGTTGGCGGAAGATGCCGCCGAGGTCAGTACCACAAAGTTGACGATGCTGGCCGCAGCGGGAATGCCCACGGCCACGAAGGTGTGCACGAAGGGACTTGTTTCGGGGTCAATGGCTGACCAGGGCGTGATGCACATGATGGCTACCAGCGCAAACACGTAGAAAAATACGATACGGAAGGGGATGGTGTTGATGGCTTTGGGCAGGTTGATTTCCGGGTCTTTGGCCTCCGCCGCAGTGGTTCCGATCAGCTCAATGCCCACAAAGGCGAACATGGCTATCTGAAAACCGGCAAAGAAGCCGAAAATCCCCTTGGGGAACCATCCTCCGTGATCCCATAGGTTGGACACCGCGGCCACATCGCCCGATATGGACGAGGTAAAGCCGGTAATGACCATGACAGCTCCGGCGCAAATGATGGCCATGATAGCCACGATTTTGATGGAGGCGAACCAGAACTCCATTTCACCGAAAAGGTTCACTGAAACAAGGTTAAGCCCCATGATCAGCAGCACGAAAAGAATGGAAGGAATCCAGACCGAAAGCGTGGGGAACCAGAAGTGGAAGTAGGAGGCTATGGCGATAACGTCCGCCGTGCCGGTAACAATCCAGCAGAACCAGTAGGTCCAGCCTACGAAAAAGCCTGCCCAGGGACCAACGATGTCCTCCGCCATGTCGGTGAAGGATTTATATTTCAGGTTTGAGAGAAGAAGTTCTCCCATGGCGCGCATGACAAGGTACAGAAAGGCCCCGATAATGGCGTATACAAAGATGATGGAAGGCCCGGCAAGGTTGATGGTTTTGCCGGATCCCATGAAAAGGCCTGTACCGATGGCGCCGCCAATGGCAATAAGCTGAATGTGCCTTTGGCTGAGACCGCGTTTGAGTGTATGAGGATCTTCGTGTCCCACGGGGGGGGTGGGCTTGTCGCTCATGGTGCGTGCTCCCTGTTTTTTGTTGGTGCTTTGGGGTGATCGCTTTTTTACCCCGCACGAAAAGGCAACGTCTGTTGTTCCGGCGCGGAAAGACCTGTACGGTTTATCCTTGCCTGCCTTGGGCTTGTGTCCTCCTTGCGCAACAGCGGGGGGAGCTGGTGCGTCAGTTACAGGTAACTCGGTTTCCGGTCAAATAGCGACCTGCTGACAGCAATGGGGAAGAGGCCCACGCCGCCATGCAAAAACGCAGGGCGTCCATGAGCCTCGAAAACGTGGCTATCTGCCTGATGTGAGCGTGAGCCGGAAAGTCCGGAGCGGCGTGAACTGTGTACGCCGATGGCGCAAAAGGGCGAAAGGCCCCTTGCTGTATGCTTGCTGGCCCGCACGGCATGAAAGCGTAACGTCCGGCACGGTGAAAAAGTCGCGTGGGGAACTGCGCTAAAACGCCACTGCGGGGAACCGGCCTCGGTGACGGTTCTTTCTGTCTGTTCGCAAACTGGCGGGCATGGCCTGAAGGCAGGCGGCAGCCTGTGTGATTTTACTGGATGGAAAATACCGTTCGTGGTGCGGTGCTGGTCATGATCAGACTTGTGGAGCTGTTGAGAAAAATGCACCAGCGGGTCCGGCGGGGAAGCGTCAGATTCAAATATTGCAGTGGCGCAAAAACGGCGGGAAAGAAGAGCGCGAACGGATAGAAGCGGAGAAAAACCGCTGCGGCAACGGGTTGCCCGCAGCACCTGCGGGCCTGTCCTGCATGGTCAGTTGTGGCGCCTGGGCCGAAGAGCCGCCCTTGGCGCAGCCAATGGCGAATAAAAACACGCCATGACAGTCACCTCGTTTCTGAGGTTCAACTTCTGTCATCAGCGTGCGCCAACTTCAGAGTGCGTCCGACCATGATCCTTTTGCCTGAGAGTTTCGATTGCTCTTGCCCCTTCGGCGTGCTGTCCTGCAGCAAGCTCTCTCATGGTCATCGTTCGCTTTTATGAAAATTCACAGCAAGGCATCTGCCATGCTTTTCAGGAACAGTAACTGTCCGGCATGACGATTGTCAAATAAGTTTTTTCACAATCGGGGCCGATTAGCGCAATTTTACCTGAAGGTTGCCCGCCCCCCGCCTGCTGCCGTACGGCACTCGGGCGCTCGTGCCGTGCTGCCGGGCTATTCGGTATACAGGGTGAGGTAAAGATCCCCTTGCCACGGCCCGATGCGCTTGCCAAGGCCGCGCAAGCGTATGGGCCTGCCCACGGTAAAGTCGGGGGGCAGGGTTATTTCAACCGTTTTAAGCTCAGCCTGTATGCCCTGGCGAATCTGCAGGCGTACCCGGCAACCCGGCGCAAGGTTGGTTGCGGGCAGGGTAAGGCTTTGCTCTTCATCAATCTGTCGGCGCAGCCAGCCCCTGACCATGCCGGTGACGCCCTTTGCCATGTCGGCTGACCAGTTGGACGTGCCCCAGGCCAGATTGCTCTTATGCAGCGGGGCGCTTTTCTTTTCTCTGGGGGCGGCTTTGGGTTTGGCCCTGTTCTGGGGGGCGGATTCCGCCGTGCGGGTTTCGGTGGCGTCCTGCTGTGGCTTTTCGGCGTGCTGCCGGTTCAGCTCGCTATAAATATCTTCAAAAACACGGCGGGCAAAGGGATCGTTAAGCAGGTCGCGCAAAACGTCCTGCTCGGCATAGGCCGTGCCAGACGTACTGCTGCGGTCGGTGGCGCTTTCTTCGGCGCGGGTGTCTTTCTCGCTCTGGGCTTTTTCGCCTTGGGCTTTATTGTCCTGCTTTTGTGCCTGCGGGCCTTCGCCGGGCTGCCCTGCCGTTGGCCCTGCTGCTGCCCCCGCTGCTGCCCCCGCTGCTTTCGCCTGCTGTTGCCCGGCAGCGTCCGCTCCGTCAGGCGGGGGAGAACCTGGCTCTTCAGCCCGACCGGCCTCTGCTGCGGGGCCGGACGTCTTGCCGGTGCTCTCGTCCGCAGTCGTGTGCTTTTTGTTTTTTTGCGCCGCCTTTCGCGCCTCGGATGTGGCCCTGATGCCGTCTTCGTGCTTGAGAATGCCGGCAAGGGCCACATAGGCTTCGTTGAGCCTCTGAAAATCACGGCTGGCTTCCGCATTGCCGGGGTTCAGGTCGGGATGCAGCTCAAAGGCGCGCCTGCGGTATGCCCTTTTAACGGCGGCAAGGTCAGCGTTCTTCTCAAGTTTGAGAATCTCGTAGCATTCCTTGAGGGATATCTGGCGGGAGCGGCGTCGCATGATTTACTTAAGGATAAGGGCGTTGGCTTCGCAACTGCTGTCGCTGGCAAGCAGGCCGTTTTCATGCAGGTATTGACGCCCCTCGCGCTCAAAGGCGGCATGAGGAGCATCGGCGCTGATGCCCGGGCAGAATTCTTTAGCCATGGCAAGGCTTGCGGGGTCTTCAATATTGCCGCGAAAAAAGGGCCATGCGCGACAAATGGCGGGCTTGCCCTCGTGCACGCCGCAACCTTTGCCCTGCTCGAAGAAAACGCAGTATCCGTCTGCTCCGCTGCGGATTTTCAGCTTGCTGCCCACATGGTAGCAATAGCCTTCTATGACTGCTTCGGGGGCAAGCCCCATGTGCGCGGCCAGACGCGCAAGGTCAGTGGGGCTGACCACAATGCCGCCGCGTCCTTCGCAGCAGTGACCGCACATGCGGCAGTTGAAAACCGTATCCTGTGAAACAGACATGAATTATCCTTGAATAGTTGCGGCGTTGGGCAGAAGACGGGCGTGCTCGACCATGATGCAGGCGTCCTCAATGACGGTGATGCCGAGGGCGGTCAGAAGAACCCGCGCCTCGGGCGAATAAATGCCCTGTTGCATCCAGAATACGGCAGGCCGCCAGGGCAGGGCCAGTACCTCGCGTGCGTGTTCCGGGCAGTATTGCGGAGCGCGAAAAAGATTCACGATGTCCACGGGACATGGCAGGGACGCAAGGTCAGGATAGGCGGCAAGGCCCCAGACCGTCGTGCGTACCGGATGCACGGGATAAATTTCGTAACCCTTGTCCATGAGATAGCGGCCCACACGGTCAACGGGCTGGCCGGGCTTGTCCTTGGCCCCGACAATGGCTATGCGCCGCGCCCGCTCGAGCTGGGCGCGCATTTCTTTGTGATCCTGCATATGGTCCCCGAAAGGTGTGATGACTGAGAGCCGGCGGAGG
Organism: uncultured bacterium; assembly: GCA_905214305.1. Taxonomy (GTDB): domain Bacteria; phylum Desulfobacterota; class Desulfovibrionia; order Desulfovibrionales; family Desulfovibrionaceae; genus Desulfovibrio. Next base: position 23,341 of record CAJMLK010000008.1, read on the forward strand.
GTCTCCATCGGCAGTCTGCCATCCTAGACGGCTACAGAAAAATGCGCAAGCTTTCCTGACAGGCAGGGCATGTGTCGCGCCATGCTGCCGCGCTGCCGCTCCGGCGCTGGCGTGCACAGCAAAAGGCGGGCATGCAGGGTATGTGCACAGTGTGCCCTGTGCTGTTCGTCATGTTGGTTCAGGTCTGGCAAGACGGCGGAGCGAAGGCGATGCGTATCCCTGGAATCAGCTTTTCAGGCCGTCGGCCGGGCGGGTTGCGGCCTGGCCCCCTTGCCGTCTCTGGCATGTTCACGTACCGGGCCGGAAAACAGGGGAGTTATGGCGATAACCTTGTCGGTCTTGCCAAAGAGGTACACGATGTCGCCGGGTTCAAAAACTTCGTCCGCCCCCGGTGAGGCGTGAGTTATCCCTTCCCGCAGGATGGCAATGACCGTGACCCCGTGGCGGCGGCGCAGCTCTGTCTGTGCCAGACTGCGGCCGCACAGGGGGGAGGCCCCGGCAAGGCGCATGGCCTGCACGCCCATATCGGGCAGGCGGTTCACAACGCTGTCCAGCGAGTCTGTTGCGGAACTCATGCGCCGTATCATGCGGTAGTTCTCCTGCCGGATCCGCGCGGCAAAGGTATCAATATCCTGCCTGGGGACAAGATACTGGCTCAGAACTCTGGTGAAAATTTCAATGGAGGTTTCAAATTCCTCCGCGATCACCTCGTCCGCCCCAAGCCTGCGCAGGGCCGCCACCTCGGTGACAAAACGGGTGCGCGCGATGATGTGCAGATTGGGATTGAAGCGCCGCGCCTCAATGGTGATGGCGCGCACTGCCGAGGGGTCGGAAATGACAATCACCAGCACCCGCGCACGGGTAACGCCCAGATGTTCCAGCACGACGGGCTGCGAGGCGTCTCCGTGGGCGATGGGTTCTTTCTGGCGATAGCGGCTCACGGTTTCGGGGTTCATTTCCAGAATGGTGTATTCAATGCCCGACTCTTTGGCCACATGGGCCAGATGCTTGCCGCTTATGCCAAAGCCAACGATAATCAGGTGGTCTTCAAGGCGCTTTTCGCCTTCCTGCTCCGTGGCCGCTTTCTGCTGTTCGTTGACGCGCTGCCCGGAAAAGCGGTCGGCCAGACGCGGGGCAATGGCCATAAGGCCGGGCGTAAGCATCATGGTCAGCACACTTACGTCCAGAAAGTTCTGATAGGCGTCCATGTCAAAAAGCCCGGCGCTCAGGCCAGAGGCTGCCAGAACAAAGGCAAACTCGCCCACCTGTGCAAGGGAGAGAGACGTGATGATGGCCGCGCGCAGGGGATAGCCCTGAACGAGCACGGCAGGCAGTGTGAGCAGGCTTTTGACCGCAATAAACAGGGCAGTGAGGCCGATGATGGAAAAAAAGTGTTTTCCAAAAAAATCCACGTTGAGCATCATGCCCACGGAGATGAAAAACAGACTCATGAACACGTCACGATAGGGCAGGATACCTGAAATGACGCTCATGCTGTACTGGGAGCGGGCCAGCAGCAGGCCAGCCATGAACGCGCCCAGCGAAAGGGAAAGACCAAGGGTATTGGTCAGCAGGGCCATGCCGAGGCACAGCCCCAGCGTGGTAAGCAGCAGGATTTCTCTGGTGCGTGTGCGCACCACGGCTTCCATGAGGCGGTCGAGGCCGAAGCGGGCGAAAAGCAGCACGCCGCCAAGGGCCAGCACCACCCACAGGGTGGAAAAAAAGGCGCTTTCCAGCGAAAGGTGAAGCGTGCCGGAAAGCAGGGGCACGCACAGGAGCATGGGGGCCACCATGATGTCCTGAAAGACCAGAATGGCGAGAGACAGTCGCCCCGTGGGCGTATTGGTGGAGCCGCGCTCCTGCATGATGCGCAGCACGATGGCCGAGGACGAAAGGGCTACCAGACAGCCCATGAAAATGCCCTGTTGGTATGTGTAGCCACCAAGAAGGCCAAGCCCCATGACGGCCAGCACGGTCAGCCCGATTTGCAGGCTGCCGCCCATAAAGACCGGGCGTTTAAGCCGGTTGAGCGCCTCGCCGGAAAGCTCCATGCCAATGGTGAAGAGCAGCATGGCAACGCCGATTTCAGCCACATGGTCGATGGCTTCGCGGTCGCTGACAATACCGAGCATGGACGGGCCGCACAAAACGCCCGTGAGCAAAAAGCCCACAGTGGCGGGCAGTTTGATTTTATTGCAGGTAACGGTGACAAAGATGGAAAGCAGAAAGATGGTCACTATCTCATAGAGCAAAGGCACGTCCATAGGACCTCCGTGCCGCGCAAAATATCATTGCGGCCATAGCCGCGCAAGCATCTTTCTATGAAATGCATCAATTGCTTGACATTTTAAACGCTTATAAAAATAGCGAAGCGCACCGCCATGATGCTTTATCAGCGGGTGCAGCCGCTTTCAGCAGGCATGGCCGTGCGCGGCCGCAGGAGCGCATTAGAGCAATTTAAAGGTGAAACTGCTCTAAAAAAGCACGTGAGGTTGGCCGTCAATGGTCTGCATGCGAACCGGGATGCCATATGTCCGGCTCAGGTCGTGCTCATTGAGGGCCGCTGCCGGTCCCTGATACACAGGGCATCCCTGATGCAGCAGTGTGACATCCTGCGCATAACGCAGGGCATAGCTCAGGTGGTGCAGCACGATAAGCACGCACATGCGTTTGCGCTGGGCGAGTTTTGTAACTGTTTCAAGAATTTCCACCTGATTGCGGATATCCAGATGGTTGACCGGCTCGTCCAGCAGAAGCACCGGGGCTTCCTGCGCGAGGGCGCGGGCAATGAGCGTTTTTTGCAGTTCACCGCCACTGAGACTGGTGACGCACTGTTTTTGCAGTGCCTCAAGGCCCAGTTCACCAAGGATGGCCTGTGTTTTCAGGCGGTCATCCGGGCCGGGCCGCCAGCCCATGCGCGCCCTGCGCCCCAAAAGCACGGCATCAAAAACACTGCAGGGCACGGGATGGGCGGCCTGTGGCAAATAGGCCACTGCTTGCGCGCGCTGGCGGCGGTTCAGCCCGGAAAGATCCGTGCCCTCATAAAGCACACGGCCGGATGTGGGGCGGTCAAGCCCGGCCACAATCCTGACAAGCGTGCTCTTGCCCGCTCCGTTAGGCCCGATGAGGGCCATGCAGCGTCCCGGCTCAAGGCGGAATGATATGCCGTCCAGTATGGTTCTGCCGGATCGTGCCGTCAGAGAAAGTTTGTCGGCCTCAAGCATGCGCCCTGGCCCCCCTGAAAAGGATGCACAAAAAAACCGGAACTCCGGTGAAGGCGCAGACAATGCCTATGGGCAGCAGGGCAGGGTATATGATGGTCTGGGCCACAAGGTCGGCTGCCAGCAAAAAGCAGGCGCCGAACAGGGCGGAGCAGCCCAGCAGAAAAAAATGCCCGGCATGGGGAAAGGTCAGGCGCACCATGTGGGGAGCCACCAGCCCCACAAAGCCGATGACGCCGTAAAAGGCGGTGGCAACGGCAGCCATAAGCGAGGCCATGAACAGGGTTGCGCAGCGCAGGCGCAGTACCGGCACGCCCAGGGCCGTGGCCTGTGCATCGCCCCAGCGCAGGGTGTCGTAATCAAGGTTGTGGCGCAGCGAAAAGGCAAGGCCCGCCAGCAGCACAAGCCCGACCAGCGCAACTTCGCGCCAGCTTCCCCTGCTCAGGTCGCCAAAGCTCCAGAATACGGTGGCGGCCACCTGGTTGTCTGTGGCGAAATACTGCAATGACATGGTTGCGGCCCCAAAAAGGGTCGACAGGGCCACCCCCGCAAGAATAAGCCCCTGCGGCCCCATGCCCCGCACCATGCTGAAGGCAAGGATCAGCAGGCCCGCAGCAAACGAACCCGCCAGAGCGCCGAGGGCGACAATGCTCAGCCCGGCCAGACCGCCTGCGGCGGGAAGGATGATCATGGAAAAACTGGCGCCGAAGGCGGCCCCCTGTGAAAGGCCGAGGGTAAAGGACGAGGCCAGCGGATTGTTGAGCACGTTTTGCAGCATTGTTCCGGTGAGGGCCAGTGACGCGCCCACAGCCAGAGCGGCGCAAACCTTGGGCAAACGCAAATGGAGCACGAAATAGCGCAGGGATTCGTCCCCGGAAGTGCCGAACAGCGCCGTGCAGATGTCGCCCCACGAACGTGAAACAGCGCCAAGCTTCATGCCGACAAGCCCCAGCATGACGGCAACAGCCAGCAGCCCTGCCAGCGTGCAGGCGCGCGTTCGGGGGGTGTCCCACGGCAGGGAGCAGCAGTGCCGCGCGGCTTCGATGGTGCAATGCCCGTTCCGGCTGCCGCAATGCGCGTGAGGCTGGGCGGCAGCGGAGCCGCCGCCGGGCAGCTCCTTATGGGGCATGATCCAGCCCCTGGCTGGTCAGTTGCAGCCTGCCCGGCCTGCCGGTGACGCGCGCCATGTCTTCATAAAGGGGGCAGCCGTTGAAAAGAATGAATATTTCATCGGCAAGCGCCTCGGGGTCAAGGTCGGCATACCTTTGGGGGTAGGCGGCCTTGGCCATAAAAAAAGCATTGATATACAGCACTTCGGGATTGTTGAAATAGGCTGTATGCGGCAGCAGCAGCCATGCGTTGCCGCTTGTCAGGGCCGTGAGCCTTTCGTAGTAGGCCCGCTCGCTGTCCAGCCCCTGGCGTATGAGCGGCAGGCCGTTGCCGTCAATGAAAATCAGGGGCGGGTTGGCCGCCAGCAGAAATTCCTTGTTGATGAAGAAGTGGCCGGTCCGGCCCATGCCGTCGGCCATGTTTTTCACGCCTGACAGCGTGAAGGGCATGAATTCGGCGGCCGTGCTTTTGATATCCTGATTGCCCCTGTAGGAAAGCCCGCCCACATAGGCCCGTGCCTCTTCTCCTTCCGCCGGGGCAGGCAGACGCGAGGTCAGGGCGCGAACACCGCTGACCACTTCTTCGGCCCGCTCCCGCTTGCCCAGAATGTTTCCGGCCAGAAGGATGGAATCGAGAAAAACCTCGCTGTCAAAGGCCGGCTGTCCCTGACTCAGGGCAACGACAGGAACGCGCAGTTTGCGCTGGAGCAGGTCCGGCTCCGCCGGGTCGGTGGAAATGATGAAGACCACATCCGGGGCAAGCCCCACGATGCGTTCATAGTTTGGCACGCGCACGGCCCCGGCCTTGCCGACAACAGGCAGGTTTTTGAAGCGTTCCCGGTTGCAGAGCACATAGGGCTTGGCAATGACGGTCTTGTCGATGTCTTCCACGCCCACGATCTTGTCCTGCGCGCCGAGGTACGTCACAAAGGCCATGCTGCTGCCAAGGGCCACCATGCGCCTGATGTTTTCCGGTTCCGGCACTTCCACAACGCGGCCCATGGCGTCGGTGACGGAGCGCGCCCCGGCAGGAGCCGCGCCCGTCAGCAACGTCAGAGCCAGCACAAGCAGACTCAGCGTTTTTGCCATATGATCATCTCGATAACATAGTCTGTGCGTTCCACGTACTGACCGTTTGCATCCCGAAAGCTTTCCACATGGTCTTCCACAAACTGTGGGTCCGGTTCTGCGCCATAGTCGCGCAGGGTGGTGACGCAGGCGTCCACCAGTTCTTCCCGGCTTTTCGCCACTACCCACTGGCCTTTGACAGGTATGGCCGTATACGGCACGCCCCTGGCCTCAAGCCATGCGCGCATGTCCTGGGCATTGTTGAAAATTTTTGGAGCAATGCCGTAGTGCTCGTGCAGGACCTGCATGACGTCGGAAAGCATGCGGTCAGAAAATCCCATGAAAACCACCTTGTCGGTGGTGTATTGCATGAGTTTTTCCCTGCTTTCATCGCTTTCAATGGCTGGCGTCATGGAAGCGAAAACAATGTCAAAGCGCTCGTCTGTGGAAAAGTCGTCCCAGCCGGAGCACACGGTTGCGATATTGTCGATGTGCAGGGCAGCGGCGTCTTCACGCAGCAGGCGCAGCATTTCGTCGGCAACGTCCACGGCGGTGACTGACTGTGCCATGCGCGCCAGACGCAGGGTATACATGCCGCTGCCGCAGCCCACGTCCAGAACGCGCTTGCCGGTGAAATCCACGCCGTTTTCAGTGGCATGGCGCAGCATGCCCGCCTCGTAGTTGCTGTCGCCTTCCTCAAAGCGCGGAAAGGTGCGCGAACGGGCGTTCCAGTATTCACGCTGCTTTTGCTGTTTTTCGTCTACAGTTCCCATTTGATGCTGACTCCCGCGTTGAATCCCAGTGCCGGGTAGCCCCAGGCTTCTTCATACTGGGTATTGGTTAGATTGTCCGCATAGGCTTCAAGGGTCAGGTGTTCGTCCACCTTGTAGCTGAGGCTTGCACCAAGGGTGGCGTAGTCGTGCAGCGTGCCTTTACGCAACTGGGCCGTATTGACGTAATAGCTGCGCTCGCCCACATAGGTCAGCACCGTGTCCAGGGTGAACTGTTCATTGATTTTCCAGATGGTTCCCAGGGTTCCTTTCCAGTCGGGGATATACTCCAGCTTTTCCATTACGTTGCCCGGATCGGCGGGGTCGTTGGACTTTTTGCTGTCCTGTCTGGTCACGGCGGCCTTTACCGTCAGGCAGTCCAGCACGTCATAGCTGCCGCTCAGCGTGGCTCCGTATATTTCTGCGTCAATATTGTAGGCGGCCCATGCCTGATAGCTTTGCGGACGGTTTACGTATACGGGCTTGTGAACGATATAGTCCTGAATGTTATAGTAAAAGCCGGAAAGCTTGAGAAAGCCCTTGCCACCGAAGCTGTACTTGTAGGCCGCGTCTATGCCGCGTGCCGTTTCGGGCTTGATGTCCTTGCCCACAAGATAGGGCACATTGACGGTATTGTCCCGTGAGGATGCCTGCGAGTTCCAGTACAGTTCGGGAATGGTGGGGGTTCTGTAGTTCTGGTACAGGGCCAGAGAAGCGGACTGGCTTTCCGTAAACTCGTAGGTGAGCATGGCCTTGGGAGAAAGCTGGGCGTTGTAAAGGTGTTTGTCCTGTCCTTCAGGGCTGTAGCTGAAGCTGTCGTAGCGCAGGCCCATATCCAGGTGCAGGCTGTCGGTAAGGGAAAATCTGTCGGCCAGAAACGCGCCCATCACTGTGGCGGGCCTGCCCGCCTCGGATGACTCCATCTTGCCGGACCACTTGTTGGCTCCGGCCTTGTTGTAGTTGTCATCCACATATTCCACGGTAATGGGACCGGGAGTCAGCCGCTTGTATTCCACGCCGGTCATGAGCGCATGGCCGAGAACCGTGGCTCCTGTCTTGAACTTGAAGCCGTAGGTATTGTCTACAATGACGTTGCGGTCCAGTACGAGATCGCCGTTTTTCGTTTTGGACGGATTGAAGCTGTCCGGGCCTTTCTTGATCTGCATGCGGGCGTCAATGTCCGCATAGTTCTTTTCGCGACGGCTTTCGCTGTTTTTGAAACCGGAAACTTCAAAATAGGCTGTTTCCAGAAATTCCTGCCGGTAGGTAAAGTCCATAAGATGGCGGTACTTTGTCCAGTGCGCTCCGTCGCCGATAACAGTCATCGAAGGCGTTGGCGAACCACCGGCAAAGCTTTCGCCGCTGGCTGTGGGATAGTTGGAATCTATGGGAGAATCAAAACCGGGCAGATCCGGATTGGAGTCGCTGGTGGGGTTGCCGTCGTTTCTGTTGGTGCGGATAAGCCCGCGCCTTGTCTGGCTGTAGTTGTAGCCCAGGGTAAGTTCGGCCTGCCAGGGCAGGTCTATGTAAAGCTTGGGATTAAAGTGAAAGGAGTCATAGTTGTTGTTGCGAAAAAAGGGATCGGCGTGCTGATGGCTCAGGCCCACGCTCAGCCCAATGGCATTGAATTTCTGGGCGTAGCTGCCGCGCACGTTATGAAAGTCGTAAAAGTCTTTCCAGCCGCCCATGGTGGCATAGGCGCTGAAATAGGGCTTTTCGGTGGGGCGGCGGGTATAGGCGTTGATAACGCCGCCAAGGGCGCTGTTGCCATACTCAACCGAACTGCCGCCCTTGATCACTTCGATCCGCTCGATATTGTCCAGCGGGATGGTTCCGAAGTCGATATAGTTGCCCCCTGACATGCCGGTGGAGCTGATGTTGCGGCCGTCAAGATTGAGCATGATTCTTTTGGATTCCATGCCGCGTATGGAAATGATGTCGCTGCTGTCGCCCATGGCGGCCTTGCGCTTGAAAGATATTTCCGGGTCGCGCACAAGGTAGTCGGCCACGTTATTGCTGCGGTTCTTTTCCACCACGATGGCGGTGGTTCTGTCCAGCTTGTCTTCTTCCATCTGCCCGGTCACTTTTACCGGGTCCAGAACAAAGACGTCCTGCATGAGATTGTCGGAACCGGCTGCGTACACCGGCACGGGAAGGGCCGCCACAGCCAGCAGGCACAGGCAAAGGATGAATTTCATACAAACCCTCTGGCAGCGCCTGTGCTGAAGGTTGGTGTCAAGCCGGCGCATGTGATGTTTTATAAAAAAGTGCTATCAGTCGTTGAAAAAAAAGGCTGCACCGGGCAGCCCGTCTGTGGCTTTCCGGCTTACCAGCGCCGGGGGTAATGGCGGTGACAGTCCTGACAGACCTTCTTGCCGTCTTCAAGGCGCAGCATGGGTTCTGCCACACCTTCGCCGCAAATTTCGCAGGGCACGGAGGTAAAGATGCGCGGCCGTTCGGGGGCTTCGTAGCCGGGTACAGACGAACTGAACATGTCTTCAAGCGGCATGCTCATGAGGGTTTGCTGCCATTCTTCCCTGCTGGCCTGTTCATTTTTGGTCACACGCAGGCACAGGCGCAGGGCCGTGCCGTTTTCGCGGTCAAAAAACGAATAGGCCTGCTTGCCGCGCGGGCGCGCAACCAGGTTGCCCTTGCCCGCCGAGCAGCCGAGCAGGCACTGAATGGCGTCTACACCGCAGGCATCGTTTTCCGTGATGCAAACGAGCTTGCCGTATTGGGCCTGCCCAAGCACGGGATGGGCCATTACTGCCTCCACGGCGCGCAGGCCGATGACAAGGCCGGGGCAGAGATGCCCGTGAAAGGTGACGGCCCTGTTGAGCCTGTCTGAAGCTGACTGATCCATGGCGCCTCCTGCATGGCGGTTCAAGCCGTTTCCCAGCGGCAGAAACATGGCCGTAATTCTTGGCTGGCCGCAATTTTGCCGTTGCGTGAAAGGCTGGGACAATGTTGATCCGCCCGGTAGTATTAATTGAAAAATCGTAACACCAAGGCAGAAAACAGGCAAGAAAATACTTATAAGACGTGCGGTTTTGACAAGATTTGTCCTGACCCGGCCTGCTGCCGTTACGGCGCAAATCCGGCGACACACAAAAGACGAAGCCGGGATTGCTGTTTGCGGGCAATCTGGCTTCGTCGGTGCAGAGGTGCGGCAATGATGGTCAGGCTGGTCTGCTACTGAGGCATGTTCAGGCACAGGAGGGGCAGGGGGCCAGCCCGGAAACCAGACAGTGTCGTCACGAGCGCCTTTCCCGGTATCTCTGCGTCGAACTTCGCCTTTTATTCCGGTCGAGTACCATAAGAGTACACTCCCTGCATAAAAGGCTCGTTCTCCTTGATATGCCAAGGAAATTCATCTCGTGACGATACTGTCTACAGTTTGACGAGTTCGTAGGCCCGGTTGCCGAGACCGATGGCTTCACCGTGCCGCAATTGCACTGTTCCGCGCGTATGGGGCCAACGTGCGGTGAAGATGTCCTGCCCCTGCTTTTTTTCCTGCGTGCTGGCGCACAGGCAGGGGGCTTTGTTGACGAGGTCAAGGCACGCCTGATCCAGAGCCACAGGGTCTGAGGATGCCAGAATGCCCACGTCAGGCACAAGCGGCATATCGCTCCAGGCTACGCAGTCGCAGTCCGGTGTCACGTTGAGCACAAAGTTGATGTAGCAGACGCGCCTGCTCCTGCCCTTGACCGTGCCGTAGGCGTATTCGGCCATGCGTTCCATAAAGGGTTCCATTTCCGTGGCCCAGTCAATGACAATGGCCTTGGCCGGGCAGACCGTCATGCACTCGAAGCAGCCGATACATCGCGCTGTTTCAACATGGCTTTTGTGCTCGCGCATGCTCAGGGCCTGCTGCGGGCATGAACGCACGCATTTGGCGCAGCCGATGCAGTCATCCCTGTTTATGCTCACATGGGTGGCGTGCTGTTCCCGCTTGCCCCGCACCGACGCGCCCCCCATTGCCAGATTTTTGACGGCCCCGCCAAAACCGGCCATCTGATGCCCCTTGAAGTGGCTCAGCACAATCATGGATGGCGCGTTGTGGATTTCGGTGGCGATGTGCACGTCTTTGAAGTGTTTGCAGTTGATGCGCACCGGCACGTCGTTGCTGCCAAACAGGCCGTCGGCGATAACAACGGGAGCGCCCGCCACCGTGGGGGCAAAGCCGTTGAGATAGGCTGTGCGCAGGTGGTCGACCGCATTGTGCCTGCTGCCGGAATACAGGGTTGTGGTGTCGGTGAGAAAAGGCTTGCCGCCGACGGCGGTGATTTTGTCCACCACCTGCCGCACCAGAGTGGGGTTCAGGTGGGTGTCGTTGCCGTATTCGCCAAAGTGCAGCTTGACGGCAGCGGGTTCATTTTTTTTGATGATTTTTTTCAGGTTAAGGGCGTCGCACAGGCGGGCCACCTTGACCATCTTGCTTTCTTCATGTGAGCGGGAGTGTGTATCGGCAAAATATACTTTGGCAGGCATGCTGTCCTCCATATCAGGCTTTTTTATGCTGTAGTCACAGTTTTTTTATGCCTCCCCGGGGCAGTTCCGCAAGTGAAAATCAGGGGCGGGGCCATGAAAAAAATGGCCTGTGGCGCGGCCGGGCGCTTGACAAGACGCGCACTCAAGAATAACCTTATCAGGATTTATGCTTCATGAAAACAGAGGGTTAGCTCATACCCTGCAAGGAGGCTCCATGGCCGTTTATGTTGTAGATCATCCTCTTGTGCGTCACAAGATTGGTATTTTGCGTATGGAATCCACCTCCACCAGTGAATTTCGCAGTGTTTCCAACGAAGTGGCGCGTCTGCTTATCTATGAGGCCACCAAGGGCTTCCGCACTGAAAAGCATACCGTACAGGGCTGGGCCGGGCCTGTGGAAATTGAAGCCATTTCCGGCAAAAAAGTTACGGTGGTTCCCATCTTGCGCGCCGGTCTCGGCCTGATGGACGGCGTGCTGGACATGATACCCGGAGCCAAGATCAGCGTTGTGGGCCTGTACCGCAATGAGGAAACTCTGGAGCCTGTGGAGTATTACGTCAAGCTTGCCAGTGACATGGATCAGCGCCTCGCCATCATTCTTGACCCCATGCTGGCCACGGGCGGTTCGCTTATCGCGACCATCGAGCTGCTGAAGCGCCACGGTTGCCGCCAGATATGCAGCCTCAACCTTGTCTGCGCTCCTGAAGGCATCGCCAAGGTGGAGGCGGCGCATCCCGATGTGGATATCTACACCGCTGCCATTGATGATCACCTCAATGCGCAGGGCTATATTATTCCCGGTCTTGGCGATGCCGGGGACCGCATTTTCGGAACCAGATAAGACTGCGTACAATTTTGGGGCAATTGCAGCGTTGAATTGCTCTGGCGGCCGCGTGGCAGGCGTTTGCTGCGAAGGTGCGAACCTGTTTCAGCCTTGCCGGAAAGCTTTTGTGATGAAAGCCCGACGGCACGGGCTGCGTGGTCGCGCACCGTGGCAACCGTCTGGAAAGCTTTGGGAACCATGCTCCCAAAGGTAAATGCTCTAGACAATCGAGGCAGGGTATGAGCTCGAACGGCTCGCGGCGGGAATTTGCGCCCACCGACTACAATCTGCGTTTCAGGGACTGCCTGATCGGCGCGCAGATGCTTTTTGTGGCCTTTGGCGCACTGGTGCTGGTGCCCATTCTTACCGGTCTGGACAGCAACGTGGCCCTGTTTACCGCCGGGGTAGGGACGCTGCTTTTTCAGATATGCACCAGGGGAAAAGTGCCGATTTTTCTGGCATCGTCCTTTGCCTTTATTGCTCCCATCATTTACGGGGTGCAGACCTGGGGCGTCGCGCAGACACTGGGCGGGCTGGTCTGTTCCGGTTTTGTCTATTTTATTCTCAGCGGCCTTATCCGCTGGCGCGGCATTGAAGTTGTTCTGCGTGTGCTGCCGCCGGTGGTAACCGGGCCTGTCATCATGGTCATCGGCCTTATTCTGGCCCCGGTAGCCGTCAACATGGCTCTGGGAAAAACCGGTGACGGCGCGGTGCAGCTGGTTCCCGAAGAAATGGCCCTGTGGGTTTCCATGACTTCGCTTCTGGTCACGGTGCTGGTTTCACTGCTGGGCCGGGGCTTTTTGCGGCTCATGCCCATATTGTGCGGCATCACCGCTGGTTTTATGGTTTCGCTCTATCTGGGGCTGGGCGACTGGACAAAGATTGCGGCCACCCCCTGGATGAGCCTGCCGCAGTTTACCTTTCCGGAATTTGCCTGGGAACCCATACTCTTTATCATGCCCATCACCCTTGCTCCGGCCATTGAGCATTTCGGCGACGTGGTCGCCATCAGCTCCATCACCGGGCGCGATTACCTCAAAGATCCCGGCGTCCATGCCACCATGTTCGGTGACGGCGTGGCGACCATGGCAGCAGGTTTTGTGGGCGGCCCGCCCTGCACCACCTATGCCGAGGTCATCGGCGCGGTAAGCCTGACCCGCGTCTTCAACCCGGCTGTCATGACGTGGGCGGCCCTGTGCGCCATTCTGCTTTCTTTCGTGTCCAAGATCGGGGCCTTCTTGTCGTCCATTCCCGTTCCCGTCATGGGCGGCATAATGATCCTGCTTTTCGGAGCCATCATGGTGGTCGGACTGAACACGCTGGTGCGCGCCGGAAAAGACCTGATGGAACCGAGAAACATGGTTATCGTGGCGCTTATCATTATTTTCGGTGTAGGCGGCATGCAGTTCAGCATCGGTTCTTTCAAACTGGGCGGCATTGGGCTTGCCGCGGTGACGGGCGTGGCCCTCAACCTCTTTTTGCCGCGCAGCCGCAGTTGAGGCTCGTGTACGAAGCCCCTGCGTTGCGGCGACAGCCGGTCAACGTGTAAAAAGGGGCAGCACGCAGGATTTGGCAATATGCGAATCCGTGCGAACATTCTTCAACCCGCCGGGCGGCATGAGGCTGCCCGGCGGGTTGTATCTTTTGCGGCAAGCATGCTAGGCTTTTTCACAGGGCCACCGGTCGCCGTACGGCTTTTTTGACCGGCGATGCCCAAAAAAACGGTCGGCGCAGGCATCCGCGGTCAGGGCACGTCAAGCGTGCTCCGGCGCTGCTGAAGCACTTTTTTGAGATTGTACTGATGTTCAGTTTCGTGAATGCGCTGTTGAAACACCGGCTCCTGTTTCAGGGCTGTCATTTAGCCGCAAAAGGAGGCTTCTCATGGCTGATAAAAAAGGTAAAGACGATTATACAACGTGTCCCGCCTGTTCCGGTACGGGAAAAAATCAGGACAATACGCCGTGCTTTGAATGCAATGGCACAGGTAAAAAGCAGAACGCCTGCACCGTGCCCGTGGGCGCCGAAAACAGCGGCGTGTGCGACTAGAGCGGTTTAACTTTGAAAAAGGTGCAGATGCTCTGCATCATCTGGCGCTGCACGAATGTGCAGTGCGCCACAGCGTGGCGTGGATTCAGCCGGAAAATGCGATTTCCAGCTGAATGAAAGCTTTGAAGTGTGAAGCAGTTCAAAGTTAATCTTCTCCAGATGTAATGTTCCTGAATCTGGTCGATTCAGCAGGGTGCAGCCCAGAGTTGCATGCATCAGGGTTTGCGCACCATAATGAAGAACCCCGGCCTTGGCCGGGGTTCTTCATTATGGTGCAATGGGGCAAGCACCGCCAGCGCGGGGCATGCGCGGCGTAGTGCACGGTGTTTACAGGCTGCGCTCTTCAAGGCCGCCAGTGGCCCCGCCTTTTTTGGGCGGTTCGGTTACGGGTTGCAGGCCCGGCACGACGTCGTGCACTTCGGTGGGCGGCGCAAGCGGATTGGAGGCAGTCCTTTCAATAATCTTGCTGTCGCGCACAAAGATGGTGCAGGACAGGCCAAAGCATTCATTGATGGCGGCCACGGTTCCCTTGAGCGTTTCCTGATCATTCAGCGGCGGGGGAACCAGAAGGTAATAGGTGCGCGTACGTCCGCCCATGCGCGGCTCAACGGTGCAGGCCACGATCCATTCATCCTGCCCGTCACCGTTCCAGTCCGCAATTGCCACCATGTTGACAGTGACGGTTTGCGTGACATGCCTGATGCGGAAGCCGTTGTCCCAGTGGGTGACGCGGCTGTCGGGCTGCACGGTGGCGGCAAAGGTATTGCCCAGATACACGTCGTGACTTGTCTCGCCGGTCATGAAAGAGGGAGAAAGCCGACGAAAGAGTGTTTCGCCATAATTTTTATAGCCCGCAAAAGACATGGGGGCCACGTAAGAGCCTTTGTCATCCAGCAGACTGCGGGCTTGAAGTTCTTTGGGCATGGCACGGGCCATGCGGATGAATTGATCTTTTTCCACCACAACCACGGGGCGGGTGGAGCAGCCGAAAAGCAGAACGCCCAGACAGAGCAGGGCGCAATAACGCGTGATAGGCATGGTGACAGTTTTCTCCTGGCGGAGTTTTGACATGAAGCCGGGGTATGCGGCAATGCAGCCTTTGTATGCGTACGCCGAAGCCTTGTAAAGTGGGTTGCCCTGTCATTTCGGTCCGCATGGTATGGTATCTGCATATTTTCTACAGGCTGCCCCATTCATGTTTCAAGCCAAGGAAAAACCATGCCCGAAGCCCTGTATATCGAAATGCCCCCGCGAAAAGGCGGCAAAAAATCCCTGTGGCTGCGCCTGTTGCCGCTATGGGCGCTGGTGCTGCTGCTTTTGGGCGGCGTCTGGCTGTGGCTGGTTCAGGGGCGCATAGCTAGCGACCGTGCCTTTCTTGACGCCATGGTGCATGTGGTTGCGCCGGAATTTTCCGCACCTGTGGAAGGTTTTTTTGTGCGCGAGGGCGACAGCGTGCGCCGTGGTCAACCCTTGTTGCGACTGAATGCCCGTGCCTATCAGGATAGACTTGCTGAGGCCGGTCGTGAGGGCGCGGCCCTGCGGGGCATGTCCGGGCAGCCTTCCGGGCCGCCCACGATGGAAGAAGCCGCCGCCCGGCTCAAGGCCGCGCAAGATGCCGAACAGGACATGGTGCGCCGTCTGGCCCTTGCCCGTAACGAAGAGGCCGCCAGCCTGCGCATGCAGCAGGACAGCGTGGCCTTGCACGTACGGCTGCAACTGGATTTGCGCTCCCTTGACGCGCAGGGTGGTGAGCGGTCCGTGGGAAAAAGCAGGTATGCCGCAGCCGTAAAGGCTGAATCGCAGGCGCGCGGGCAGATGGAGATGTCCAGAACCGCATACGAAGAAACCAGCCGCATGCGCGCTGCGCTGGAGCAGGAGCTGGGTCGTATCCGGCAGGAAATGCTGCGCTACAAGCAGATGGCTTCGCGTCAGCGCTATGCACCGCTGCCCGCAGGCAGCGCCCGCAAGGGGCAGGAACATTCGCCGGTGGACGCCAGCCTGTACGCGCCTGTTGATGGTCGCGTGCTGCGCATCACGGGTGTTGCCGGGCAGATGGCACGAAGCGGCGAAGCCCTTGTGCTGCTTTTGCCGGAAGGGGCGTCAGTATCGGAAAATTACTGGATGCTCGCCTACTTTCCGCAAGACAGGGCCGGGGCCATCATGCCCGGGCAGCCCTGCCGCATGGAACTGGAAGATGGTCAGGTATTGCGCGGGGTGGTGGTTGACATGTTTGCGCCACAGGCGTTGCCCGGCGGCCAGCAGGAGCAGCCGCGCGGTGAGGGCGTTCAGGGCGGCCGGAATCAGAAAAACGGGGCATCTGCGGCATTGCATGTGCCGGTGCGCATCAGCGTGGAGCCGGGCGACAAGGCTCTGCCGCCGCCGGGCACACAGGCCCGGTGCGTGGTATTTACGCACGATTTGTGGGGATTTTACGGCTTTTGAGCAATTTCAAAGTGAAATTGCTCTGGCGGATGCGGCGGCCTGAGAGCCGCAAGAGCAAGGCATGCTCACGGAAACAGAGAGGCCCGGCCTTTTGCCACGTACGTGTCGCGGTTATGTACACGTTCATTGCAAAAGGCCGGGCTTTGCGATTTTTGTTCACACGGCTGCTGAAAAGCAGTGTCTAGAGCATTTAACACTTGAAATGCTCGCTTAAGGCAGGCAAAAGCCTGCCTTCTCGCATTTCGTGGCAAGGATTTTCAAGAAAATCCTTGCAGAGCAGTTAACTCATTTCATTCGTTAACTGCTCTATCCCTGCGTATCAAGCTGCTCCAGATGCCGGCGGGCAAAATCAAGGCCGGGGTCCAGCTCCAGAGCTGCCGACAGGTGGCGGCGGGCTTCTTCATTTTTGCCCATAAACTTTTCACACAGGCCAAGATTGGCAAGGTCCATGGCCGAGCCTTTGTCCACGCGCAGCACGGCGGCAAAGGCCGCTGCCGCTGCTTCGTAATCACCGGTTTTAAAGCGCGCTACGCCAAGCAGGTTGCCGTATTCCTTCATTTCCGGGCACAGCCTCACCGCTTCGGCCAAAGCGGGTATGGATTCGGCCCAACGCCCTTCAAGGGTGCCGGTATAGCCCAGATAAAAGGCTGCCAGCGCCTGGGCATCCGCATCGGGCTGCAAGGGCAGGGCCTGGGCGAAAAAGGCACGGGCGCTGTCCCTGTCTTCGGCCCGCAGGGCAAGCATGCCCTGAAAAAAGGGCAGAAAATGCGCGTCGGGGTAGCACTCTTCAAGTACGCGCAGGCCCTCGGCAGCAGTGGGAGCGTCAGCTTCTTCCACCAGCTTGCGGCCCACAAAAAGCCCCAGGCTCTGGTTGCGGTCACGCTCTCTGAAGGCCATGCCGGGTATGATATTGTAATGGGCCGGAATGCCCAGACGCGGATGCGTGGTTTCCACCGCATACATGGTCAATGGGCGGATGCCTTTCAGGGCCGCAAGCAGTTCCTGTCTGATGTCGCCGTTTTCCACCGTGGGCAGGCTTTCAAGGCTGACGGCGGGGCCATCAAGCAGCCATGCGGCTTCTTCAGGCGTGTTGAATTTGGGCAGGCCGGACGCCTCGTAGCAGGCATTGGTGCAAAAATCTCCGGCAAGCTGGGCCACCTCGGTCACCGCGCGAATGGCGGCCTTGGCCGGAGATGCGGCAGTGCCCGCCGTGAATACGATTTCTGAACTCTGGCCGAGGGTGGCCGGGTCCCAGGCTATGGCCGCCACTGTGGGCAGGGGCATGCCGAGGGAAAAATCCTTGAGCACCAGATGGACGCCTTCGCGCGCAAAGGCATCTATCAGCTGGCGGAGCACCGGATCATCGCAGGTGGCGGTATCGATAGTGGGGGTGGCGAGATGCCCGCGGTCCACAAGGCAGCACACATGGCGCTCAATCAGTTCGCTCAGCCCCTGAAGCAGCGACTCTTCAGGACTGTTGCCCGCAGAGGTTCCGTTGAATTCGCCCAGCAGCTTGAACCAGTCCAGCGGCAGCCACACTGTGGCTTCGTCTGGCAGACGCGTGGCCGGATAAAAATTCCAGCTTATAAGGTTCAGCACGCGCCGGGCCTTGTTTTCATCAAGGTCCTCACTGACGGAGCGCAGCATTTCAGCAAGCGGAATCAGGGCGCTGCCAAAGCGTTCTTCGGCTTCGCTCCACGTGGCCCGTTCCATATGGGGCCGCACCTGCCAAAAGTTGAAGAACGCATAGCGCTCCATAAGTTCCATAAGGGCAGACGCTTCGGCCTGCTCGGGGGACGAGCCTTTGCCCATCTGCTTGCGCGTGGGCATGATGCGTCGGGCATCGGCCCCGCATATGCTGAGAAAAACCGGAATGCCCAGTCGGCCAATGTCCACCCTTTTGGTGTCGGCAAGAATGTCCAGATCGGCCACAGTCAACCGCTGGCGCACCCGGGCGATGGTTTGCGGCGGGCTCATGGTTTTGTCCAGATCGCGGGTATAGCCCTTGGGGCAGGGGGCCAGATGTATGCGGGGCAGATGTGTGTTCATGGGCGCTCCAAAATCAGGATGCTGTATACGCGGCGTTGCTCTTCGCCGTTGTCGTCGCTGGCTTTGACGCCGACGCGGCCCTCGATGACCTTGAACGTTTTTGCCGCCAGCTTGGCAAAATGCGGTTTGGCGCGGGCCATGTCTGTGCAGAACAGGGCCTTGCCGCCGGGGGCCAGGTGACGGTCTACAAATTTCACCAGAGGTCTGTGCAGATCGTCAAGGTAAAGGATTTCCGAGGCGGCCATAAGGTCAAATCCCCCGGCAAAGCGCGGGTCGCGCCCCGGAGCTGTCACGTCAACACGGGCGACCTCGATGATGTCCTGAAGATTGTTGCGCAGCACGTTGGCTTTGGCAAATCTCAGGGCCTCGTCCACCACGTCGCTGGCCACCACACGGCTGAAGCCGTAGCGGGCGGCCACAAGGCTGAGCACTCCGCAGCCCGCGCCCAGCTCCAGCAGGCTCTTGCCCTGCGGATCATACTTGCGCAGCAGACGGCCAAGCACGAAAGAGCCGGGCCAGACCTTGGCCCACAGGGGCAGATCCTTGAGTGGATCACGGATGGCGCGCTTTTGCAGCAGCTTGTCGAGATGCGACTGCATGTTGTTGATGGATAAAATATGCAGGGGATTTTCATCAACCTGCAACGGCTCGAAATCCACATCAAAATCGGCGCGGATCACGGCGAGAATATTGTCGAGTTCTTCCGTGCTTGTCGGCATGTATTTTCCTTAAAAACGAAGATTAGAGCAGGGCTGAAATATCCATCCGCCAACGCGAATTTCTGCAAAATCCGTATCATGAGCCGCGCCCCGCGTGTGCGGTTGGCCGGGCTTGCGCCCTCGGGCCGCCCCCACGTTGAAAGCGGACGGTCATGCCATGCCGCAGGGCAAAGGTATTTCGACCGGGACAACGAAAAATGCTACGCAACAAGGGCAGCAGGGATGCTTCGCCGTTACGCGGGCATTCATCGTGAGCATGCGTTGTTGGCGGAGTGCAAATTATCTTTTTACTAAGAATCTTCGTGCATGGCAACGTGCAATCTGCCGTGAAGGCGCGCACCGGGCCATGCGTGGCTTTGCGCCCGCAGGGAAGGAGAAGGCCCTGCGGCCCTGCCGCCTTGCACGCCCTCGACCACAGGAAAAAAATCTGGCATGCTGGCCTGACTTTTCGGTCTGTTACAGCAAAAGAGACGCAATCATGAAGAAGATTTTTCAGCTTGAAATTATTGTGGGTGAAGACGCCTATGATCAGGCCCTTGGCCTGCTGACTCTGGAAGTGCCTTTCGGTTGGGAGGAAGAAAGCCTGCCCACCGGCGAAAGCCGTTTTCGTGTGCACTGCGAAAACGCCGATTTTATCCAAAACCTGCGCAGCGCTTTTGAGGCACGTCTGCCCGGGGCCAGATGCACGGTGCAAAGCCTTGAAGAGCAGGACTGGGTGGCCGCGTGGAAGCAGTTTTTTACTCCTGTGCCCTGCGGACGGCGCTTTGTTGTTCTGCCCCCCTGGCTGGCGGACAGTGAGGATTTTCCCGACCGCGTCAAGGTGCTCATCGAGCCTAAAAGCGCCTTCGGTACAGGCCATCACGCCACCACCGCCCTGTGCCTCATGGTGCTGAGCGACCTGCTGGACGCGGGGCGGGTATCCCCCGGCGAAAGCTTTCTTGACCTCGGTACAGGTTCCGGTGTGCTCGGCATTGCCTGCTGCAAAAGCGGCTTGCGGGGCGAAGGGCTGGACATTGATTCTCTGGCTGTGGACAACGCTCTGGAGAACCGCACGCTCAATCAGGTAGAAGAATTTGCCGTGGGGCAGGGCAGCATAGATGCCGTGCCGGGTAAAACCTATGATCTTGTGCTGGCGAACATTCTGGCCCGGCCTCTCATTGAGCTTGCTCCGCTTATTGTGCAGGCGTGCAAACCCGGTGCGTGCCTTGTGCTTTCAGGGCTGCTGGAAATTCAGGCCGACAGTGTGGAAGCAGCCTACACTGCCCAGTGCCTGCCCAGGCCCCGGCGTGTGCTGGACGGCGAGTGGTGCGCGCTGGTGTGGGACTAGACTGTGGCGGGCGGCATGGCTGTTTTGCCTGCTGAAGGCATGCTTGCCGCCGCGAATGGCAGCTTGGGCGTTGTGGCGGCGGGCCAGCCGGTGATCTGGCTGCCGCCGGACAGCGCCTTTTTTTGGACATGGGGCCTCATGCTGGCCCTGGGAGCGGCTGTTCAGCTTTTCGGATTGTTGTCGCGGCGCAGGCTTTTCCTGAGTGCCGGAGCATGCCTTGTGTGCGCTGCGGCCCTGCTGGACCGCGACCCCACCCTGTTTGTGGGGCAGCTTTTGCTGCTTGCGGGTCTTTTCTGGCTGTGTGCCCCTGCTGTTCAGGGCCCGCCGTTCGGCATGACGCAGACATCGAACACGGCAACAGAGAAAAGGTCCGGGATGTAAGCCTTTTCTCATGATCTGCGCTGGCTTGGGCGGGGCATGGGGAGAATCCGTGCGCCGCTGCAAGCGTCCCCCCCCCTGTTTCCGCTTATCCATGCCGCTTTTTGCTGCTTCCGCATGGCGCGGCGCAGGAATGCTGTGGCCGGGGCCTGTCTGGCAGTTTTCGTTGCCGCTGTTCGTGCGCCTGCTGCTTGTGCCTGCATGTTGTGCGGACAGCAGGCGGCATCACCGGGGAGATTTTTCTCCCCAGCGCGGAATTGGCGGCGGAGTGTAGTTTTCCAGTTCTTGCAGGCTGCGGCCGGGCCGTACGGGGCGCCCCTGCCTGCCCCGCATCACGGGGCCGCAGGCTTGCGGCGTCAGCTCTTCCGGGATGGCTTCGGGGTCCGGGCGCAGAACATCTTCAGCTCTGGACAGAAAGGGCAGGGGGTCCACAAGCTTGCCTGTTGCATCACGCAGACCAAAATGCAGGTGCGCCCCGGTGGTGCGCCCGGTGCAGCCCACGAGGCCAATTTTTTCGCCCTTTTCTACCTTCTGCCCTTTGCGCGCCAGTGTTTTTTCAAGGTGCGCGTAACGGGCGGTCATGCCATCCTCCTGCAGGATATCCACAACAATGCCTGAAGCCCCGTCTGCGCCCGAGCGGATGACCTCGCCGCCCTTGTAGGCCACCACGGGCCAGCCAAGGCGGGCGCGCAGGTCAACGCCGCCGTGCTGGCGCACCACCATGCCCCGGCGACTCAGCCAGGTGGGCATGCGGCGCGGGCCAAAGGGCGATGTCACCATTTCTTCAAGCGGCGGAAGCTGGCGCAGTTCAACCGGCAGAGACTCCGCGCCAGCGCCTGTTTCAGGCCGTCCTGTTTCTGCGGAACTTTCGTCTTGCGGGGCGTGTGCCGGTGGCGGCCCGCCTTTTTCCGGCGGCGGTGCGTCGATTTCGTGTGGTTGTTCGTGCGCCGGATCGAGTGCCGGATCGAGCGCCGGATCGGGCATCATATCGGGCATCACATTGTGTGCAGGGGTGGAAAGACTGTCGGTACGTTCATCCGCTAAAGCGGGAGAGTGGCCCAAAACTGCCAATGCAAGCAGCAGGCTCAACAGTGCAGCATTGCGCATATCATATCGCTGAACGGCGTGTTGCGCCGGTAAAGTGTTTGCTTGTGATCCAGAAAGTCCAGCCCGGTAAATGCGCGCTGTTGCTTCCTGAGCTGTTTTCTGCTTACCTGAGAAACGACACGGCAGAACTTGCGCGTCGCTGCAGTGAAGGTGTGCCGGTTTCAGGTACAGCATTCCGGCGGCGGCAGCAAGTTTTCTACATACAGGCGGGCATGCCCCGCCAAAGGAGATGGCATGAAAAAACGTGCTATTGCTGAACTGGTCACGGGCCGCAAGGCTGTTGACGGCGCGGGCGTAAGGCTTGTGCGTGTGCTTGGGTCACCCACGGTGCGCACTTTTGATCCTTTTCTTATGCTTGACGCCTTTGATTCGCAAAATCCCGACGACTACATCAAGGGTTTTCCTACCCATCCCCACAGGGGCATAGAAACGTTCACCTATCTCATGCGCGGGCGCATTGATCATGAAGACAGCCTGGGCAATGCAGGAAGCATTGTTGACGGCGGCTGCCAGTGGATGACCGCGGGCAGCGGCATTCTGCATCAGGAAATGCCCCAGCCCTCACGCCATATGCTCGGCCTGCAGCTGTGGATCAACCTGCCCCGCGACCGCAAGATGGTTGACCCGGAATACAGGGATATCAGGGCTGACATGGTTCCGGTGGTGGAAGAAGGCGGCGCCCGTGTGGCCGTGGTGGCCGGTGATTACAGGAATGTGGCCGGCGCTATGCGCGGCGACCATGTGGACGTGACTTTTCTGGATGTAAGCCTCAGGCCCGGTGCGTTCTGGAGCATGGAAACCCGGCCGCAGGAAACGGTTTTTGCCTATATGGTGGAAGGCGAATGCGAACTGTCCGGCGATGGCGGGGTGATTCCGCACAGAAACGCCTGCCTGTTCACGCCCGGCGACAGTCTGAGCCTTGTGGGTGGAGCCGAAGGCGCACGTTTTGTATTGGTTTCCGGTGCGCCCCTGCACGAGCAGGTAGCCTGGGGTGGCCCCATTGTCATGAATACGGACGAGGAACTGAAGCAGGCTTTTTTTGAACTGGAAGACGGCACGTTCATCAGGCACGCTCCGCATGGCAGAGCGGGCTGACACTGCGAATGCAGCGGCCATGCGGGGTGAAGCTGCCCATACAGGTCATGCTTCGCCCGCATGCATGTGCTTGTCTTGCATGTTGCTGTTTTTCTGTGATTTACCAGCTTGACAGGTCCGGGGGGCGGGCTTAACGAAAAATGCGCCCCGGATGAAAATGGAGTAATGTCATGCATGCATTGTTTTGTGCATTTTTTCGTCGCTGTGCTGTGGCCCTTCTGGCTGCGGCAGCCGTTGTCTGCGCTTCTGTCGCGCCGCAGGCGGTTTCGGCCAGAGCGCAGGACGGGCAGGCCAGCCTGCGCGTTCTTGCTACAACCTATCCTGTATATCTGCTGGCGCGCAATGTGGCTCAGGCCCGGCCCGATATTCAGGTAGACCTGCTTATCCCGGCCCAGACCGGCTGCCCCCACGATTATGCTCTAAGCCCCGGTGACATGAAAAAGCTTGCCGAGGCGGATGTTCTTTTGCTCAACGGGCTGGGCATGGACGATTTTTTGCTGAAAGCCCTGCCCGCAGCCAGACCGGGGCTGATCGTGGTTGACAGCAGCGAGGGAGTCATCCCCCTGCGCGCCGCCGGAGACGATCACGATGAGCACGACCACACCGGCCACGGTCACGATGACTCCGGGCATGGCACGCACAGCCATGCGGATCATGCGGCGCACAGCCACGGCCCGGAAGAACACGATCACGGGCACGATCATGACCATGCGCACGACCATCATCACGGTGGCCTCAATCCGCACGCTTTCACAAGCCCGCGTCAGGCCAGCATTATGGTAAACAACATGGCCCGGGGCCTTGCCAAGGCTGACCCGCAGAATGCCGCGGCCTACGAAAACGCCGCCCGGTCTTACGCAAAGGTGCTGCTTGATCTGGGCAAGCGCCTTTCGGCTCTGGGGGGCAAGGCATCCAGCAAGGGCATAGTGCTCATGCACGATGCGCTGGCCTACATGGCCCGCGATGGCGGTCTTGAAGTTATCGCCGTCATTCAGGAAAATGAGGAAGCCCAGCCTTCGGCCGCGCGTCTTGTCCAGATTGCCAAAACCCTGCGCGAGCACAAGCCCGCCCTGATCATCAGCGAACCACAGTATACGGACAAGCCCGTGCAGGCGCTGGCTCGAGAAACCGGAGTTCCCGCCATTTCGCTGGATTCTCTGGCAACCGGACCGGCTGCACCGCCGCTGGACTATTATGAGAAAACCATGAGCAATAATTTTGACATCCTTGAGAAGCACCTTGAGCAACGCTGATACGGCCGCCCCCGACCTTGTCTTTGACCATGTGCATGTGTGCCGGGGGGGGCGGCCCATTCTGGAAGATGTGTGCGCCGTTGTGCCTGCCGGAAGCAGTACGGTGATTGTCGGCCCCAACGGGGCGGGCAAAACCACGCTTTTGTTGTGCCTTATCGGTGAGATGCCCTATACGGGACGCATCATTGCGGCAGGTCGGCCCGACCTGCCGCGCACCGCCTATGTGCCGCAGCACCTCTTTCTGGATGCCAGCCTGCCCCTGCGTGTGGGGGAGTTTCTGGCGCTCAACCGTCAGCGCCGTCCATTGTGGCTCGGGCTGCGCGGGCCGGAACGGGCAAAGGCTCGGGATCTTTTGCGCATGGTGCGGGCAGAACAGCTTGAGGATCGCCGCATGAGCGATCTTTCCGGCGGCGAGACGCGCCGTGTGCTGCTGGCCGCCGCTCTGGGCAGGGCTCCGCGCCTGCTTGTGCTGGACGAGCCGGCAGCCGGGGTGGATGTGCAGGGTGAGCGCCTGTTCTGGGAGGTGCTTGATGAAGCCCGCAAGCAGCAGGGTTTTACGCAGCTGATGGTCAGCCACAATCTGTCGCTGGCAGCCCATTATGCCACGCACATCATCTGCCTGAACAGGAAGGTCTGCGCGGAAGGTGCGCCCCATGAGGCTCTTGGGGCCTCTGTGCTGACCCAGCTTTTTGGCGTGCCCATTCACCTCTATCCTGACCAGTGCGCCCCGGACGACCCTTCCTGCCCGCAGTGCGGGGCAGTGTGCGCCCCGGAACGTCTGCTGCCGGATTACGCCAGCGTAAAGCGCCGTGAGGCAGCGCTTCACCAGCAGGGCTCTGCGGCAATGCATGTGCCGCCTGACGCCGTGTCGCCTGATGCCGCGCCGCCTGCCGCCGCGCCGCCTGCCGCCGCGCCGGAGGGTAAGACCCGTGCCGCAAGGGAGGCCGATCATGCCTGAGCTTGCATGGGCATATGAGCTTTTGGGCCGCCTGCCCTTTGACTGCCTGGATCTGCGCTTCATGCAGCAGGCCCTGTTTGGCCTTCTGTTGCTGGCCCCGATGGCTTCGGTGCTTGGTGTGGAGGTCATCAGCTTTCGCATGGCGTTTTTTTCCGATGCCATCGGGCATTCCGCTTTTGCCGGTGTGGCCCTGGGGCTGATCCTTGCTGTGGACCCGCGTATTTCCATGCCGCTTTTCGGTCTGCTGGTGGGGCTTGGCATCATGGCCGTGCGGCGGCGGAGCAGCCTTTCTTCAGACACGGTCATTGGCATAGTATTTTCTGCCGTGGTGGCCTTTGGTCTTGCCGTGGTCAGCCGCGCCCCCGGCGTGGCCCGTGACATGCAGCGTTTTTTGTACGGTGACATTCTCACCATCACAGAAGGCGAAACAGCCTTTTTGCTTGCGCTTTTTCTGTTCATGCTGCTTTTTCAGGCTGTTGGCTATAACAAGCTGCTTTACATTGCCCTTAATCCGGTCATGGCCCGCATACACGGGGTGCAGGTGGCCTTGTGGCAATATGCTTTTGCCGCACTGCTGGCATTGGTGGTGATGTTTTCCGTTTGGGCCGTGGGCGTGCTTCTTGTCACGGCTTTGCTTATCGTGCCTGCGGCCACGGCCAGAAATCTGGCGCGTACTGCGGGCGGCATGTTCTGGTGGGCCTTGCTGGTAGGGCTGAGTTCGGCCTTCACAGGCCTGATTCTTTCGGCACAGGAGTGGATGGCGACAGCCAGCGGGGCCACGGTTATTCTTGTGTCCTGCTGCTGGTTTGCCGTAAGCGCGCTTGTGGCGGGGCTGCGCGGCAGCAGAAAGAACGCCTGATCTTGCAGGCCAAAAAAGCAAAAGCCTCCCCTGCCGAGAAGCGGGGGAGGCTTTATTCATGCGCCGGGCGAGGAAGGGAACGCCCCGCGCGTCAGGCCAGTTTTTTGATGGCCGCCAACGCGGCGTCATAGTCAGGTTCACTGGAAACTTCGGGTACAAGCTGGGTGTAGGCTACGGAACCGTCCGGGGTCACAACCACGATGGCGCGGGCCAGCAGACGCAGTTCATCAATGAGAAGGCCGTAGTTTTTGCCAAAGCTTGTTTCTTTGTAGTCAGAAAGGGTTTCAACCGCCTGAACGCCTGCAGTGCCGCACCAGCGGGCCTGAGCAAAGGGCAGGTCGCAGCTTACGGCCACAATGCGAACCTTGTCGGAAAGGGCCGCGGCTTCCTTGTTGAAGCGGCGCACTTCCATGTCGCATACGGGCGTATCAAGGGAAGGCACGCTGACCAGAACAAGCACCTTGCCGGCATAGTCCTTGAGGCTGCGCGGGCTGAGGTCGTTGGCGGTCAGGGTAAAGTCCGGGGCTTTCTGCCCAACGGCAGGCTGATTGCCGACCAGATGCAGGGGCGTGCCCTTGAAGGTAACTGTATTCATGCGTAACTCCTTGTGTCCTTGTTAGTAGAACCAATGTGCTACAGGAAAATCTGCCAGTCAATAACTATTCTTAACAAGGTTCCGGCTTGCAACTTTTCATTCCGGGGCACGCCGCAAGCTAGCCGGTCATGCCTGAAGCAACGTTGCTTTGAAATTGTTCTGGCGGCTGCGTGAGCGGTTGCCTGTCGCAAAGGTGCAATCGCAATCTGCCTGCGCGGCAGGCGCCGGAGCGAGCGCGCGTAAATGTTGGGAATGCGCATTCGCAGCGTTGATCTGCCCCAAACCGTTGCGTCCGGCAGGGCCAGTATCCGTCATTTTGTACTGCCGGGCAAGTTTCAGTCAAAACACGCGGTTGACACTCGGTAAATTTGCGCGTCGCCATTGCCATCACGTCGGCAGTGCCTATATTTACAGACAGTACAGCCGCCATCAAGGATACTCGCATGGGTGTCTGCCCAGAATCCGGCTCAAGCCGCTTCCGGTCTTTCACATGGGGCTGTCTTGCCGTTTTGTTTATGCCTTGCAAGCAATAGGGCTTGCGTTTTTTGGCGGCCATATGCCAACGCGGCGTTATGCCCGCATACGGGTTGCGCCGCGTATGGGCACTTTGGGCCTTTGCGGCGGGCGGGTTTTGAAGCCGCCGGGCTGACCGCCGTTTTTTGCTGGCTTGCCCAAAATCAGGAGCGATTGATGAGCACTTTGACACCGCGTGAGATTGTGGCCGAACTGGATAAATTTGTGGTGGGGCAGGAGCAGGCCAAGCGCATGGTGGCCGTAGCCGTGCGTAACCGTTGGCGCAGGCAGCATTTGCCGACAGATCTGCGTGATGAAGTTTCACCGAAAAACATCATCATGATGGGACCCACCGGCGTGGGCAAGACCGAGATTGCGCGGCGTCTGGCCCGTCTTTCCGGTGCGCCTTTCGTCAAGGTTGAAGCCACCAAGTTTACCGAAGTGGGCTATGTGGGGCGCGATGTGGAGTCTATGGTGCGCGATCTTATGGAGATCGGCATCAACCTTGTGCGCGATGAGGAAAACGCCCGTGTGCGCAAGGCCGCCGAGGCCGCTGCGGAATCGCGCCTGATGGACCTTCTGTTGCCCAGTTCCTTTGGTCAGGAAGACCGCGCTTCCACCCGTGAAAAGCTTTTGCAGCAGTTTCGTCTGGGCTTTCTGGACGAGCGCGAAGTGGAAATGGAGGTGACAGAGCAGGGCGGCGGTGGCGTGGATATTTTCGCCATCCCCGGCATGGAACAGATGGGCGGGCAGGTCAAGGACATGTTCAGCAAGGCTTTTCCTCCCAAGCACAGTCGCCGTAAAATGAAAATCCGCGATGCCTTCAATGTGCTGATTCAGGAAGAGTCCGGCAAGCTGGTGGATCAGGAGGCTCTGAACGAACGCGCCAAGGAAAGGGTGGAGCAGACAGGCATCATCTTTATTGACGAAATAGACAAGATCGCCAGCTCTTCACAAAACCGCACCTCGGATATTTCGCGCGAGGGCGTGCAGCGCGACCTGCTGCCCATTGTGGAGGGCAGCTCGGTGAACACCAAATACGGCATGGTGCGTACCGACCACATCCTTTTCATCGCTGCCGGGGCGTTCCACTTCAGCAAGCCGTCAGACATGATTCCCGAACTTCAGGGGCGTTTTCCGCTGCGCGTGGAACTTCAGGCTCTGGGCCGCGAGGAATTCCTGCGCATTCTGACCGAGCCTGACAATGCGCTTACCAAACAGTATGAAGCCTTGCTCGGTACAGAGCAGATACGCCTGAGCTTTACCGTGGACGGGCTGGAAGAGATCGCCGCCTTTGCGGAAGATATCAATTCGCGCACTGAGAATATCGGCGCGCGTCGCCTGTATACCATCATGGAAAAAATCCTGTCCGACATTTCATTTGACGCTCCGGATATGCCGGGTGCTCAGGTTGTGGTCAACAAGGCGTATGTGGCCGAGCACCTGCAGGATGTGCGCCGCGATCAGGATTTGACGCAATATATTCTCTAGAACCGTTTGCGAATGAAATGCGTGAACGGCTCTGCAGGGATTTTCAGAAAAATCACTGCCGGGCACTGCGTGAAGGCGCTTTGCGCCTGCGCCAGAAAGGTTTTGCGGCTTTGCGCATGCTCGTGATCTGATTCTGTTCTGCTCCAGTGATTTTTATGTATGAAAACCAGAAACCGGCTGTCATGGCCGGTTTCTGGTTTTCTGCCTATGGCGGTTGCGCACCGTATGCAGACCTTCCAGCGAAACATGAACCAAGGTGGGCATGTTCACCATACAGGGTGGGTTTTGATATGAAATCAAAATTGTTATGGAACATTAACTGCTGACAGGCAGTAGACAGCAAAAAGCCCGCAGCATGTCGCCGTACTCCTGCCTCCGTGAAATGCAGGTTCACGTGATGGCCCGGAGAAACTTCCCTTGTCGTAGGCCACTGCTCACGCAGCCGCCAGAGCAATTTCAAAGTGAAATTTCTCTAATTGTTAATTAATATTCAAGGTATCCTTGCTGCAAAAAATAATATAGCACTGTAAGCGTAAGATAATGTCGTTTGCTGATTAGTTAAAGTCTGGTCACAGCATTCGTGATGTGCCGCCGCTCTGTCGAATTCTGCACATACGGCCAGTGAACCCAAAAGCCTGCGCCACTCCGTCGCCCCTTCGTCTTGCTTTTGTGCCGCATGAGGCCGCAGCGGTGCGCAAGCAGCGGTACGGGGTTCCCCAATGGATCGCAGTGCGGGACCGTTTTTCATCTTGGGCATTGTCTGGCCCGTTGACGTTTTTGACATCCCTTGTTGCAGATATGCCCCTTTGACGGTTTGGTCTTTCAGGCAGTATAAAGGGGGAGAGAAAAGGCCGACAAATTTGAAGTGGAGACAGCATGAGGACAAAAAAGCGTAACGAAAAAGAGGTTACAGATTTCTCCGTAACCTCTTGTTCTCTCTGGTGGGCCATCAGGGACTCGAACCCCGAACCAACTGATTAAGAGTCAGCTGCTCTACCAATTGAGCTAATGACCCGCGTTGTGTGAAAAGGGATTTACGCTTATGGGTCCCAACTGTCAAGCAATTTTGAAAAATAAATGAAAAGAAAGAGCTAATATTGTGGAATCAAAGGATTTTTTTCTGATAAAAAAAATCAGGGCAAACAGGCTTTCTGTTGCTTTGTGGCTGATGCCCCTGTGTATCAGCTTGTTTCTTTTTGTTTTTTTCTCTCGTGCAGGAGCTGAAAGCCTCTCGGGGCGTTTTGAAACCGCAGCGGAAGGCGGCAATCTGGTTGGAGCCTTGCACCTGACCTTGCCAAAGGGCGTTCACGCCTATGCTCATGATCCCGGTGATGCTGGCCGCCCCACCATGCTGAGTTTCAGCGTTGATGGCGGCCCGGCCCAGCCGGTGTGGTATCCTGAAGGGGCTGTGCAGCGGGATTTTTACGACACTTCAGCCACCATCTTTGTTTATGAGGGCGAGGTGACACTCTATGTGCTTCTGCCCGCAGCCGATGCCGGAAAGCCCTACACGGCCCATGTAAGCATGCTGCTTTGCTCCACGCGCAACTGCACGCCCGTGAATCAGCAGTTTCAGGGCGTGATTCCTCGTGCGGAGCTGCCGCTTGTGGATATGCCCTGGGCGGCCCGCTGGCGTGATCTGAAAAAGCATCCTCCCAGACTTGCTGAAGGTGGCGGCACACAGGCGCTGCCTGCTTTCGGAACAGCCACTCCTCAGGCTGCCGGTTCGGATACGGTCTCGGCAGAGGGGCAGGGCAATGCGGCTTCCGGCGGAAAGTCCGGGGGTATCGCCCGCTGGCTTGCGGCGCAGAACGGAGCAGATGCCCCTGCGGACGGCACTGGGCTCGAAGAGGAAAAGGGGCAAAAAGCCCTGCCTCCTCCTGACGGCTTTGTGAGCCTGACCCCCCGCTATGTGGATGAATCCGCTGAGATAGCAGGGCTTGGCAAGGCGCTGCTGTTCGGCATTCTGGCTGGGCTGCTGCTCAACGCCATGCCCTGTGTGCTGCCCGTGCTTACATTCAAGGTCAGCGGCCTTCTCATGGTGGGTGGTTACGACAAGGAGGGGCTGAAAAACTTCAGACGGCATAATATCTGCTTTGCCGCCGGTGTCATGACGCTGTTCAGCGCTCTGGCCCTTGTGCTCGGGCTTGCTGATCTGATGTGGGGGCAGCTGTACCAGAGCCAGCCTGTGCTGCTGGTCATGCTCATGCTGGTGTTTCTTATGGGGCTTTCCATGCTGGGCGTTTTTACCCTGCCCGTCATAGACCTTAAAACCGGGGCAAATACCAAGAATCCCTGCCTGCAGGCATACTTTACCGGGCTTGTGTCCACTTTTCTGGCTACACCGTGCAGCGGGCCGCTGCTGGGCGGCGTGCTGGGCTGGGCCTTTACACAGCCTCTCATCGTGGTTGTAGTGGTTTTCTGGGCTGTCGGCCTTGGTATGGCCCTGCCATACGTTTTGTTCAGCATCTGGCCTGTTCTGGCGCGAATTTTGCCCAAGCCCGGTGCATGGATGCATGTGTTTGAGCGGGTTGTGGGATTTTTTCTGCTGGGTACAGCCTTGTACCTGCTCTCCATCCTGCCTGTGGAAAAACATATGCAGGTGCTGAGCGTTCTGCTGGTCGTAGCCTTGTGCGCGTGGCTGTGGGGGCAGTTTTGCGGCATTTCTGCACCGCCTCTGCGCCGTCGTATCGTCGGGCTTGTCTCGCTGGGCCTGCTGCTGGCCTCCATCGTCTGGGTGCTGCGGCCTGCGGCGCCTCTGGCGCAGTGGCGGGAATTTAATCCGCAGACATTTGAGGCGACTCTGGGCCACAAGCCCATGCTGCTGGAATTTACCGCCGACTGGTGCCCCAATTGCAAGTTTATGGAAGCCACGGTATTGACGGATGAACGCCTGCGTCGCCTGCAGGCCCGCTACGGCATGGAACTTGTGCGGGTTGATCTGACCAATGCCAATGCCTATGCTGTGCGGCTTCTGGAGGCCCTTGGCAGCAAAAGCATTCCGCTCACGGCGCTTTTTCCTGCGGGAAAGGACTCCACGGCACCTCTGGTGCTCCGTGATGTCTACGGGGGCGAAACTCTGGAGCGGGCCTTGGGTGAAGCATTTGGGAAATAATGGAAATTTTTTCATCTGGCCTATGGTGCTTTACCAATCAGTCGATAAGGCATAGTATGTAAAAAGGCGTGGGCCGGTGGTAATCACCTCGGCCTTTGAATAGGTTGGGCTGCTGGTTGCAACAAGGAGCGCACATGGATTTGAATCAGAAAAAGCAGGAAGACGAACTTCTGCAACTGGTGACGTTCAGCATCGGTGAAGAGGAGTTTGGGGTAAATATCCTGAAGGTGCAGGAGATTATCCGCACTATGGAAATTACCAGGGTACCCCGCGCTCCCGAATTTGTGGAAGGCGTCATCAATTTGCGCGGCAAGGTTATCCCCATCATTGATCTGCGTCGTCGTTTCGGGCTTGCCTCGAAAGCGCACGACAAGAACACGCGGATCATTGTTATTGAAATTAATAATATTATCGTGGGCTTTGTGGTCGATGCCGTTTCCGAGGTGCTGCGCATTCCTGCCAGCACGGTGGAGCCGCCGCCGCCCGTGGTGGCCGGGGTGGACTCGGACTACATCAGCGGCGTGGGCAAGCTGCAGGATCGTTTGCTCATCATGCTTGACCTCGACAAACTGCTTTCCAATGACGATATGGACATGCTCGGCGGGATGTAGCCGCACTGTCCGGAAAAATCATGCAAATACCACAGGGCGGGGGCTGAGGCTCCTGCCCTTTTTTCATGCAGCGCCGTGCGGCGCTGCTTCGCATGGGGCGCCATGACTGTGGAGTAGCTATGGATGTTTCGATAGTAACGGTCAGCGAGAATAAAAAGGATTTTCTTGACCTTCTGCTCCTTGGGGACGAGCAGGAAGACATGATTGACCTTTATCTTGCGCGTGGAGAGCTTTTTGTGCTTTATGACGCCACGGGGACGGCTCCAAGGTGTGTGTGCGTAGTGACTGATGAAGGCGGGGGAGTCTTTGAAATAAAAAACCTGGCAACAGACGCCAGGTATCAGGGGCAAGGCTACGGAAGCCTGATGGTGAAGCATGTGTGCGCATGCTACAGGGGCAGAGGCACGGACATGCTTGTGGGTACTGGTGAAAATCCGCGAACACTTGCTTTCTACAGGCGGTGCGGCTTCAGATACTCGCACCGCCTGAAGGATTTTTTTGTCAGCAACTACCGCCATCCCATTGTAGAAAATGGTGTTGTGCTGACTGACATGATCTATCTCAGAGCGTCTTTGCATTGAGAATATCCATTCTCAATGCTCCCCGGACGCCCGCTCCGGCGTTTAACCGCGCAGATAAGCTGCGCTTGCTCCTCCGCGGCGGGCGTTTGCTCCCGCATCCGCCAGAGCAGTTTCAAAGAGAAATTGCTCTAAAAAAACGTTCTGATCCTTTCTGTCGTGTTGCCCTGGCACGTCTCGCGGTCTATTTTTCCGCGTGACGGGCACTGATGCGACGACTGTGGCGCAGGCGCAATTCCTCCACAATGACTTTTTCGTAATCCGGCGCTATGGAAAAATCGGCATTAAGCTCGGCACTGAGCATGTTTTCGATCTGCTGTGTTTCTTCCCAGATTTCCAGCAGTTCGTCATCAGCAAGAGTTTTGACGCGCTCGGTAAAGGGTTCTTCGTCAGCAAAAGGGATACAGGATGCCATAATATTTCTCCCATGTGAGGGCAAAAACAGGATCAAACGTCAAAAGGCGCTGCAAGGCCGGATCCATTGCCGGTGCAGTTTACGGGTATTGCCGCGCATCGGCAAAGATCTGCGCGGTTTTCATCAGCCGCAGTCTCGGGCGCAGAAATTCGGGCGTTCCCAGGGGCTGCAAAACTGCCAGACTGAACAATAGAGGCGACAAATAACCACTATCCCAGTCAGCCACAAATGTCACGGTCTCAATGGCATTTGCCGTCTGCTCACTGGCGCGGGCCTCCCATTGGCGCAGCATGGCCCTGATGTTGGCCGTGCGTGGGCCTTTTTTTGTGTCTCTGGTGTAGAGCATCTCGGGCAGGGCGGCAAAGTCTGCAAAGCACTGCGCTGCACGGCTGTTTTCTTCGGGCGTGGGCAGGCTCAGACTGAAAGCTTCGGCAAGGGCCTGTTCTGTGCGGCGGTTCTTGTCTTCCACGGTGTCTACACGGAGTATTTCCATGCCGGGCGGCAGCAGGGGGTTCAGGCGGGCTGCCACCTCCTCCACGGGCATTGTCCTGTGCAGGGTCAGGGCAAACCATTCGGCCCGGCTTTCAACACCCACGGGCAAGGCCCGGCCGAATGACATGAGAGGCATGGGGTGAAAGCCCTGTGAAAAGGCAAGCGGCAGTGCAGCCCGGCGCATGGCACGTTCCAGAACGGCCTGCAGTTCCAGCTGGCTCAGATAGGCGCTGCCCCGGGCCTTGCTGTGCCAGACACGGTACTGGGCGGCCTTGACCGTCAGTTCGGGCGTGATCTTGGGCGGGCGGCTGGCCGGGGGGCGGCACACAAGGCGGCCCTCGTCGTCACGGTTGGCCTCATGCGCGCGCTGGTCGCGCTGCGTAAAGATAAGCCTGTTGCGGTGCAGATGATCCCCGGAAAGAACGGCAGCCTGTTCCTGGGCCGTATTCTGCCCAGCACATGCTTTTACGGTGATGTTTTCTCCGTTTTCAGCACGCGCGGCTTCGTGTGCGGTTTCGCGCGCCGGGTCAGAGTCTGACGTGCCGTCAGGCGCCGGAGAAGGCGTGTGCGGCATGCGCGACGGCCCCGCTTTTGTGTCACAGGCCCCGCACTGGCGGCATGCGCCATAGCGGCAGTCAGCGGTAATTTTTTCCTGTACGGCACGCTGCCACTCGCGCAGCAGAAACTCATCAGAAATACCGGCCTCAAGGTGATCCCACGGCATGGGGCTGCCCGGCACACGTTCGCCGATGCATTCGGCAGCGTTCAGGCCGCATTCTTCCAGAGCTTCAAGCCAGGGGGCCAGATCGAAACACTCCATCCAGCTCGTGAAAATGGAGCCTTTGCGGTAGGCCTTTTCCACCACATCAGCCATGCGACGGTCTGCACGGGAAAGGATGCCTTCAAGGTGGCTCATGGCCGGTTCATGCCAGCGCAGTTTGAGGAATTTTTGGCTTTTGAACTGCTGCCGTACCAGATGCACACGCCGCTGGATTTCCTCCTGACTTATCTGGGGGACCCACTGAAAGGGCGTGAAGGGCTTGGGCACGAACGGCGAAAGAGCGGCCGTAACCTGAAGGCGCGGGCCGCCGCGCCCGGCAGCGTCGCGTACCTTGAGGCAGGTTTCGGTGATGGCGGAAAGGTCGTCATCGGTTTCAGTGGGCAGGCCGATCATAAAGTAGAGCTTTACCTGTCGCCAGCCGTGCTCAAGGAGCTTCTGTGCGTGGAGCAGCAGCTCTTCTTCGGTAATACCCTTGTTGATGACATCGCGCAGGCGCTGGCTGCCTGCCTCAGGAGCAAGGGTACAGCCCGTGCGGCGGAGGTCGGCCATGCGTTCAATAATTTCGTCATCAATGGAACCTACGCGCAGTGATGGCAGGGAAAGGCCGATCTGTTCACGGGCGCAGCGGTCAAGCACGCCGAAGCACAGTGTCTTGAGCGCGGAAAAATCGCCGGTGCTCAGAGAGAGAAAAGAAATTTCGTCAAAGCCCGTTTCGCTCAGGCATTGGTCAAGGAGGGTCTGGATGGTTTCAAGCGAGCGCTCCCGAACGGGGCGGTAAACCATGCCCGCATGACAGAAGCGGCATCCACGGGTACACCCGCGCGCAATTTCCAGCGCCAGCCTGTTGTGTACGGCCCCTACAGGAACCACCTGTCTGGTGGGATAGGGGGTATTGTTGATGTCCGCCACAATGCGGCGCACCGGGCGGGTATAGTCCGCAACCAGAGGCACGGGAGGTGCGGAAGGGGCCTCCGGACGGGCTGCAAACAGCGAGGGCACGTAGACGCCGGGGATATGACGCGACTCCAGAAGCAGCCGGTCACGGGACCAGCCCTCGTCCAGAGCCTTTTCCAGCAGCTGGAGCACGTCGGGCAGGCTTTCTTCGCCATCGCCAAGAACCATGATGTCTATGAAGGGCGTCAAAGGTTCGGCGCTGAGCAAGGCTCCGCCACCGGCAATAACCAGTGGGCAGGCCGCAAGGTCTTGCGGACGGTCGGCTGTGCGCAGGGGAATGCCCGCCAGATCAAGCATGTAGAGCACGTTTGTATAGCAAAGCTCATGCGTTATGGAAAAACTCAGGCAGTGGGTCTGCGCCAGCGGGGTATCCGATTCCAGCGTTGCCAGAGGCGTGTTGTGGGCGCGCAAAATTTCCGCGGCTTCACGTTCGGGCGCCATGACCCTTTCAGCCCACCATTGGGGGTGGCTGTTGACGATATTGTACAGAATTTTTTGCCCCAGATAGGACATGCCGACATCATAGGTGTCGGGAAAGGCCAGTGCCACACGCAGGCGTACCTTGTCGGGGTCCTTGCGGCAGGCGTTGTCTTCAATGCCCGCATAGCGGCTGGGCTTCGGCAAAAGGGGCAAAAGGGAACGCATAGACTTCCTCGAAAGTTTTGCAGCAGACCTGTGTCTGCACGGGTTTGCTGAAGGCTCGGCGGCTTTTGCCCTTTGTCGCAGCAAAACGGCGGCATTGCCTTTTTGTCAGCCGTGCCGTCCGGGAATCTGCAAGCCTTTGCCGTCAGCGGGCGGCCGCGTTTTTTCAGGCATCCAGAGGCTGCCATCACGGCCGTGCGGGCAGGCAGTCGACGGGGGAATACGGCCGTGTTCACTCGGTCAATCGCAGGCGTATGCAGTTTGACGATATCGAAAACACCTGTTCCCGACATTGCCATGTCATAAGACAGGCCCGCTACGCAGCGAAAGTAAAGGCAGAGTACGAAAAGGGCGGCACATGGGCCGCCCTTGAAAAAAGCCTGAACAGATAGGCCGGACTTATTTTATAAGTCCGCTGCCGGAACCGCTGAACGGCTCGGAGCTGAACTGCATTCTGCCAAGCCCGCCGGCTACGGTCAGATTGGTGCAGGCTTCGATGTACTTGTCCTGAAGTTCCTTGGGGGTGTTGGCGTAGCGATAGAGGAAATTTTTTCCTTCCAGGCTGCCTTCAAATTCTGGCTCAAAGGGATAGCCGTAGGGCAGCATCATCATCTGCACGCCCTGCTGGGTGGGTATGCTCTGAATGGCGGCCACTTCATTAAGGCAATCTTTTTCGGCATCATATTTGCCAATGACCAGCTCACCCGTTACCAGCTTCATCAAACGAATATCGTAAGCCATGCTTTGCTCCTGAATGTTAATGGCTTGTAGGTAGGCACTGAAGCAGCGCATGTCAAGGCATTTTCTGTTGCCTTGGCTGCCGAAAAGAATAAAATACCGCCATGCAAGATTTTGACGCTTCATCAGCACACACATTGTCCAGGGCGCTTGAGCTTGTGAAAAAGCAGCTCGGGCACGGCTTTAATCGCAAAGACCTGCTGGAACTGGCGCTCACTCACAGCTCGTGGGCCAACGAGTGCGGGCCGGGGCAGGAACATAACGAACGGCAGGAATTTCTTGGAGACGCCGTTCTGGAACTGAGCGTCTCGTGGGAGCTTTACCGGCGCTTTCCTTCAGCTCGCGAAGGCGAACTGACCAAGATGCGCTCTGGCCTTGTCAGCGCCGTGAGCCTTGCGGAACGGGCGCGCAGCATGGGCCTCGACAAGCTTTTGAAATTGGGACGGGGCGAGGAAAGTCAGGGAGGAAGAAAACGCGACGCAGTGTTGAGCGACGCGCTTGAGGCCGTGCTGGCGGCCATTTATGAAGACGGCGGCTTTGCCGCGGCGCAGGAAGCCGTGGCACGCATATTTGCAGGGCAATGGCCCAGCAGGGCCGGTGACGGCAAGGCTTCCAAAGACTATAAGACCCGGCTGCAGGAAGCCTCGCAACAGCGTTACGGGCAGGCCCCCCTGTACACGCGCGTGGGCAGCCACGGCCCGGAGCATTCCAAGGTTTTTGAAGTCGCCTTGCGCCTGCCAGACGGAACCGAGTTTTCGGCCAGCGGCAGCAGCTGTAAAAAAGCCGAGCAGCAGGCCGCGTGCATGGCGCTGGAAGCCCTGGGGCAAACGGAGCAGTAACCCGCAAGCGCCCGCCGGACAATGAAAAATCATGGCGGCTCAAAGGCAGCAGGACAGCTGTATTTATGTGGACCGGCTGTGTGGCGCAGGGATGACGCAATTTTGACTGGTCCGGGGGCACGGCCCCCGGACCTCCCATCTTTGGTCTGCCACAGCCTATTATCAAGATGACCTAGCCGCCAATGAGCTGCATGGCCATCTGGGGCAGCGAGTTGGCCTGCGAGAGCATGGCTACCGCAGACTGGCTCAGAATCTGGTTGCGCACGAACTGCGTCATTTCCGTGGCTACGTCCACGTCTGAAATGCGCGATTCGGCCGCCTGCAGGTTTTCCGCCTGAATATTCAGGTTGGTAATGGTGTTTTCCAGACGGTTCTGCATGGCCCCCAGGTGAGCGCGTATTTTGTCCTTGGAAACAATGGCGTTGGTGATGGCTTCCAGGGCGCGCTGCGCGGCCTGCTGGGTAGAAACCGTACCGCCGTCACGGAGTTTGCCGGTATCGTCAAGAGCCTGATTGCCTACGCCCAGGGCAGAGGCGGTGCTGTTGCCGATCTTGATGTAGTAATAGTCTTCGGCAGAGTCGTTGCCCGTGCCAAAGTGAACCTTGAGCTTGCCCGTGGAATTTATGCCGCTGCCGTCGTGCGTGTCGCTGGACAGCGCGCCGTTGAGCAGATGAATTCCGTTAAAGTCCGTGGCATTGGCGATACGGGTAATTTCCGAAGCCATGGCCTGATACTCGGACTCGATCATGAGGCGCTGGGTGGAATCATACGTGCCGGTAGCGGCCTGTTCCGCCAGCTCTTTCATGCGGGTGAGCTTTTCGTCGATAACGCCCAGAGCGCCGTCAGCGGTCTGAATCATGGATATGGCGTCGTTGGCGTTACGCGCGCCCTGCTGCAGGGTAGCGATGTCAGCCCTTTGCAGTTCGCGGATTGCCAGACCGGCGGCGTCGTCTGCCGCGCTGTTGACGCGCAAGCCTGTGGAAAGGCGCTGTACCGACTTGCTCAGCTGGGAGTAGTGAGCATTCAAATTTCTGGCCGTGTTTGCGGCCATCAGGTTGTGGTTAATAACCAAAGACATGGGACACCTCCTGGTGGTTACTAAGCTGTACCCCCGGCTTTGCAATCCATGTGCCAAAAAAATATGTGTTTTTATTTTAGTGTGTTATAAGTCAATTTTACGCATGGGAATTTTTTTCCTCCCTTCTGGTGCGAAAATTTTGACGCGCAGGGCAGTGTCTTCGGGCTGATAACGGAAAATTTTGCGAACAATGACAGGAGCGGCCCGTGGCGACAAACGAAAAACAGCTTCCGCAGGGAAGCCGTCATGGCGTGCATGCAGAATTGTTGTAAAACAGGCGCAGTCAGGCCCGGTGGCGGAGAAACCGCAAACGCAAGTTATTTGCGCACGGGCAACGGGCCGGGCGTGTGCGGTGAAAAAGCTCCGCCTGCTGCCAGCGCAGCAGGCACAGGGTTTCAGCCGGGACAGTGCCCTGTCAGTTTTGGGGGTCAGACAGTCAGATGCCGCCCGTCTGCCAGTTCCGTGGCGGCGCGCAGCAGGTGCTCGAAGGACGCGTGCCTGTCCGCATCCAGATGCTGATGGGGGCGAAACTCGTCGACCAGACAGCCTTCATCGAGGACAACCACCCGGTCGCACAGGCGGAAAACAGAAGCCATGTCATGCGACACGTAAAGCAATGACAGGCCAAGGCTGTTTTTCAGGTTTTCCAGCAGGTCCTGCAATTGCGCCCGCACCACGGCATCCAGGTCCGTGAGGGCTTCATCCAGAAGCAGGATATCCGGCCTGGGAGCCAGGGCCCGTGCAATGCACACCCTTTGCAGCTGCCCGCCGCTCAACTGTCCCGGGTATCTGCCTGCGCAGGACTGGGGCAGCTCCACCAGAGAAAGCAGCTCAGCCACACGCTTCCTGCGGTCCGGGGCTGATGCCGGCCCGTGAGCCACCAGCGGTTCTTCAATGATGTCCCGGATTGTCATGCGCGGGTTCACCGCGCCGCGCGAATCCTGAAAGACTGTTTGCACATGCCTGCGCCAGTTTTTTTTGCGGGCCTGCGGCGAGGCGATATCGTCGCTCATGATCAGCACATGGCCGCTGTCAGGTTTTTCCAGCCCCAGCAGCAAACGGAAAAGCGTGCTTTTTCCTGCGCCATTGCGGCCCATGATGGCCAGGCTTTCCCCACGGTGCAGGCACAGGCTCACATCACGCAATACCTCCTGACCGGGCTGACGACGCCAGCGGCAGGCGCCGTAACTTTTTTTCAGATTGCGGCATTCCAGCAGCACGGTGCTGTGCTGTGCGGTATTTTGTGGTTCGCCGGGTGCTGCGTCAGGCCGTTCTTCAGCAGGGAGGCACACCCTGGACGCACGAAAGGCGCGCAGCAGCTCTCTGGTATGGTCATGCCCCGGACGGCACAGCAGCTCGCGGGCCGCGCCCTGCTCCACAACGCGCCCGTGCTGCATGACGGCGATGCTGTCGGCCATGCAGGCGGCGGTAGTCAGATCATGATCAATATAGAGCAGGGCAAAGCTGTGGCGTGCCTGAAGCTTTTTCAGCAGGCGGAGGATGCGCGCCTTGCCGGGCAGGTCGAGGCTTGAAATGGGTTCATCCGCGATGATCAGCGGGCTTTTGCGGGCCAGTGCCAGAGCTATCATGACCCGGTGGAGCATGCCGCCGCTCAGCTCAAAGGGGTGGCGGGGCAGGATGGATTCGGGCTTGGTAAAACCCACTTCGCGCAAGCGCCGCCGCATGGCGGCCTCTTCGCGTTTGCGGGGTACACAGCCTGTGTCGCGGAAGGTTTCGCGAAAGGTGTGGCGTACCGTGAAAAGGTGGTCAAAACAGTCGCCGGGATTTTGCATGATCAGGGCGGGCGCGCCGCCAGCAAGGCGGATATGTCCTTTTTCCTGACGCACGCCGGGCGGCAGCAGCCCCATGACGGCCATGGCGGTGAGAGATTTGCCCGAACCGCTGGAGCCCATAAGGGCCAGAGTTTCACCGGCGTGAATGCTCAGGGAAACCTGATCCACAAGTCGCGCATTTTCTGTGCCTGCGGTTGTCAGGCAGAGATCGCGGATATCAAGAATGGGGGGCGCCGGTTGGCCGGTATTATGCGTCATGGGTGTCATGTCAGGCCCCCGCAGCGCGCAGGGCGGGGTCCAGCCGGTCGCGCAGCACATCGCCCATAAGGTTGCAGGCCGCCGTTGCCATGAAGATCATCAGGCCGGGATAGAGCATGAGCATGGGCTGTGACCGTATGTAGTTGCGGGCTTCGGAAATCATGAGGCCCCACTCCGGCGTGGGGGGCTGTATGCCCAGTCCCAGAAAGGAAAGCCCGGCCACATGCAGAAGCATGTGCCCCACATCCAGCGTGGCCAGCACCAGTATCTGCACGAGTATGGCGGGCAGAAAGTGACGGACGACAATACGTGTGCGGCTGAGGCCCATTGCCTGTGCGGCCAGAACGTGCCCCCGGCTTTTCAGGCTCAGCACATGGCTGCGGACAAGCCGCGTGTACCACGCCACATGGGTAATGGCGATGGCGATGACAAGGTTTGTCAGCCCTGTTCCAAGAATTCCTATCAGAAAAAGCGCCAGAACGATGGTCGGAAAGGTCATCATGGCATCGCAGACGCGCATGACGGCGGAATCGACCCTGCCGCCGAGGTATCCCGCCACGGAACCCAGAGCCAGACTTGCCGCCATGATGCAGCCGATAATATATAGCACTGTGGACAGGGAGTACCGCGCGCCCACCATCAGGCGGGAAAGAACATCCCGGCCCAGGTGGTCCGTACCCAGAAGATGATTGGCGCCGGGAGGCAGAAATTTTTTGGCAAGATCCACGGCCTCGGGATCGTGAGGAACCAGCCACGGGCTTAACAGGGCACAGGCCATGAGAGGCAGCAGTATGAGAAGGGCCACAAGCATTTTCCTGTTCATCGTCCTTCTCCAAGGCGGATGCGCGGATCTATTCGCGCGTAGAGCACGTCTGTAAGCAGGTTGACAAGAACAAAGACAAGCGTGGTTGCCAGCGTGAACGT
This sequence comes from uncultured bacterium, assembly GCA_905214305.1. Classification (GTDB taxonomy): domain Bacteria; phylum Desulfobacterota; class Desulfovibrionia; order Desulfovibrionales; family Desulfovibrionaceae; genus Desulfovibrio. The sequence continues at coordinate 64,873 of CAJMLK010000008.1, forward strand.
CTGGATAACAGGATAGTCGTGATTGTATATGGCAGAAACCACATAGCGGCCCACACCGGGCCAGTTGAAAATGTTTTCAACAATCACCGCCCCGCCGAGCAGTTCGCCAAAATGCATGCTCATGGATGTAAGGACTGGGATGAGGGCATTGCGCAGCACATGCTGACCGATGATCCGCCATTTTTTCAGCCCTCGTGAGCGGGCGTACGTGACGCTGCGGCTGTGCATGTGTTCCAGCATGCTCGCCCGCACCAGACGTATGTTGATCCCCATGGACATGAAGGAAAGCGTGAACACGGGCAGGATCAGAAATTCCGGGCCGCCCCGGCCCATGGCGGGCAGAATGTCCAGATGGCGTGAAAAAAGCAGTACCAGCAAAAATCCCAGCCAGAAAGACGGCATGGATACGGCGCTGAAGGCAAAAATGCGGGTGAGGTGATCCGGCCAGCGGTCTTTGTACAGAGCGGCGGCGATGCCCAGGGGAACGCTGATGAAAATGGTGGCGACCATGGCCCACATGGTCAGTTCGATGGTAGCGGGCAGATAGTACAGAATTTCGTTGAGGGCCGGATTGCCTGTCACATAGGACAGGCCAAGATCACCCTGAAGGGCGGAGGCAAGCCAGTCCAGATACTGCTTCCAGAGTGGCTGGTTCAGGCCCAGACTTTCGCGGGTGGTTGCCAGCAGGGTTTCCGTGGGGGGCAGGCCGGAGAGGCGCAGGTACGCCATTGCCGGGTCTGTTTTGCCGTGACGCAGAACGGCAAAAACAAAAACAGAAACCCCCAGCAGCAAAGGGAACAGTATGAGAAGGCGGCGGCACAAGAAACGTATCATGAACGGTTCCACGTTGAAGTTGCAGGCATGCGCAGCGGGGGGACGTGCCGCCATGCCGCATTTTGCCCATGCCGTGGCGCTTGGAGCGTGTCACGGCATGGGCAATGGAGTTTTTTCGCATTGAGAATATCCATTCTCAGTGCTTTCAGGTCGCCCGCTTCGGCGCGCAGCAGCGCAAATACACAGCTTGGCTGTTTTTGCGGCAGTGGTTGGCGAGCCAGCGAGCCTTATGCATGGCGACAGCGGTTGTGTGGAAACAGGCCGCTCGGTACACGTGTTGTCTGCAAGCGTAGTTTCCCGCGTTACAACTCCTGAAGCATCCGCAAGCCCTTGGGGCAACGGCTGAAGCTGCGCTTACGCCTCCGCGGCGGGCGGAGGCGTAAGAGTTTCGACCTGAATTTGCCTGCTACGGTCGGGAAACCCGTGCAAAAGGCAGTTCGTACGAAACGGGGCTGAATGTGAAGTCTTTGATATTCTTCTTTTTAAACAGGGCTTTGTCAATGGTGCGGCTTACGGGAACGTAAACGGCTTCGTCATGCAGCATGGTCAGAATGCTGGTGAACAGGCTCTGAAGCTCCCTGGTATCCGTAGTGGCAAGGGCTTTTGTGATGGCCGCGTCCAGTTCCTTTTTCTGCGGCAGCCCCCGCTGGGCCTGATAGTCCGCATGTCCTGCCACGCGCATGGCCGCAACGTACGAGAACGGGTCGTAAGGTGCGCCATTGGATTCACAGAATATCATGTTGAATGTGCCGTCGGTCTGCGAGGCGCCGAAAGCATTGGGTTCTTCGCCCATCAGTCTCACATCCACGCCTATGCGGGCAAGATCGCTCTGCACTACCTCGGCAATGGAGCGCATGATGCTTTCATTGGCAATGAACTTGAGCTCAAGGCTCAGGGTCTTGCCGTCCTTGGTGCGGAACTTTTCGCCGGCCCTGAGCTTCCAGCCGGCCTTGTCCAGAATGGCTGCGGCCTCTTCAGTCGAGTGGGGATAGGGCTTCAGGGCGATATCACAGAAGGGAATGTCTTTTGCCAGCAGTTCCTCGGCCGGAGCTTCCTGCCCCAGCAACACGCCCTTTATTATAGATGGGCGGTCAATGGCGCGCACAATGGCCTGCCGCACGGCAAGATCGTTGGTGGGAAACAGCGCCGTATTCATGGCGAGCAGGCGGGTGTTGCGCGGCGAAGATTCACGGGTGGCGTAGGCCGGGTCTTTTGACAGGGCGGCGTAGGCATCCGGGTTTACCCCGGCCGAACCGTGGTCGGCAATGGCTGTGGCGATAAGGTCAACCTCGCCGCTTTCAAGCGCAATTGCGCGGGTTTCGGCATCGGGTATCACCTTGACCACAAGCTGGCGCATCAGCGGTTTTTCGCCCCAGTAGCTGTCATTGCGCACAAAGCGGTCAAATTCGCCCTTGCGGCTTTCAGCAAGAACCCAGGGGCCGGTTCCCACAGGGGACTTCATGCCCTGGGCGGTATTGCCGTCTTCGGGCATGGCTGCGGGGGAAAGAAAGCGCAGGGGGCGCACCAGGCTCAGCTCCTGAAGCGCTGCGGCATAGGGCTGCTTGAGCGTGAGTTCGAAGGTGTGGGGACCGACAGCCCTGTAGGAGTCCATAAGTTCGGCCGTTGCCAGCCAGTCATGGCGCTTGATGTTCATGCGGATGGCATCGAAGTTTTTCACCACGGCATCGGCCGTGAAGGGCGTGCTGTCTGAAAACTTCACATCCTTGCGCAAGTTGAACGTATAGACCTTGCCATCGGGAGAAATTGTCCAGCTTTCAGCCAGCCAGGGAATGATCTTGCCGTCCTGGGCGTATTGCACCAGCGGCTCGTACACGAGGGCCTGGGCGAACATCTTGTTTGCGCCGTAAGCGTGGGGGTTGAGCGGTCCCACGTTGCTGCTCCAGGCATAAACCAGCGTGTCCTTGTCCCATCCATTGGCAGCGTATACCGGGGAGAGCGAAAGCAGAAGGAAAAACAGGGCCAGAAAGCCGCTGCAGGCATGACGCCGCGCGAGAGAAAATGCCTTTAAAATTCTGTTCATCTTCTTGTCCTGTATGGGGTTGTGAGGATTTTACGGATGGTATAGGCATGTTATTTTTGTGTCAACTTTTAAAAAAACGTGACACAGATTGAAGTCTGACCGTGCGTTTGCATGGCACAAAAGCGGGCAGGAACGGGACGAAAAACCGACTGGTAACAAGGCAAATGGGTTGCGCCTGCCCCTGTGCTGCGGAGGCCGTTCACGCAGCCCCCAGAGCGGCTTCAAAGTTAAAATGCTCCAGGCATGGGCATGTTTAAAGGGATGTATAGCGTTGCGGTATGTATGCGCCTGTTGGTGTTATAAAGCACAAGGCTGTGTGACCCGTTGCTGAAAAAAACGAATTTTCGGCCCTCACGGCCATTTTTCTGGGTTTTTTCAACTGCGTGATCATTTTATGGCGTTTATTTGGCGTGATTTTTTTTGGATGCTTGTTGACTGTTGTTATGGAATATATTCAGTCAAAATGACATATAATAACATCATGTAAAGGTTATTTTGTCTTTTCCGTGTCAATACTGTGTCGAATATCTTGCAAATACTGTCTGCCAAGATGTCATTTCTGCTTTACCGCATGAAAAAAATGCTTCATAACGCGGTAGAATCAGAGATGATTTATAGGTTGTTAAACTTTGAACTAATGCTTGACAATCTAGCTCAGAAAGGTATCTTCCCAGACGGTGCTGCTGCTTTTCCGTAGGACAGCACCATTTTGGCGTGGTTTCCCCAGCCGGACACTGCGGCAAATTTTGTTTTTTGGCGCGCTATGTGCTCATTTGTACAAGGTCGCCAAGGGGCAAGAGGTGTCGGCGGGGGAGGTGTGTTCGTGATTACTTGCATTATTCGCATGGAGGACTATGGGTATGGCATCACCAAAGGCAGCATTTAACGAAGACAAAGTTGCCCTGCTTATCGGCTGCCTTGTCTTCGTTTTAGCGCTCGGCAAAATGGTTGGCCTGGACATGATGGGCTGGGTCGTGCGCGTTGGCATGTGGGTCGATAACCCGCTTACCGCCTGGAAGGCCGCAACCTGGAAGTGGCTGCCCGGCTGGGGTTCGCTGCTCTTGAGCTACGCGATTGTTACCACCTTGCTGGCGATAGGCATCAAGCTTATCAAGGGCAACGTGGCGAGCTTCGTTCGTGGCTTCACCGTCATTTTCTTCATGGCTATCGCCTGCTATACGGCCGGCGCCAACGCCTACATCGCGGCCAACCCCACGCAGCTCGCCAAGCAGGGCATTCCGTGGGCGCTGGGCCTCAGCACTGAAGCCGGCCTTATCGTGGCTCTGGTTGTCGGTATCCTTGTGGGTAACATTACCCCCAAGTTTGCCGAAAGCCTGCGTGAAGCCTGCCGGCCCGAGCTTTTCGTTAAAATCGCCATTGTTATCATGGGCGCCGAACTGGGCGTGAAAGCCGCTGATGCCGCCGGTTTTGCCGGTCACATCATTTTCCGCGGTCTTTGCGCCATCGTTGAAGCGTATCTGCTTTACTGGTGCGTAGTTTACTACGTTGCCCGTAAGCACTTCAAGTTCAACAAAGAATGGGCTGCTCCTCTGGCTTCCGGCATTTCCATTTGCGGCGTCTCGGCGGCCATCGCCACCGGCGGCGCCATCCGCGCCCGGCCTGTGGTTCCGATCATGGTGTCCTCGCTGGTCGTGGTGTTCACCTGCATCGAAATGCTGATCCTGCCCTTCGTGGCCCAGCAGTTCCTTGCCACCGAACCTCTGGTGGCCGGCGCCTGGATGGGCCTCGCCGTCAAGTCTGACGGCGGCGCCATCGCCAGCGGTGCCATCACCGAATCCCTCATTCTTGCAAAGATGGCCGGTCAGGGCATCAACTGGGAACCGGGCTGGGTCGTGATGGTTACCACTACCGTCAAGATCTTTATTGACGTGTTCATCGGCGTGTGGGCCCTGGTGCTTGCTTACGTCTGGACCGCCAAGTTCGACAAGACCCGTGGCGAACGCACCATGACCTGGGGCGACGTTATGGATCGTTTCCCCCGCTTTGTGCTTGGCTACATCGGCACATTCCTGATTCTGCTGTTCATGTGCCTGTCCTCGCCCGAACTGCACAAGCTCGGCAAGAGCCTGTCCGGCACCATCAACGGCTTCCGTGTGCTGTTCTTCCTCATGACCTTCTTCACCATCGGTGTGGTGTCCAACTTCCGCAAGCTGCGCGAAGAAGGCATCGGTCGTCTGGCTGTTGTGTACGTGGTGTGCCTGTTTGGCTTCATCATCTGGGTGGGCCTGTTCATTTCCTACGCCTTCTTCCACGGCATGACCCCGCCTGTTATCGGCGGCTAGCATATACGGAGTGAGATATGGAAAAGACTAATGAAGTAAAACTCCATGAAGAAATTGAGAAGATGGAGTACGAACCCCTGGATTCCGTTGAAATGAAGCTTATCAAAGGCGGCGTGGGTCTTGGCATCTTTTTGCTGATCGTGCTCTTCCTCGTCAGCAAGTTTGTGATGACCACACACTAGGCACTGCCATTGTGTAAATGATTAAACACACCGGGAAGGGGATTCTCCTTCCCGGTGTTCGCGTTGAAAGGATTTGCCATGCCGCGCTATCATCTGCGCTTTATGAAAGGGCCAAACTACACGCTTAACCTTGAATATGAAGCTGTGGTAGAAGCCGCCTCTTTTGAAGAAGCTCTGGCTCCGCATACTGACTGGCCGATTACCGAAAGCTATGACCACGCCACGGCGACTGCCTGGAATCCGGGCACGTGCGTCTATTATCAGGAAATGTGGGAAGCCGCGCTTCTGCCTGAAGAAAAATGAACACCATGCGGCCACGCTACATCGTCAGCGCCTGTCTGGCAGGCATCGCCTGCCGCTATGACGGACGCGCCACAGCGTGCCCAGCCGTCGTGCGACTGATGCAGGAGGGCAGGGCTGTGGCTGCCTGTCCGGAATGCCTTGGGGGGCTGCCAACGCCCCGGCCTTGCTGCGAACTGGTGGGCGACCGGGTTGTGAATAGACATGGCGAGGACGTGACCGCTGCCTTTCTGCAGGGTGTGCGTGCAGCAACGGCTCTGGCCCGTGAAAACGGCTGCACGGCCGCAATTCTTAAAAGCCGTTCGCCTTCGTGCGGGTGCGGTCAGGTATATGACGGTACGTTCGCCGGTGTTTTGCGCGCTGGAGACGGGCTGTGGGCCGCGGATCTGAGACAGGCCCAGATGGCCCTGTATACGGAAGAATGTCTGCCCGAAGAGTGCCTGCCCGAAGAATGCCTGCCCGGTGATGAATGATCTCCATTTGACCGGGCCGGGAGAAATGATGACGCAAAAATCCCGTAACGGCCGTGAGCTGTTACGGGATTTTTGTTCGGTCTTTTTGACCGTGCAGGGGTCAGATCTTTTCGGCGTGGATGCCGTGGTGGACAAGCTCCGCCACTACTTTTGCGCAAAATTCCGGCAACATGGCTTCTGCTTCGGGGGTCAGCGCGACCTGCATGGTTTTGTAGTCGAAAGGCTGCATGCCGAAAACAAGGGCCCGGGGGCGATGCCCGGCCAGCTCGCAGGTCACCAGCGTATCCACAAGGTCGGTCTGGTGCATTGAATCCCTGAAGCTCAGGCTCTGCCGCAGCTTTTCGCCTTCGAGCAGGTATATGGAACCCGGCGCTTCGCGGCCCAGCACCACGTCCAGAACCACCAGAAAATCGCAATCCATCAATGTGCTCATGAGCATCAGGCCCTGAGTGCCGCCATCCATAAGAGTCACATTTTCAGGCCAGCGGTATTGTGACTCAAGGTGTTCCACCGCCCGTACCCCAAAGCCTTCATCGGTCAGCAGAATATTGCCCACACCCAGGATAAGCACTTTTTCTTTGCTCATGTGCCTGCTCGCTTTCTTGAAGAGTGAAAAAAAGGGCGGGGGGCAAATCCCCCGCCCTCATGCATTCCGGCTATGGCAGACTACAGTACCTTGTAGTCGTGCACTTCGTTGCTTTCACCGTCAATGACGTGCACAGAACAGGCGATGCAGGGGTCAAAGGAGTGAATGGTGCGCAGGATTTCCACCGGGCGCTTGGGATCGGCCACCGGTGTGCCGACCAGAGCGGCTTCGGCGGCGCTGGGCACGCCTTTTTCGTCCCGGGGTCCCAGGTTCCAGGTGGTGGGAACCACAAGCTGGAAGTTGTCGATCTTGCCGTTTTCAATGGTCATCCAGTGCGAGAGGCCGCCACGCGACACGTCGGCAAAGCCGACACCGCGCGCGGAGGTCGGCACGGCGTAGTCTTCAACGATCTGCTTGTCCTTGATGATGTTGTTCTCGTATTCGTTGATCCAGTTTTCAAGCTGCTGGGCAATGACCAGCGTCTGGATGCCACGGGCGGCGGTGCGGCCCAGGGTGGAGAACAGGGCTTCGGGGCCAAGATTCAGCTTGGCAAGCACTGCATCAATGGTGGGCTTGATGGTCTTGTGGTTGTGCCCGTAGGCCACCAGCATCTGCGCAAGGGGGCCGGTTTCCACGGCGTGGCCGTCGTAACGCGGGGCCTTGTTCCACGAATACTTGTCCGTGTCGCCCATGAAGGTAAAGTGCGGATTGGTTTCACCTTCATAGGGTGCGCGGGCCTTGCCTTCGTACCAGCTGTGGCGCACGTGCTCTTCAATCTTGGTCGGATCAAAGGGCTGTACGGAGCCGACCTTGCGGTCATAGATAACGCCGGGCTTGTACCAGCGGCTGTTGAGGTCGCGTTCGCCGCCGGGCGCAGGAAATTCGCCAAACGCCATGAAGTTGTTGGTTCCGCCGATTTTGCCCCAGTCCTTGTAGTAGCTGGCCACCAGCAGAAGGTCAGGAATATAGACTTCTTCAATGAAGGCGCGGGCCTTGACGTAAAGATCGCGGAACTGCTTGATGCGTTCGGGCGTCAGGGCTTCATAACAGGTCACGCCACCGGCAACGGTAAACTGGGTGTGCGGGTTTTTGGCGCCGAAAACGGCCATGCCCTTGGCCACTTCCACCTGGGCGCGCAGGGCCTGCAGATAGTGGGCGGTGCACACGAGGTTGGCTTCGGGGTCCATGTAGTACCCTTCATGTCCGCCCAGGAAGTAGGCGTTGGTGAAGGGGCCGAGCTGCCCGCTTGCCACAAAGGTCTTCAGTTTGGACTGCACGGCGGCGAATTCTTCAGTGGTCGCCTTGCGGGGCGAAATGGAGTTCGCCAGCTTGGCGGCCTTGGCCGGATCGGCCTGAAGGGCGCTGGTCACGTCTACAAAGTCCAGGGCGTGGAGATGGTAGAAGTGCACCAGATGGTCGTGCATGAACTGGTTGGCCAGCACCATGTTGCGTATATAGGTAGCGTTGGCCGGAATGGGCTTGTTGATGGCGTCTTCAAGGCAGCGTGTGGATGCCAGAGCGTGAGTATAGGTGCAGACGCCGCAGGTGCGCTGGGTAAAATGCTGGGCATCGCGCGGGTCGCGGCCTTTAAGGATGGTTTCAATGCCGCGGAAGAGGGTGGCGCAGCTGCGGGCCTCTTTGATCACGCCGCCTTCAACTTCCACTTCAATGCGCAGATGGCCTTCGATGCGTGTCAGCGGATCCACCACAATGGGACCGGTGTAATTGCTCTGGGGCGTTTTAGTGACTTGGCTCATTTTTTATCCCCCTAGTTCTGGTAGAACGGCGTCATATCGTCCCAGAAATTGGGCTCACTGCAACCAATGCAGGGATGCCCGGCAGCTACCGGCCAGTTGGTCTCGTTGAAAAGAACCTTGGGACAGTTGTTGTAGGTCTCGGGTCCTTTACAGCCGACATCATAGAGGCACCAGCCCTTGCGCGCTTCTTCAGAGTTGAAGGAGGGCGCAAATTCACCGGCGTCAAAATGCTTGCGGCGCTCACAAAGGTCATGCACGCTCTGTCCAAAGAACATGACAGGGCGGCCCACTTCGTCGAGCTCGATTTTCTGACCCTTGAGAAAGGCCACAAGAGTGCCGACCATGTTCAGGGGGTTGGGCGGGCAGCCGGGCACGTTGATGGCCTTGACGCCAAGCTCCGCATAGCAGTCATTGATGCCCTTGGCGGCAGTGGGGTTGGGCTTGGCAGCCTGAATGCCGCCGTAGCAGGCACAGGTTCCGATGCTGACCACAGCCTTGGCCTTGGGCAGGATGTTCTTGCAGATGTCGTACATGGTGTGTCCGGCGATGTAGCCGTACTTGTTGTCCATGCCCGTGGGGATCGCGCCTTCGACAAGGCAGATGAAACCGTCAGGCCCGTTAACAGCGGCCTGAAGCGCCTCTTCGGCGGCTTCACCGGCGGCGGCCATGATGGTTTCATGATAATCAAGAGAAATGGTGTCGAGAATAAGAGTGTCGATAAAGGGCTGGTAGGTGCGCAGCAGCGCTTCGGAACAGCCCGTGCATTCGGCGGCGTGCAGATACACTACCGAAGGACGACGGCCGGTGAGGGCGGCAGCCACATCGGAAGCAAAAGCCGGCCCCATGCCCATAGCCACGGCCACCGCCGTACAAAATTTCATGAAATCGCGGCGGCTGATGCCCTGGCGCTCTAAACGCTCTTCTCCGCCTTCTTTGCCCAGACCCACGGCAA
>CAJMLK010000009.1 GCA_905214305.1 uncultured bacterium
CCGCCTGCATTTGCAAACACCACAAGCATCATCCCGCTTGTGCGGCCGTCCGCGCCCTGCCCTTCCTTGGGCGCGGACGGCTTTTTCCGCCAAGGTACATTTATGACAAAACAAATACGTTTTGCAGCCCTGGGACTGCTCTGCATTTTTCTGACGGGTTGCCTCAGCTTCGATGATTCCCCCAAGGTCGGAGTTGTGGATGTGGACCGCGTATTGCGTGATTCCCATGCGGCACAGGCCGCCGCCAGACACCTTGCCGCCGTTCGCCAGCGCCTCGACACAGGCTGGAACGAACTGCAAAAAGCCTACGCCACCTCGCCGCCAACAGAGCGGGAACAGGCGCTGGTTCAGGGGCTGCGCACCCTGCGCAGCCAGATGGCACTGGAAGAAGAAGCCGCCAGACAGGTGGTTGTGGGCCACATGCTGGCAGAAGCGGCCCGCTGGCGCGAAAGCTACAAGGCGCAAATGGTGCTGGCCCGCAACGGACTGCTGGACACTGCCCCGGGCATGGATATTACCAAAACCATCATCGAGGCCATGAACCTGCATGAGCCTGCTTTTGCAGCATTGCCCACAGTGCACATCGAAGGTGGCGACAGCGCGCCGGTAAAAGATACGGGCCTCGCCGCACCTGCGGTCAAACAGCGTCAACCGGCAGAAACGGCGCCAGCACCCAAAAAGCGGTAGGCACATGTCCGCGGGGGCGACTGATCCCGCATCCCCGGAGCAATTTCAAAGTTCAAATGCTCCGGAGCATATCCACCTTGAGCTGCTTCACATTTCAAGATTTTCATTCAGCCGGAAAATGCCCTTCCCAACAAGCCAAGGCCCCTTTTTTCAGCAGCTGAAAAAAGGGGCCTTGCAAAAAACCGAAACAAGCTCTTGCCCACAGGGGCCAAAAACTCAGCTATTCCGCGGGGGCGGCTTCGCTTTTTTCTGCCTGTCCGTTTTCATCAACGGGTTTGAGGCTGTGCATGTATATCTGCTGCGGGCCGTCAGTGCATTGGGGAACCTGAAGGCCGATGCGCTCGCGCGAATTGATGACAATGGGTCCGGCCAGATTGAGCGCCGCTTCGCCGGGTTGCCCGGCGGGGATGGCAACCGTCACCAGAACAGCGGCCTCATCCAGGCACGAGATGCGCAAAAGCTGCTTTTCCGCTTCGCCCATGGCAGGCGCATACGCGCTTTTTTCCATAAAGCTGTAGGGGTCAGCCACCAGCAGGCCCACCACGGGATTGTTCATGCTTTGCAGAATAAGCAGAGGGGCTTCGGGCCGGATCTGCAGCAGTATGAAATCCCGTTCATTTTCAAAACCGGCCAGCCCGCGCGGAAAGTGTACAACCTTGTCGGCATCGACGCTCCGGCGGCCAAGGCGGGTGTCGATTTCTATTTCTTTGTTTCGTGCCATAATTCAGCAGCCACCATAAGGTCGTTGTTACTGGTTTCAAGGGCGCGGCGGTTTTCCTCCACAACCCGTCTATACACTTCCTCGCGGTAAACGGTTGTGTCGCCCGGCACTTCCAGGCCAAGCTTGACCTGTTTGCCCTGCATACCCAGAACGGTTATGCGTATATTTTCACCCAGATACAGGCTTTCACCCGGGCGGCGCGTCAGTATAAGCATAGATGCTACCTGTTATATGTACTTGGCAAGGCTCAACTGCATGATCATTGAAGAAGACTGAAGCACCGTCTGGTACGTCAACTGCTGTCGCGTCAGCTTTGCCAGCAGCTCTGTCAGGTCAATGTCTTCAGTGTAGCTCAATCGCTCTTCCTGGTCCAGCTTTTGAAAGCTGAGCACGTCCTGCGCCATGCTGACGCGGTTTTCCAGTCCGCCGATGCGGGCTTCCTGCGCAAGAATGTGGGCCTGGGCCTGTTCGATGGCGGCCAGACTTTTCTGGCAGCCTTCCTGATTGTTGTTTTCGCAGTAGGCGATGAATTCGCCCACCACTTCAAAAAGATTCTTGCCGCCCTCAAGCGACGGCTGCCCGTCATAGTAGCCCCCGAAAATATCCTTGCCCACGTTGTTCACGGAGATGTAGGTTCCCTGCATGATCTCCAGATTCAGGTTGGCGCGCGAGGGATGAATGAGCACCTGCGTGCCCGCCTTGATCTGCGTTGTCGCCGGGGCAGTGCCTGCGGTGTCCATATCCATATAGCCGCCGGGCACAGGCAGGCGCACCGAGCCGCCCCCGGCGGCCTGCCCCGAAGCCGTGACCCAGGAGCCGCCGTTGTCCAGACTGTAGGAATAGTTGAACGCCGTGCCCGTGGTCCCAAGGTCCACGTCAGAGTCCATCCGCACCAGCACGTTGTTGCCGAAAGCGCCGTTGGCCGATGTTTTCAGCCCGGCGGGACCGCCCATGACGGTCATCTCCGGCGGCGGATCATTGTCGTCGCCCTGATAGACGGCAGTGGGCCGTATGTACACGAGCGTGCCGTTTTTGGCGCCGGGGCCAAGGCCTGTATCCGCTGCGCTGACAGCCATGTCCTGATTCATGGTGATGGTTACGCCGTCGGCCACCAGGGTGCGGCTCCCCGCCGCCACGCTTTCTGTTTTCCAGGTTTCGCCGCCGTCCCTGGACCAGCGATATGTCAGCGCGTCTACGCCAAGAGTGCCGGTATCCGTGAACTGCACCATCATGGAGCTGTTGCTTGCGCCTTCAATGGAGTAGTTGCCCTTGCTGATCGCGGTATTCCACGTATCGTCCCAGCAGGTCAGGCCCAGGCTCTGCTCAAAGGCATTGAGGTCATAGCGCTGCCCGCCAAAGATGCTTTTGCCGTTAAACTGCGTGTTGGACAGATTGAGTATCTGACCGAAAATTTCGCGCGCCTCCTCGGCAATGAGCTTGCGCTGATCGGCCGTGGTTCCTGTGGCGGCCTGCTCCATGCGGCTCTTGAGGCTGATGATGGTATTGCTCAGCTGCGTACCAAGCACGCTGTCCGCCAGCTCAAGCCAGCCCTTGGCCGTATCGCAGTTGGACTGATACTGCTTGGTGGCGCTGATATCATCCCGTGTCATGAGCACACGATACATGCCCGCAGGATCGTCGGAAGGACGGTTGATCTTTTTCTGCGTTGAGCCTTGCTCGTTACTTTCCATATATGCAGAAAGGCTTTTCTGCATCTGCCCCACCATGGTATTGTACATGGAGCTTTGTGTTACGCGAATGGACATGGCAACTCCTTGAGCATATTCCCGCCGGAAAATACGTGTCCGCCTGATGCAAGGCTCTGGTACAGCCACGGACAGGCATGAAGACATTACGCCTGCTATCCGGGCTTGACCCGGCGGTTCAGATCAGTTCGTCCGCCCCCGCGTCCGCCAGAGCAATTTCAGGAAGAAATTGCTCTACTGCTTGAGGCCCAGCAGGGTTTGCAGCATCTGGTCGGCAGTGGTGATAAGCTTTGCCGCCGCCGTGTAAGAATGCTGGTACTTTATGAGGTTGGACATTTCCTCATCCAGGTTCACCCCTGTCACCGAGGTCACGCGGTCTTCAAGGTCGGTGGACAGGGCCGTGTGGTATTCCGAATTGGTCTTGGCAAGCCGCCTGTCAGCACCCACGGTGGTCACCAGCGTGGCGTAATACTCACCGATGCTCTGGTTGCTCACGGTCTTCCAGGTGGTGGAGACCGTCACCTTTTTGCCGGCAAGCTCCCCGATGGCCGTGGCAGTGACGTTATCGCCCTTGTTGGCCTGATTCTGCCCGTTCACGGCCCCGGCGGCGATCAGGTTGACATTGGTGTGCAGCTGGCTGCTGACCGCCATGTTGGTGGCGCTGTCGCCCGTAAAAAACGTGTTGATGCCAAGCGCTGCCATAAGCCCCGTGCTGTCCACGCCCATGGCAAAATTGACGTTGCAGGCCGGGTTGGCCTCAATGAGCAGCTTGCCGTCCTGAATGGTCGCCTTGAGCATGTTCAGACCGGGCGCGTTCTTGTCGGTAAAGCTGCTGTTGATGACGTTGCACACGTCCTGCAGGGTGTGGTGCGCCGGGTCAAAGTTTACGGTTCCGGGCGGTGTGATGGAGCTGAAGTCCAGTGTATTGATGCCGGTATCCGTTTCACGAAAAGCGCCCGTGGTCTTGTCATAAAAGTAGATGTTCGCATTGCCGCTTTGCAGCTTGTCGGCATGGGGCAGGATGGCCTGCGGCGAGCCTAGGGGCTGCTGCGTGCTCTGCACCATCTGCGAACCCTGGGCGTAGCTGAGCATTTCCGTGCCGGTTCCCTGACTGTGAAGGCGGTTGACCTCCCAGATAAGGGACGAAGCCACGGCATTAAGCTCGTCGAGATAGCGGCCGCAGTTATCGTCACGCACGGTGAAATATGAGGTCAGCTTGCCGCCGGTAACGCGGTTCCTGTTTTCCGAACCGTCAAAAAAGGTCTGGGGCGTCACGTTTTGCGGGCCGCGCGTAGGCTCTATCCAGTACAGACCGCTCATGGGCATGATGTCGAACTGGTCGCCCGCAGTGAAATTGTCTGTGGCCGTGAAGGAAACCTTGAGATTCTTCACCTGTACGGGGTCCACCTTGCCGTCGCCGTCGGTATCGGTGATCTCGAAGCGCATTTCCTTGCCGTCTTCATCACGCAGCCAGGTCTTGCCGCCGTCAAGCGACACGCGGAAGCTGGGCGGAGGCTTATCGCCCGCCTTGCCGCCGGTAACGATATCCACGGTGTATTCGTGGTTGTCCGTACCCTGAAATTCAACAGCACCCTTATAGGTCGAACCGACGCTCAGATGACTTTCGGAGCGCGGCCCCATCACCTCGAGCACATTGACGTTCTGACCCTGCACCAGCGGCTGGCCCGTGGTGAGCTGCACGGTGAAGTTGCCCTTGCCGTTGTCGATGGTCTCCACATCCACAAGGCTTGCCAGCTCGCGCACCATCTGGTCGCGCTGGTCAAGCAGCGCGTTGGGATTGCTCACGCCGTCAACGGTATTGGTGGTGATCTGCCTGTTGAGGTCGGCAATACCTTTGGACAGGGCATTGATGCGGTCCACAGACTGCTTGATGGAAACATCCATCTCGTTCTGTATGGCCTTGAGCCCTGCCGCGGTGCTGCTGAACATGTCGCTCAGGTTGTCGGCCTGCGAAAGCAGGCTTTCACGATAGGCATTGTCGTCAGGCAGCTGGGTAAGGTCTTGCCAACCCTTGAAAAATTTATCCAGAGACGAGCTTATGCCCGCCCGGTTGGATTCGTTGAACAGGTTTTCAACCGAAGAAAGCACCATGTCCTGCTCTTTCCAGCGGGAAGAGTTGGTGGACTGGCGCACATAGGAGCGCTCAAGAAAGGCGTCAAAAAAGCGCAGAATCTGCTGGGCATTGACGCCAAGACTTTCGCCGCCCGGCTTGGCGGTGATGGTTCCGGCGTCACGCTGGTCTACATACCGGCGGGAATAGCCCTCGGTATCGGCGTTGGCAATATTGCTGCCGGTAACCGATATCCACGCCTGTGAAGCTCCAAGAGCTGTCTTGCCGATATTGAGCAGACCGTTAAGCATGACCTAGAGCCTCCCTGAGATAAGCGCCGCCTCGGGATGATTCTGTACGCGCATGCCGCCGCGGCGGCCGTAGGTTTCTGCCTTGGGGGGCATGGCCTGACTGGTGAGAGCCTGGAGCGTGCGGCTGCTCTGGTCGAGCAGCGCCAGTGAAAGCTGGCTGTTGCGCGTGGCCTGACGCGACACGCCCTGCTCGGCCCTGTCGATGGCACGCAGCAGTTCCAGCAGCGGCCCGCCCTCTTCAGGAGCCAGAGAACCCGCGTATTCCGCCACGCGCACACCGGCAAGCGTTGTGATGACCGTGGCTTTTTCCGCTGCGAGCTGGCGTATAAGCTCCTGAATGGAGAACTCCAGCGCCACCACCGCGTCTGTGTCGCGGCCGAGCAGCGCGGCATATTCCTCTTCCATAAGCTCGCACAGCAAAGACAATGCCTTGCTCTGCCGGATCAGGGATGTGTGGATTATCGTATACATGGTCAACCTCACTGGCGGTGGTGCTTCAAGCCTGCAGGCAGAATCTGCCGCCTCGTCAGGAATCAAGCAATTTCCGTGCCTCGCCCTGCGGGCGGTCTGAAGCGGCGGAGGGGACAAAGCCGGAGCGGCGCAAGATCACGGTTAAACCGTCATGCCGCCACAAGGCCCTTCCACCCCCGGATCAGTCATATGGCACGGTCGGGCGGGCGTCAGCGCCGCAGGTCCGTGGCTGTCAGCGGCGGGATGCCGTAGCTCTCCATTCCCTGCCGGGTCTGCTGCGCCGTGGGTCCGGGGGATACCATGCCCGCCTGTGCCGCAAAGGGCTGCCCGGCAGCGTAGCTTGCCTGGGGGCCTGCGGGCGCGGTCGCCCCGGCCGGAGCTGGAGCCGCGCCTGACACTGCTGCCGTTGCGGGCATGCTGGCGGGTGCGCCTTGCCCCTGAGCCGCCGGTGCGGATGCCGACAGCGGCTGGTGGGGGGCCTGCTGCACAGCCTGCTGTGTGGCCTGCTGCGCGTGGTAGGCGGCCAGTCCAGCACCAGCCCGGCTGTTGGGTCCCACCGCATCCGCGCTGAGGTTGCGCAGAATGGCACTGCCCGATGTCTTGCGTTTGCCGGGCGGCACATTGGTGGTGTAGCGCACCTTTTGCAACTGGGGCTCGGCCTGCGGAGCAGCCTCCTGCGCCGCATGGCCGGGGCCTTGCGCAGACTGGGCGCCGGAAACTGCCGGGCCGGGGGTCACGATGCCGCCTGCGGGCGCGGCCTGCGGGGGCCTGGGAACGGGAGCACCGCTCTGCGTCCAGGGCTGCCCGGCAGCGTGTGTCACACCCTGAGCCGCGATTTGCCCCGCAACGTGACCGGCCCCCTGCCCGAAAGGCTGCGTTGCTTGAGTGGTGGTATTTCCAGACTGGGCCATACTGTGCATGGCCGCCTGCATGGCCGAGGGCGTGCCCATGCTCTGGGCCATGAGCATCTGCATGTCCCCGGCGGCGGCCTGCTGCGCGGCCTGTTGCGGGGCCATGCCCTGCCCGGCCTGCCCTGTGAGCGGCGGGATATGGCCGTCCTGCCCACTGGCCTGAAGCGTCTGGCCCACAGGGGCGGACTGGCCCGGCAGAACCGCCTGCTCCGGTCTGGCCTGCTGCTGCGGCTGTGCAAGATGCGTACGGGGCAGCACCCCGCGCGAACCAAGCTTGCTGCCTGCCTCAAAGCGAGCCGCGTGGGCCAGGTTCAGCCCTGTATTCATATTGGGGGCGCGCTGTTCCGCGTTTTGCGCAGTGTTCTGGGCAGCATCCTGCCGGGCGCGCAGAGCGGCAAGAGCCTGTTCCACCTCGGGCGGGCCTGCCACCTGGGCAGCCTGCGAGGCGGGCAAACCGGCACTCCTGCCGGTTTCGGCCGAGGCCATGCCGCCGGGCAGCACCTGTATGTGCCCGGACTCGCCCACGTCCTGCACCGGAGCTATGCCGTCATACACTGAGGGAATGGGCACGCTGCCACGCATGGCGCTGTGCCCCGCCCCGCCCTGTTCACCAGCCAGAGCCATCGCATTGCCACGGGCGCCTGCCACGGCTCCGGCACTGCCTTCATTGCCTGCTTCAGGCAATATGGACGCGGCCTGAGGCGTAAAGCCGGAATCCGTACCGCCCACGGAAGACGCCGTGCTGCGGCTGGCAGAAACAAGATTGCGCGAAAGCTGGGCGTACATCATGTCAGCAAGGCCGATACCGCCCGCAGCCGTCATGGATTTTGCCAGCTCCTGATCATACATGCTCTGCCAGAACTGCTCTTCGCGGCCCTGCAGCATATTGGTCTTGGGCAGGGTATTGCGCATTTCCTGCCACATTTTCTGGATAAAGATCGATTCGAAACCTTCGCAGGCTTCACGCAACTTTTTTTCTTTTTCCGCTTCCGTCATTTTTTTGCCGTTGAGATTTCCTATGCCCGCGAGACGGGACTGGAACTCGCGGCGGGATACTTCCGCCGTTCCGGCTTCATGCGGCACAAGGCCGCTGGTCAGGGGAGAGGTCATCTATATTACCTCCAGTTCCGCCAGCAGCGCACCTGAAACCTGCATGGTGCGCAGGATGGATATGAGGTCGCGCGGGGTTGCCCCGATGGAATTGAGGCCGTCCACCAGTTCCTGAAGGGTAGCCCCCTCCACGATGACGAGGTGACGGTTTTCTTCGCGCACGTTGGTTTCCGTGGTGGGCGTCACCACGGTCTGCCCCTGCGAGAAGGGACCGGGCTGCGATACCTGCTCGCCCTCCTGCACGGTGATCTGCAGGTTGCCGTGCGCCACGGCGGTGCGCGTAATGCGCACATCACGGCCGAGCACCACTGTGCCGGTTTTTTCGTCCACCACCACCTTGGCGGCGGTGTCGGGGCTTACGTCCAGATTTTCGATGGAAGCCATGAGAGGAACCATGTTGTTGCGGTACTGCGCCGGAATATCCATCGTGATGGACATGTCGTCTATGGCGCGGGCAAAGGGGCCGCCCATGGCGCCGTTGACGCGCTCGGCAACCTGCTGGGCCGTGCTGAAGTCCGCGGTGCGCAGGTGCAGGGTGAGCTTGTCCTGCTGGTTGAACTCAAAGGGAATGCCCCGCTCCACAATGCCCCCGCCGGGAATGATCCCCACGGTGGAAATGTTCTTGCTCACGCTGGCAGCCTTGCCCTGACTGGAAAAACCGCCCACGGTCAGCGAGCCCTGAGCCAGGGTGTATATCTTGCCGTCCACGCCCTTGAGGGCCGTTTGCAGCAGCACACCGCCCAAAAGCGATGTGGCGTCGCCCACGGAAGACACGGTAACGTCAAGGCGCGTACCCGGCTTGGCCGACACGGGCATGCGGGCCGTCACCATGACCGAGGCCACGTTCTTGGTCTTGAGCGCCGAAGAATCCACGCCGATACCCATGCGGTCCATCATGTTTTTCATGGAGCTGAGCGTAAAGACCGCGTCCTTCTTGTCTCCCGTGCCTGCCAGACCCACCACAAGGCCGTAGCCGATGAGCTGGTTGTCACGCACACCTGAAAAAGAGGCTATATCCTTGATGCGCACGGCATGCGCAGGCAGGGCCATGCTCAGCAGCAGGGCCGCCGTGATTATCCATAAAACGGGATGGCGCAAGATCGTCAATTTCATGGCGCTGTCTCCTTGCCGGAATACCGGCATAGCCGTCTTTGCAGAAAGCGTGCCGAAAACTCCCCCTTCGCGCCCCGCTCCGCCGGGCCTCAGCCCCGGTTTTCCCGCGCCCTTCACTGCAAGGGCTGGCCTTGTCCTGCGGCAGCCCGCGTTTTCAGCGTCGGCCGCTCCCCGGCATGAAAGCACCCCCTGCCGCAAAACAGGCGCCCCCGGACAAAGCCCGTTTGCGCCTGTTTCAAATGTCGATCCTTCGGCAACGGGGTGTCACCCGAGGCCGTTTCAAAATAGAAGCACCTGCATTTAGAGCAATTTAACTTTTAAATTGCTCGGACGGCTGCGTGAGCAGACGTTCGCTACGGAGGCGTAAGCGCAGTTTATCTGCGCGGTTAAACGCCGAAGTGAGCGTGCCTTAAACTTTGAGAATGTATATTCTCAAAGTTAATCTGCTCTAGACCACCAGCGTCCTCTCCCTGCTCAGGCTCTCGTACTCCCTGTTTGCGCCGATTTTTTCCAGAATGTCCACAAGGCTATGGATATCTTCATACGAATTGTAGAGCGCTGTGGGGGCAAGCCTGATCACATTGGGGTCCCTGAAGTCGGGAACAACCTTGTAATTCTTGAGCACCTTGCAAATGCGGTACGCCTCGTCATGCTCCAGGGCCACGTGCCCGCCGCGATGCGCATCGTCACGGGGAGTGCCCACGGCGTAGCCATAGGGAGCCAGACGCCTGTCTATAAGAAACATGAGGTATGCCGTCAGGCGCAGGGACTTTTCCCTGATGGCGGCCATGCCCGCTTCATGAAAGATATCCAGAACTCCGTCCAGCCCGGCCATGGCAAGCATGGGCGGCGTGCCTATGAGCCAGCCATCGGCACTGTGCGCCGGCTCGTGCTTTTGGCGCAGTTCAAAGAGCGTTTCCTTGACGTTGCCCTGCCAGCCTGCCAGTCCGGGCGTTGTGCCAAAATGCTTCCTGTTGATGTACAGCCCTGCGGCAGCCCCCGGCCCGCCGGAAAGGTACTTGTAGTTGCACCATACGGCAAAATCCGCGTCCAGAGCGGCAAAATCGTGCGGAACAGAACCGATGGAATGGCAAAGGTCCCACCCGATGATGATGCCCCTGCTGCGGGCCGCATCGGTGACTTTTTTCATGTCCAGCAACTGCGCGCTGCGGTAATACACCGAAGGAAAAAGCGCCATGCAGACATCATCCGTCATGGCCGCGATGATGGCGTCCTCGCTGACGGTCCTGCCATCCTCACTGGCAACAACCTTTATGACCTGCTGCGGGTCAAGGCCGCGCGAAAGCACCTGACTGTCCACCGCATGCCGGTCTGTGGGAAAGTTCAGTCCATCAACAATAATTCTGTTCCTGCTGCCGACCGGCCTGTAAAAGGTGGCAAAAGCCTGATGGATGTTGACCGTGGTGCTGTTTGCCACAGTAACTTCGCTGGCGTCGGCGCCGATGAGCGGGGCCATCTTGCGGGCCAGATGCGAAGGGTAAAGAAAATACTTGCCGTCTTCTATGCTCCACATGTTGATGCCGTGCTCTTTCCACACCTCAAGCATGCTCAGAATGCCCTTTTCCGCATCCCGGCTGCAAAGCCCGAGAGAATTGCCGTCCATATAGATAAGGCCGTCAGAAATATAGAAATGCTCGCGAAACTTTCTGAGCGGATCCGCGCTGTCCAGTGCCTGGGCAAACGCTGCGCCCAGTTCAAATGCATATGTCATGATGTCCTCCTTGACGTGATGGGGTGTCGGGCCATGCCACACAGCAGCCTCGCCCCGGCGGTGGCAACTCCGGCCCGTGCCAATCCCGGTTATGGCAACTCCGGCCCGGAAAACACAGGCCCGGATTTTTTTGGGGCAGGCCAACTTTCTCGCGCCGCCTCCGGCGCTATTCCAAAAGCCTGAGCAATGGCGAGATTGTTAAGATGATGCCGAAAATCAGCACATAGAGCGCCTTGCCCCCTTTCAGGTAGGCCAGACTCGGCATTTTAAAAATCAGATATACGGGGATGAAACAGGCAATAATGCCGAAAAGGGGCGCGCTCAGATGCAGAATGAACAGCACCTTGGCGTTCATCTGCACCCAGCCCCAGAGGCCCAGAGCGATGGCAAGCGCCACAAAACGGTGCAGAATTTTTCTGCTGATGCGCTCTTCAGGCATGAATCTGCTGAGAAGATTGAAGCATATGCCCTGAAGCCCCTCCTGCAGTGCCAGATACAGGGCAAAAAACGCCGTGACCAGGGCAAAGATGTTAAGGGCCGTGCTCATGGCCTTGATGACAGCCCCCGGCAGCACCTGTGCCGCGATGGCAAGCGCAGAAATATTGTTCTGAAAAGCCTCCACGGCTTTTTCGTGATGCAGCGACAGCGTGAAGGACACGGCAAAAAACAGCACAGACACGATCAGGATGGCAAAGGCCACCCTGCTGGCGCGAAACGCCCTGTACGTGGCTATGAGCCTGTCCGGCTCCTGTCGGCGGTAGGCAATGTTCATGGGACTCAGTATGGGCATGAATACAACGGAAAATACCGTAAACGGGATGGTTATGAACACGTCACGCATGAACGGCAGCAAGGAGGTCATGGGTTTTATGTTGCTCAGATTCCAATGGGGAACCATGACCATGCCCAGAGCAAGGATGATGGCGAGCTTGCCCACCACCAGCGGCCCGGACACCTTGAAGAGCAGCCTTTCGCCCTGAGCGGCAATGGACACCATGACCATCATGATGAGCAGCGACCACCAGACCGTGTCGGAAAGAAGGGTTGTGGTGAGCCCGTAGGTTTGCAGATAGGAAGCGCTGTCGCGCACAAGACCTGTCGAATAGCCGAGCATGCCCGTCAGCATCAGCAGAAAATAGAGAATACTCAGCAGCATGGCCCAGTTTTTTCCAAGATACTGCGTTATGATGTCTGTATAGTCCTGCGCGCTTTCGGTCTTGGTCAGCGTTTCCAGATAAAAGTTCTGGAACAGGCAGACCCCCGGATAGGCAATGGCCGCTGCTGCCAGAAAAACCCACAGGCCGGTCATGCCCACCTGTACGGGCATGAAGACCATGGCCCCGCCGATAGCCATGCCGATGCAGAGAATGACCCATCCGGCATCATAACGTGTAAAAGGAACAAGTTTGCTGTCAGGCGCGCTGCTCATAAGTACCTCCCTTAAAAGGCTGCTCTTGTTATTGTTGATGAGCGTGTATGGCTACGGCATGGCTGATCCCATGCCCCTTCAGCAAAGCGTGTTCCTTGTGCATAATGGCTGTATGTGCATGCCTCTGCGGCAATGCAGCTTTGGACATGACTTGTTTTACAGTTTGCCTCATGCCGCACAGGGCCTGGCCCCATGCAGGCAAACCGGATTCATCGCTTCCGGCATGGCAGCCCCGTGTCGCACCGGGCATTCGCGGGCAGAAACGCTGCATCCGGCTGATGTGCCACTGCGCATGCGTCTTCACCGCCACTCATGAAGTCTGCATATCATGATGTTATACCAACTGGCGTGGCGAGGTACATAGCTGAACGAATTATTATGGGGATTCTTTTTTACACACTGTAAAAAGTTGCTGCCATTTTTTTACAGTGCGCCATGAAAAAGCCCGCCTGCACAATTCACATGGTGCAGGACGGGCCACAACGGCAATGCCTTATACACAGCGGCAACGCCTATAGTACGGCAGACGCACCCTGGGGGCCGCGACTGCCCCCGGTGACGACAGCGCGTGCGGCCAGAATGGCTGCGCAAGAAAGGCAGTGTCAGCTGAATAAAAGAAGAAGAAGAAGAAGAAGAAGAAGAAGAAAATCCGGCGCAAAAGGCTCACGGATTATTTCGCTGAAAAAGGTGCATGCGCACCCGTCCATGCGGATGCCACCTCATGCTCCGCAGGCCGGACACGGCTCCCGCAACGGCGCACGCCCGCCGCGGCACTGCCAGACCGTCGCACAGCGAACCGCCCTGAATATCAGGCGAAGACCTATTGCACCAACGGCCTGTCCACATCGTGCCTGATAATGACAAGAGACGTGACCACCCTGCAATACGGCATAAGGTCCTGCAAGAGTTTTTCCATATCTTCCATGGCGGACACGGCTGTTTTGGCAATAAAATTATTTTCGCCTGTCACCGAGTATATTTCGACGATCTCATCCCTGTCCAAAATTTTCAGCATTTCCGCCACTGACAGCTTTATATTGCTGATATGCATAAAGCTGCATACGGGCCTGCCAATTTTTTTCAAAGAAAATACGGCAGCAAATTTTTCAATAATGCCTTCTTCCAAAAATCTGTTGATGCGCTTGATGATGCTGGGCCTGCTGATGTGAACGGCTCTGGCAAGGTCGGCGTTGGATATCCTGGCATTTTTTTCCAGGGCGGCAAGGATGGCCCTATCTGTTTTATCCAGCATACATACCTCTTTTTCTGCAAAAAACATTCATCCATGCTTTTCCACACTGCATTACGGCATCTATCTGCGGCGTACACGCCAGCCCAAGGCCGCTGACGGGCCTTGCCACAGCATGCCACGCCAAAAGCGCATGCGAGAAGACGCATAATGATGCCAAACCGGCGGCGCGGAGTCGAGAAAAAATGGCGCAACGGATGCATCCCGGCCAACTGCCGCGTGGCTGCTGGTCGTGATGCATCCTGTAAGCTCGGACAGGCCCGGAATTGCATGAAGAAATGGAAGACGGCCGGAGCAGGACTGTCCGGCCCGGTTTACCGTCGAAAATATGCATTCCCAACGTTTTGCAACGCTCGCTACGGCAACAGCCGTCAGATGCCAGCTGCCGCCGTGGCCGCAGCCCCCGCAACGGCTGAAGCCGCGCCTGCGCCCTTATGGCGGGCATCTGCGCGGACGGGGCGGAGCAAGTTCAAGGGATACTGGCGTTACATGCGGAACAGGCCCGGCTCTTCGCGAACAAGGCTGGCCGCAATAAGGCGGCTATCGGGCTTGTAGGTTCCGTTGGCAACCTGAATGCGCAGGGATTCGACCTTTTCGGCACGCACGTCAGGCGCGCTCTGGGCCGCGCGGCGGGCTTCGGTCATCAGCAGGGCGTCCTGCGAAACGCTGACCGTGTCTCCCTGTGCCGCATCTTCGCCCACTGCGCCTGCGCGCGATCTTGCCCGCATGTCGCCCCTGGCAGCAGCATTTTTTTCCAGACCTGCGGCGTAGGGGTCAAAAAAACTGTTCGGCGTATTCTTTATTTCCATATCCTGCTCCACTGGCGACCTGGGGGCCGCTTCGTGTAATCAGCCGCGCTGATCCGTGCCGCGCGGCGGCTCTTCCAGCATGCTTTTGTCAACCTGTTCACGAATGATGCGCCACAGCGCATGCCGGGTGGTGCGCTGCACATCTTCCGACAGAGGCTCCATACCATCCGGCCCCTCGCCCACAATATGCAGGCGCTGACCGGGCGGATAGGTGAAAACCACCTCCTGCCCCACTTCCTTGCCCAATTCCTTGCGGATATTTTCCACCACAGGATTGTCGCTGCCGGTGAAGATCAGCGTTTCGTACAGCTCACGGGCGACCTTTTCCACACAGGCCCGCCTGTGGGCGGCAGGGTCCGGGTCATGCGGGTCTTCACCCTGTGAAAGTCTCCTGCGCACGCGAAAACGCGCAAGACGACGGGCAGCCAGCAATTGCTGCTCGTACCCCTGAAGCATCATGCGCAGTTTTGCGGAATTGGCGTCGGGCATGCATGTATCCGTCCTTGCTGTCTGTTCGGACGGGCCTGAAAAAACTTTAGACTCTGCCGCCCCGGAACATTCCGGAGCAGTTGCCCGGCGATCCGCCCTGCAATTCTTCCTGCAGCACCAGTGCAATCCCGGGCTGCAAACAGCCCTGGGCCGCGCGCAAAAAACGGCTGCAGCCCGGCCGCCACTGCAAGGGCCTGCGGCGAAGACAGAACCGCCATGCCGCTTCCTGCTGCGGCCCGCCGCGCCTTGCTGCCGCGCGCAGGCGTGATCAGTGCCCCCGGCCTGACCATGCGGCCGGTTTCAAGGCGCACCGGCCTCAGTAAGGCACATCGGCCTCAGTTACGGTTGCGGGCCAGCACACAGCCCACAGCCAGCAGGTTGAGCACGCCGAAAACAACAAGGTCCAGATGCATGCTCTTCATGAAGGCGTCCACAGTATCAGGTCCGGCGGGCCTGTCCCCGAGAAAAAAGCCGAGGGTCAGGGTAATGACCGCCATATTCACAAGCTGCCCGGCGGTGCGCACCGCTCCGGTAAGGCCCGATGCCTGCCCCACATGTGCCGGACCGGCGCTTTCCAGAATAATAGTGGTATTGGGCAGGGCAAAAAGGCTTATGCCCACGCCGAGCAGCCCCTGGGCCGCCAGCAGCACGCCGATGGGCGAGTTCACCTCAAGAAAGGCCGAAACCAGCAGCCCCAGCCCGCACAGCCCCACGCCCACGGCACTCACATGGCCGGGGTTGAATCTGAGGCACAGGCGGGCGGCCACAGGTGTGGTCAGCGCCTGCACCACCGATTGAAGGGCAAGAAACATTCCGGCCTGCTGCACCGTCATGCCAAGGCCGAACTGCAAATACAGGCTGAAGAAAAAAAGGATGCCGAAAAAGGAACTGTAATTGATGAAGGCCGCGAGGGAAGAAAGGGCAAAGACCCGATTGCGCGCCAGCATGCGGATATCAAGGATGGGAAACTCGCTGCGCAGTTCCTTGATGCAGAAAATGACCATGAGCACCAGAAACGCGCCGAGCAGGCAGCCCGCCATGACAGGATATGCCGCCAGTTCCGAAGAACCGAAGGTCAGTGCCGTCATGGCAAGCCCGTAGATAAAGCAGCCTGTCCAGTCAAAGGGGCGTCCCTTGGCGGTACGCCAGTCCAGCTTGACGAAATACTTCATGAGCAGCAACACACCCACCGAAGTGAGGGCATTGCCCCAGAAAAGCCAGCGCCAGCCAAAAAGCCCGCCACGGGCGGCCCGCAGGCAATACCGGCATACACGGCCGCGCCGCTGTACCCGAGATAGATGGGGCGTTTTGCCGCAGGTGCGGCCGAGGCAAGCAGCGCCAGCCCGCAGGCGTTGAACATGGCCCCGCCCACGCCCTGCACAAGGCGCAAGCCCAGAAAGAATTCCACTGAAGTCACAAAGCCCAGCAAGGCCCCGCTGATCGCAAAAATGACTGTGCCGAGAATAAAAATGCGGCGGTAGCCCCATATGTCGCCCAGACTGCCGCTGGCGAGCTGAAAAACAGCCAGCCCCATGGCGTAAAAGGCTCCCATGAGGCCCAGTTCGCGCACGCTGGCATTGAGATCCGCCCCCATGGGCGGCAAAACAGCGTTCACGCCCGCCATCATGAATGGCATGCAGAACAGGGAGGTACAAACCGCAATCAGCAGCCAGCCGTGGCCTTTTTCGATGGATGAAGACATAGCGGCACACTAGCGCCGGGCACGGGCAAGGTCAATACAATGGCGGGCCAGAGCAATCTCTCTCTGAAATTGCTCTGGCGACTGCGGCAGCGGACGCCCGCCGCGGAGGCGCAGGCGCAGTTTATCTGCACTGCCAAGGGCCGGAGCGGGCGTCCTGAAACTATTGAGAACAGATATTCTCAATGCAAAAATGCTCTGTTGGACCGATGCCGCCCGGCCGGAGCCACATCAGTCTGCGGGCTGGCGCGCATCAGCCCCGAGCAGCCCCGATTCCTGCGCAAGACGCAGGCACATGTCGGCCTTGTTCAGAGTATACAGATGAATGCCCGGAGCGCCGTTCTCCAGCAAAAAGCGTATCTGCCGCACGGCAAATTCCAGCCCCACTTCGCGCACGGCCTCTACCCCGCCCTTTTCATCGGCTTTTTCGAGATCAAGATAGAGCTTGCCGGGAATATTGGCCCCGCACAGCGCAAGCACCCGCCGCAGCGAAGCAAAGCTCTGTATGGGCAATATGCCGGGAATCACGGGGGTGTGTATGCCCTGACCGCGCAGATGCTCCAGCAGGTCGGCATATTCACGGGCGTCGAAAAAGAGCTGGGTTACGGCAAAGTCCGCACCGCTGCGCATTTTTTCGGCGGTATGACGCCGATCCTGCGAGATGGAAGCGGATTCGGGATGCGGCGCGGGATAGGCCGCAACGCCAATGCCCATATACGGCTGCTGGCGGCGGGCAAAGGTAACCAGATCAGACGCGTGCTGAAAGCGGCCCGTATTCCAGTCCCAGTCCTCCCCGGCGGGGGGGTCGCCGCGCAAGGCAAGCACGTTGTCCACACCAGCGGCCCTCAGCTCCGAAAGATAGGCAGAGATGCTCTCGGGGTCGGCCCCCACACAGGTGAGATGGGCCATGGTATTGATACCGCGCCGCGCAAGCTCGGCCGTGACGGCCAGGGTGTTGCGCTGTTTGCCGCCCCCGGCTCCGTAAGTTACGGAAGCGAACAGGGGGGCCAGCGGGTGCAGCCGTTCAACAGTGTCAAAAAAGGCCGGCAGATTGGCCTCATCCGCCGGGGGAAAAAACTCCAGCGAGAAAAAGGGCTTCCTGGCGGCGCGGATGCTGTCTCCTATATGCATATGGCAACTCCTTGCGGCAGGGTGCGGCCCAGATGGGCCAGATTCTTTTATGTGTATATCAAGATAAACTGATACGTCAAGAAAAAAGCCCCGCCCCTTGCCAAACGTCACACATGGTCGTAATGCAGGGGCAAGAATACCTGCGATTCAGGCCCTGCCGACGCAGGCCGGAAAAACACTACTATTCCGGAAGACTGCAATACTGCATAAACGCCGTGGGCGCAGTGCCGACCCGGCAAAGCGACCGGCAACGCCATACTGCGGATGCACAGCCACGATGCCAGCCATGACGTACAGAACTGATCGCCATTTTACCGGACAGCCCGCACCCGCCATCGCGCGTGGCGCGGGTGGCCACGGCATGCTCCACGCCCGCGCATGGCCCCGCACAGCGCGCGCGTTTCTGACACACTGCCTGCTTGTTTGCTGCCTGACAACTTTTTGGCAAACAGCCACGGCAGCTGCCACAGATTCCCCCATTACCCCCGAAACCAGTCCCGCCACTGCCACTGCCCCCCTCATGGACGCGCCCGTCGTCGATCCCGCCAGCCTTTCTGGAGAACACGGCAACAGCCCCGCGGCTTCCGCGCCCGGTGTTGCGGCACAGGCCCCCTCCCCCGCAGGCGTTGACGAACTGGGCAAGCCCGCATGGCGGCAACTGGAGCCGGGCCTCGACTTTGGCGAATTTCAGCTGACGGACAGCGAAGCCCTGCTGACAGCCCTGCGCATTGATCCGGCCCGCTTTGATTTCGTCCTCTGCGCCCGCTCACAGGACGGCGGCGGCCTGCGCTCGCTCAACCAGTGGGCAGAGCAGTACGGTCTTGCAGCGGCCATCAATGCCAGCATGTACCTGCCGGACGGCATCACAAGCACAGGCTATATGCGGCAGAACGATCACTACAACAACAAGCGCGTAGTGCAACGCTTTGGCGCGTTTTTCGTGGCCGGGCCAGACAGCCATGACCTGCCGGGAGCGGCCATTGTGGACCGTGATGACCCGCAGTGGGAAAAACTCATCGGCCAGTACCGGCTTGTCATACAGAACTACCGCATGACCAGCGCCGACAGGCGCATCCTGTGGTCGCCCGGCGGCCCGCACTACTCCATTTCCGCCGTGGCGCAGGACGGCGAGGGGCGCATTCTCTTTCTGCACTGCCGCCAGCCTGTGGAGGCCTATGCCTTTGCCCAGCAACTGCTGCATCTGCCCCTCAATGTGCGCACGGTCATGTATGTGGAAGGCGGCGGGCAAGCCGGATTGCTGGTACGTTCCGCCAGCTGGAAACACGAGCTTGCGGGCCTGAGCACCGCCGGGCTGCTGGTGACGGGCGATCTGCGCGCCCAGCTGCCCAACGTGCTGGGAGCCGTGCGCAAGGCTGACGCCAGAAGCGAACCAGCGGACAGCCCGGCTAGCGCCGCACAGCCCAGCGCCACTTCCCCGGCAGGCGCGCCCACAGAGACGCCGAAAGACATGTCTTCAGGCGCGCCGGACGACACGCCTGCGCACAGCCCCGCGAACACGCCAGTCGCCCCGGATCCGTCCGCGGCCCCATAGAGCAGGTTCACTTTGAAACTGCCCTGCTGACGCAAAGGCGGCAGCCGCCACCAGGTGGCATAGATTGCAGTGAAAACCACGTGTTTCGCCGCAATGACGCGTTGCAGCAGGGCGTGCTTCAAAAGCAGAATGCTCTTGACGCAGCAAAGCCCCTTCTGCCGGTTTCCCGCAGGTCACCGTCCTCCCTGCCCGTGCCATCCCGGGTGCTCCTGCCGCCCTGCACTCCTGCCGGGCAGCGCGATCTCCATACCTCTGGCGGCGGGCATGCCCGGTGTTGCTACAGACAAAAAAACAGCCCCGCAAACGGAAAACCGATGCGTCGCCACAGCAAACCGCTGCCCGGTCCCGGCATCAGTCCGCATAAATAAGAACATCCGGGGCATTTCAAACGGTAAACACTCTAGTCATAACAGAAATAAGATGGCATAGTGGCTCTGGTTCTGCCGGTAAAGCTCTGCGGCCTGTATCGCCATTAGCCTATTGATAATAACTATCATTTTTCATAAAAAAGACTTTACTTTGCTCAGGACTTCTTACACAATAATTATCGGTATCCGGGGCTACAGGGGCATCTGCGCAAGTGCGTGCCTTTCGCCCGGCTGCCCCGGCGGCAACCTAAATCAAGGCCCATGCCGGCCAAAAAGCAAGTGAGGAAACCATGCCCAAGCATCTGGAAGTTTATAAATGCACTCATTGCGGTAATATTGTTGAAGTGCTGCATGGCGGCGGCGCCGAACTCGTGTGCTGTGGTGAACCCATGAAGCACATGGTCGAAGGCTCCACCGACGGTGCCATGGAAAAGCACGTGCCCGTTATCGAAAAAGTCGACGGCGGCTACCTGATCAAGGTGGGCAGCGTGCCTCACCCCATGGAAGAAAAACACTGGATTGAGTGGATCGAACTGCTGGCCGACGGCAGAAGCTACACCAAGTTTCTCAAGCCCGGCGATGCGCCCGAGGCTTTCTTTGCCATTGATGCCGCCAAGGTGACCGCCCGCGAATACTGCAATCTGCACGGGCACTGGAAGGCTGAAAACTAGATCCGCCGCAAGGCGTATTACAGAAAAGGTGCGGCAGGCCCGCACCATCTCCCAAGGAGGATTCCCCAATGCAGAAGTACGTATGCAATGTCTGTGGCTACGAATATGATCCCGCCGAACACGACAACGTCCCCTTTGATCAGCTGCCCGACGACTGGTGCTGCCCCGTGTGCGGGGTGAGCAAAGACCAGTTCAGCCCGGCCTAACTTCGGTCTTTTCC
Organism: uncultured bacterium; assembly: GCA_905214305.1. GTDB lineage: Bacteria > Desulfobacterota > Desulfovibrionia > Desulfovibrionales > Desulfovibrionaceae > Desulfovibrio. The sequence continues at coordinate 20,451 of CAJMLK010000009.1, forward strand.
TGCATTTTTCCCCGCTTTGCCGTAATTTGCGGCAAAGCGGGGCTTTTCGTAAAGGGGAAGACCAAACACTTCGGAGAATATACAGATGCAACCTGTTGAAATCAAAAAAGACATATACTGGATAGGCTACGTAGACTACGATCACCGGGATTTTCACGGCTATTCCCGCTCCCCGGACGGTTCCACCTACAATGCCTACCTCATCAAAGACGAAAAAAATGTCCTTATGGACACGGTATCCTCAGGCTGCGAAGGCACCCTTCTGTGCCGCATGGCGAAGGTTCTGGAGCCTGAAAAAATCGACTATATCGTCTGCAACCATATGGAACTTGACCACGCCGGCGCGCTTGAAGCCATCGTGGAGCGCTGCAAGCCCGAAAAGATTTTCGTGTCGCAGGCGGGCCTCAAGTCCATGGCCGGATATTTTTCCTGCAAGGACTGGCCCGTACAGGCCGTCAAAAGCGGCGACAGCATCAACATAGGCAAGCGCACCATCGTGTTTCAGGAAACGCGCATGCTGCACTGGCCTGACAGCATGGTGTCCTACATTCCTGAAGAAAAGCTGCTCATCAGCAACGACATCTTCGGCCAGAACATCGCCAGCTCCGCACGCTTTGTGGACGATTTCGATGACGACGGCGAATACGTGCGCCGCGTCAAGGAATACTACTACAATATCGTGCTGCCCTACTCCCCGATGGTGCTCAAGACCCTGCCCATTGTGGAACAGCTGGACATCGACATGATCGCCCCGGACCACGGCCTCATCCACCGCGGTGAAAAGGCCGTGCGCCGCATTATCGACATGTACCGCATGATGGCCGAACAGAAGCCGCAGCAGCGCGCGCTCATTTTTTATGACACCATGTGGCAGTCCACCGAATCCATGGCCTATGCCGCATGCAGCGGTCTGGAAGAAAATGGTGTGCCCACGCGCCTCATGTCGGTCAAAAGCAACCACCACAGTGCCATCATGACCGAACTGGCCGACTGCGGCGCGGTGCTGGCCGGTTCGCCCACGCACAACAATACCGTGCTGCCTCTGGTGGCTGCCCAGCTGACCTACATGAAGGGGCTGCGCCCCCTGAACCGCGTAGGTGCGGCCTTCGGCTCGTTCGGCTGGTCTGGCGAAGCGCCCAAACAGCTGCACGAACATCTGACCGCCATGCACATGGACATGCCCGTGGAGCCGGTCAAATGCAACTGGCGGCCCGACCGCGACGTGCTCAAGGCTTGCCACGAAATGGGCAAGACCGTGGCCGAGACACTGAAAAAGAAGTGTCAGGAAGGATAGCCCAAAGCTTTTCCTGCAACGCAAAAGCGGCGGAAGTGTTACTTCCGCCGCTTTTATCATTCAGAACGGCCCTGCTTGAGCCTCGCCGCCTGCGGCGGGCAAATCCCCCCGCTGCAAACGCCTGAAACAGCCCAAAGGCTGCGTCGCTCAGCCGGTCAGCTTCAATCTATACAGACTACGGATGGCACTTGGACTTGGCGCAACCGGTGAGGTCTTTCTTGAGGTCGGGCTTTTCGGCCACAACCTTGCTATGGCAGGCAAGACAGCTGGTGTGCTTGAGGTCGCCCTTGGCGTGCACAACGTAGTACAGGCTCTTTTCGCCCTTTTTGGCGGTCAGGTCGTCATGACAGCCGGAGCTGCCGCATTTGGCAAAGCTTTCCTTGCCGTCCACCAGATGGTGGCAGGTCACGCACTCCACTTTTTCATGGGGGGCGTGGGGAAACATGACAGTTTTTTGCGAGCCTTTGATTTCAACGGGCTTGTCAGGCACGGCAGGTGCGGCCCAGACGCTCACGGCAAAAAGCAGGGCCAGCATACAGGTGAGAACAAGAGTTTTTTTCACAGTAATCCTCCAAGGTAAAAAACAACACATGAGAATTTTTGCAAGCTTACGGCCAGCATGGCCACGTGTCAATGGGGGGCATGAAACACTTTTTCAAGTCATTTGCACTGTCATAAGTGTCTTTTACGTGCATAACCTCTGGGTGTAAGCATATACGACCCAACAGATCTGCTTTCATTGTTGCCGATAATCAGCAGGGAAAGCATATCCACCTGTGCGGCATCAAAGGCATCCAGCCTGTGGACGCTCACACTCTGCCCCGGTCTGTACGCCTGACGCACCAGCCCCACGGGGCAGTCCCCGGTACGGAAGCGGCGAGCCAGTTCCAGCGCATGATCCAGGTGACCGGGCCGCCCCCTTGAGCGCGGATTATAGATGACACACACAAAATCCGCCTCAAGGGCCGCCGTAAGTCTTTTAACAATGGTTTCCCACGGCGTCAGCAGATCGCTCAGGCTCACGCAGGCAAAATCATGCGTCAGGGGCGCGCCCAGCAGGGCAGCAGCCGCACAGACGGCAGGAACACCGGGAACCACCACAAAGGGAACCGTATCAGCAAGGCCCCGCAATTCAAGTATCTCAAGGGCAAGGCCCGCCATGGCGTATATGCCGGGGTCGCCAGAGCAGACAAGCGCCGTGGGCCGACCTGCCAGAGCCGCATCCACGGCGGCGGTGCAGCGTTCCGTTTCGTGGCGCATGCCGGTGCTGATCAGCTCTTTGCCCTCCAGCAATTCCGGAGGAACCATATCCATATACAGGTGATAGCCCGCCACACAGCGCGCCTGTGCCAGCACAGTGCGGGCCTGAGGCGTAAGGCATTGGGCGTCGCCGGGGCCGAGGCCCACCACTGAAAGGCTGGCGGCTTGCGTCATATCTGCTCTTCTTCCTTGCTTTCCATGCTGTTTTCGCCGTTGGCGGCCCTGTCCGGCTCCTGTTCGAGGGCCAGGGCCACAGCTACGGTCAGCTGCGACTGAAAAATGGTTTTGGGCAACAGCAGGCGGGCCTGACTGCAGCCTGAATCCTTGCGGGCCGCCAGCAGGGCTGCTGCCTCGCAGACGCTGAAGGGGGGCAGGCCAAAACGCCGCCCCGCCGCGGCCGAGGGGTGAGGGACCGGGCAGCGCGCCAGCCGGGCCGCATCAAATCCCTTGAGCGGCACACCAAGGCGAAAGGCAAGTTCCAGCAGTGCCGGTTCCTGCAATTTTTCCGTTACTGTGCCCAGAACGGCCACGGCCTGCATTTCAAGCTCGTTCGATGCAAAAAGCTCTTCAAAGGCCTCAAGAGCCGCGCCCAGCGGCAGGTCCTTGCGGCAGCCAAGCCCCACATAGAGACGCGGAACAGCCACACGCATGAGCCCCTCACAGGAAGGAAGCCGACGCCAGTGTGCGGCCACAAGGGGCGGCGCGTGCGCTTCACGTTTTTCGGCCAGCAGCGACAGGGGCGGCGCAACGGCTTCATCACGGCAGGGCAAAAACTCCAGCGCAGGATGCGCAGGCACAGCCCCGCACGGATTCCATACCCGCAGGCTTTCCCCTTCCATCAGGGCGGCCTGCGCGCGGGGCAACTGGCCCCAGTCCACAATGCGCAGTCCGGCCTCCCGCAGCATCAGGTCCAGAGCAGGAGCACGCCCCGCAGGCATGTGCCGCCCGCCGCACTCCGCATCGGCATGCCCGCACTCGATGGGACCAGAGCTGCCTTCTTCTGCAGAAACATCCGAAGCAGTGGTTATGACCGGCGTGGCCCGCAACAAAAGCGCCACATGGCGGGCCAGATGATTGCCGCCGCCCCAGTGACCGGAAATCAGGCTGATAACATGGTTTCCGGCGGCGTCCAGCACAAGAACCGGCGGGTCCTGACTTTTGTGCGCCAGCAAGGGGGCAAGAGCACGTACGGCAATGCCTGTGGCCCCGATAAAAACATGTGCGCCGTGCTGGCGGTAGGCAGTGGCAAGAAAGTCGCCCAGTCGCGTAAAAGGTTCGGCATCGGGCGGGCAAAAACGCTGCGGCGTAAAAATGCGGCAATGCGCCAGCCGGTCACCCCCCGGTGCTGTCCAGGGCTGGCTTGCCAGCAAAGCCTTGAGCCGCCGGGCAAGGGGCAGGGCTGAAAGGCTCAGGGCGTAGCAGGCAAGGGAATTTTTTTCGAAAACCGGGTGCAAGCAAACCTCCGGCGGCTTTCCGCCGCGCGTGCCTGAAAGATGCGGGATCGGGCAGATGGCTTTTGAAACAATACCGCCGTATGCAGAAGCGCGCGCAACACGTCGGGTCGACAATACAGGGCGGGTCGGCAACACAGGGCGACGGCCTGTTCCAGCTCTTGTGGCCAGCCCCGTGGCGGCATTGCCCGGCTCGGCGAGAGGTCATCAGGCACAGCGCACAGGCCCGTGCGGCACACGCCGCTCAGCCCTCGCCGTGGCGGCAGAATACCTGAAGGGATGATCCGGAGGGGGCGCAAAGGGACCTCGGAGGATTGCTGCCCCAGACTTCAAGAGTGCTCTTCGGGGCCGCCCGCAATGCAGGCGGCCCCGAAGAATGAAAAGGCCACGGCAATGCCCGTTGCCTTAGAACATCACCTTGCGGGCCGCATCCAGCGCGCGGTTGAAGTCTTCATCCGTATGGGCGAAAGAAACCATGCCGGTTTCATAGCCCGAGGGCGCAAGGTAAATACCCTGCGCGCGCATCTGTTTGTAGAAGCTGGTAAAGAGCTTCTGATCGCACTTTTGCGCGTCGGCAAAATCCGTCACTTCATGCTCGCTGAAATACGGGCAGAACATGGACGCCAGCGTGGGCATCTGCAACGGCACGCCCTTGGCGGCGATAATGTCGCGCAGACTGTGGGCAAAGGCGCGGGTACGGCTTTCAAGGCCGTCATAGTCGGCCTTTCTGAGCAGATCCAGCGTGGCAAGACCGGCAGCCATTGCCAGCGGGTTGCCCGAAAGGGTCCCTGCCTGATACACGCCGCCCCGTGGAGCGATCAGTTCCATATACCGGCGCTTGCCGCCAAAGGCCCCCACCGGCAGGCCGCCGCCGATGATCTTGCCAAAGGTGGTAAGGTCGGGATCGACCTTGAAACGGGCCTGCGCCCCGCCAAAGGCCGCCCGAAAGCCCGTGATGACTTCGTCAAAAATAAGCAGGCTCTCATACTGGTCGCATATGGCGCGCAGACCTTCAAGAAAGCCGGGTTTGGGCAGCACAAGGCCCATATTTGCTGCCACAGGTTCCACAATGATGGCGGCGATGCTGTCACCGTGGCGGGCAAAGCACTCTTTGACGGCTTCCAGATCATTGTACGGCGCAAGCAGGGTGTCCGCCACCACGGCGGCGGGCACGCCCGGTGTGCCGGGAATGGAAAACGTGGCAAGGCCCGAACCGGCCGCTGCCAGAAAAGGATCGGCATGCCCGTGATAGCAGCCCACAAACTTGAGCACCTTGTCGCGCCGGGTGGCGGCGCGGGCCAGCCGCAGAGCGCTCATGGTGGCCTCGGTTCCCGAGTTGACCATGCGCACCATCTCGAGGCTCGGCATGGCAGCCACCACGGCTTCGGCCAGCAGAACCTCGTCAGGGCAGGGGGCGCCATAGCTGGTTCCACGATGGGCGGCATCGCATACGGCACGGGTGACGGAAGGCTCGTCATGCCCAAGAATCATGGGTCCCCAGGAAAGCACAAAGTCAATATACTGCCGTCCATCCACGTCGGTGAGATGGCAACCGTGCGCCTCGGCAATAAACAGGGGCTGACTGTCCACATTGTGGCAGGCGCGCACGGGGCTGTTGACGCCTCCGGGTATGACAGTCTGGGCTTTTTCGAAAAGCTGGCGTGAAACAGTGTCCATTCTGGCTCCTTTATAGCATTCTGCACGAGTGACTGCCGCATGACGGCGAATACTGCCCGCCTGCGCCAAGCCCGGAATGTCGCAGCGCCTTGCGGCGGCAGGACGTTCCGTTTTTCGGCAAACTGTTCAGCAACAAGATGCTAGAGCAATTTCACCTTGAACTTGCTCTGGCGGCAGCGTGAGCAGTCACCCGCCGCAAAGATTCAAGCGCAGCTTCAGCCGTTACGACAAAGGAAGTTACGGATGCTTCAGGAGTTGTAACGCGGGAAATTACGCTTGCAGACACCATGTGTAACGAGCGGTTTGTTTCCACACAACCACTGTCGCCATTCGTAAGGCTCGCAGGCTCGCTAACGACTGCCGCGAAGACAGCAGAGCTATTTACCTGCGCGGTTAAGCATCAAGGCGAGCGTGGCTTAAACTTTGAGAGTGTACATTCTCAAAGTCAATCTGCTCTAGGTAAAATACGTCATGGAAGTTTTTTTCAATTCCTTGAGGCTGCGCAGGATGGCGTGCTCTTTCAGGGAAGTGGCGCGCCTGACATCCTCCACCACCCCCAGACACTCGGCCTCGCTGCGGCCGTGAATCATGGTGTACATCTCGTACGGCCAGTCAGGAGCGGAGCTCGGGCGGTAATAGACGTGCGAAATATGGCTGTGCTCTGCCGCCTTGCGGCCGCAGTCGTCCACCTGATCTGGCGTGACCTTCCACGCGACCATGGCGTTGTGGGTCCACCCCGTTTTCTGATGTTTGATGCTCGCGCCAAAACGGCGGATGGCCCCGGATGCCTTGAGGCGGCCGAGCAGCTCAAGCACCTGGGCTTCTGTCATGCCCGCCTGCTCCGCCAGATCGGCATAAGGGGTCAGGCTGTCGGGCAGGTTGGCCTGCACTATGCGCAAAACGGCCTGTTCCTCTGGGCTGAATTGATGACTCATGGATTCTCCGAATAGACAAAGAAGATGCCGCAGGCAACAGCACACGGCAAACGGCCATGCCCCAGGGCATGGCACAGGCCGGAAGCCCGGCCCGGACAGTCTGCCGGGCCGGGAGAAAAAGCCGGACTATCAGCGCGTAAACGAACGGGCAAACAGGTTCTGGATGGCGACGCGGCCGTTGTCTTCAAGAAAGCGCGTACCTGTTGCAGCAAAATGGGCATGCTCTATGACGGGGTTTTCAACCTGCACCCATTTGTCTTTGCGCCAGTCAAACCAGGCGTTTTTGCCCTGATCAAACACCAGCAGGGGCTTGTTGCAAATCTTGGCGAATTCCGCTCCCCAGCCTGTTCCGCCCTTGACCGTGCCATCGGGCTGGATTGCGCCGATCACGACAATCTGGTCGCCGCTGCTGACCTGCCAGCAAATGGACTGCAACACCTTGCGAAACAGGGGGGCGCGCGTGTACTCACGATTCATGAGGCGCGACACATAGGTAAGGCTCACATCTTTAAGGGCCAGCTCTTCAGACGTAAGAACGCGCACGCCACGGGTGCGCTCCATCTGATGCCCCTCAAAACCGTAATTCACTTCCTCCATGCCCCAGCTTTCAGCCAGAGCGCCGAAAAACTGTTCCGTACCGGCGGCGCCGCCGCTGTAAAGCACACATTGGTTGGGGTTGAGCATGCTGCCTCCTCAAGGATTGTTGCGCCGGGCAAGTTGTGGATAGTGGTCTGTTTATCCGGCAGAAGCGTCATGGTCATCATTGCAAAAATTACAGCGCTCGGCAAGGCTGACCGTGCAAAGAAATAGTCGGCAGGAGCAGGCCGCAGCGCAAAACATTTTTCCCTGCGGCATCTTCGTCCGGGACCGTGACTTCTGGCACAGAGTGACGGCTGGATCGGCAAACGGGAGGGGCAATGTCACAGACCTCAACCACCGGACGTATGAAAGGATTGGCGCAAAGAGACTGTCAAGCACGGTGGGTGAACAGACTGCTGGAATAGTACATCTGGCGGCACAGTGCGCCGACAGCATGAAGCACCGTCGCGGATGCGCGAAAAAATGCATGCAAAAGGCATCCAGCAGGAGGGAGAAATGAAAAAGGCCGAGAAACACGGCAAAAGGCGGGACACCTTTGGGGGGAGACGTCTTTGGTAGAGACGCAAGTCGCCTTTGGGGAGTCGCGAGTCGCCCTTGGGGAGTCGCGAGATTGGCAGAGTCGCGAGCCGCCCTTGGGGGAGGTGGCGCCCTCGGGGCGCATTCGGGCATAAAGCGCAAGCGCAGATAGCTCAGGCTGCCCGCGCTCATGTGGAGCGGGCTGGCTAAACCCGTGAAGGGGCACACCGTTCAGGGAGTTGCCTGCCCGCCGCAGTCAAATAAACCGTGCCGCACCGCCGTTGCCACGCCCAAGGGCGCAGTGCCTGTGCGGAGTTAAAAGCGCAACGAACAAAAAACGCCCCAAAAGTCGAGGGGCGTTATGTTGCTGCTGAACCCTAGTAGCGGGGCTGGCGAGGAGCCCTGGGTTTGGCTTCGTTGACGCGAAGCGTGCGACCGCCAAAGCTGAAGTTGTCAAGAGCTTCAATGGCGGAGTCGGCTTCGCCGTCTTCCATTTCCACAAAGCCGAAGCCGCGGGCACGGCCGGTATCCCTGTCGCTGACAAGTTTCACAGACAGAACGCTGCCGTATTCGGCAAAAAGATCCTGAACCTGTTCTTCAGTAGCAGACCAGGGAAGGTTCCCGACATAGATGGACTTGGACATGAAACACCCTCTCAAAAAAAACAATCTTCCCGCGCTTACACCCGATAAAACGTATTACCGGTACGCGGCCCATGCAAGTCACAGAAACACGCTTTGACGAGCTTGTCAACGAAAGCACTAAAAAAAAATGGTATTGCGCGTTTTTTGCGTGATAAAAACATGGGACGCAATGAAATAACTGAAGGTTTTAGACAAAAGATGTTCAATGCCTTCAGAATGTTATACCCCTGCACAGGCGAACAGCCATCAACAATCCATATGCACTGCAAAGAGACGCTGCATCATAAACACAGCTTTTACATGGGATAGCTTTGTACTGGTGCAGTAACAATACGGACTGTTTGACTACACAACCATGCTTCATATTGACACAACAGATATAAAATTGAGGCCCTTACGTGTGAAATTATGCGCAATCGAGCCGCCCCAAAAAGCACAAACTCCCTCTCGTCACGGCGCTTTACACAAAAAAGGCCCCCGATCTCCTCTCCGCATATAGGATATCGCATGCACGAAAAAATCGGTGTTTTTATCTGATTTTGAAAATCAGAGCATCGTAATTTTGAACAAGTGTAAATGCCCTAACGCTGCCCGAAAGGGCAACGCGCCACAATGCGGCATGGATTCGGCAGAAAATCGCATTTTCCTGCTGAATGAAGACTTTGAAATGTGAAGCATTTCAGCGTTAATCTGCTCTGGAAGGATTTTTTACAGAAATACGAATCATCGTCCTGTCACCACGACGCATATCTGCACCTGACAGACTGGCACAGAAGCACGATGCGGGCGTCAACAGCCACAGCACCACGGCGTTCGCACAGGGCAACGCCGCACAATCGCGGCACGGAGTACGGGGCAAGGACACGGGGCAGGGAGGCAGGGGGCACGGCAGCGAAAAAAACAAAAGCGTGCCAGAGCGGCACGCTTTTGCGAAAAACCTATCCCCCGCTTTCAGAGGGCGGCGGCGACCAGTCCGGAGCCATGTCTTCAAATGACGTGTAGGGCGACATGTACATAAGCTCCGCAACACCCACAGGCCCGTTGCGCTGTTTGCCGATAATGATTTCGGCCACGCCCTGAGGCGGACGCTCGGCAGGCTTGACGAACTTGTACACGTCATCACGGTAGACGAACATGATGACGTCCGCGTCCTGCTCGATAGCGCCGGACTCGCGCAAGTCGGAAAGCATGGGCCGCTTGTCGCTGCGTTCTTCCACCTTTCTGTTCAACTGCGAAAGCGCGACCACAGGCACATGCATTTCTTTGGCAAGCCCCTTGAGGGAACGGGAAATGTCTGAAATTTCCAGTTCGCGCGAATCGGTACGCCGACTGGTGCGCATGAGCTGCAGATAGTCCACAACCACCATGCCAAGACCCTTGTCAGCCTTGAGCCGCCGCGCACGTGCGCGCAGTTCGAGCGTGGTAAGCGCCGGAGTGTCGTCAATGAAAATGGGTGCGCGGGCCACAACGTCGGCCGCCGCGTACAGGCGCTGCCAGTCATCATCGGTGAGCAGCGAGGGGCGGCGCAGCTTGGAAAGGTCAACCTTGCCCCACACTGCCAGCATGCGCTGCATGAGCTGCTCCTTGCTCATTTCAAGCGAGAAGACAGCCACGGGAACGTTCTGGCGCACGGCGGCGTGCAGGGCCATACACATCGAAAAGGCCGTTTTGCCCATACTGGGGCGGGCCGCCACAATAATGAGGTCCGAAGGCTGAAGCCCGGCGGTGAGCTTGTCCAGACGTGTATAGCCGGTGGTAACGCCGGTGATAACGTCCTTGGCGTCAGCCAGACGGGAAAGATTGTCAAAAACCCTGTCCAGCAGTTCGCGGGTGGGGGTAAAATCGCGGCCGGAAGTGCGCTGCGAAATGGCAAAAACCGCCTGCTCGGACTCGTCCAGCAGGGTTCCGACCTCAAGGGAGGCATCGTAGCAATTGGTGATAATGCCGGAGCACGCTTCGATAAGACCGCGCTGCAGGGCCTTGTCGCGCACGATGGTGGCGTAATATTCCGCATTGGCGCCCGAAACCACGGCCTGAGCCAGGTCGCCGAGATAGACGGCCCCGCCCGCCTCTTCCAGAGCGCTGCGGCTTTTCAGCATTTCTGCCGTTGAGAGCAGGTCTATGGGAGCGGACTTGCGATAAAGCTCAAGAAAGGCGGCGTAAATGGTGGAGTGGGTCGGCACATAAAAGTCTTCGGCGGCCAACTGGTCCACAATGGCATGCATGAGCTGGGGGCGCATGAGCACGCCGCCGAGCACGGCCTGTTCGGCCTCCACGCTGTGGGGCGGCACGCGACGCAGAAGGTCGGCCTCGGCCCTGTCCGCAGCGCTGCCCTGCCGCGCCTTGAACGAGCCCTGACCCGACTGACCGCCCCGGCCGCCGCGACCGGAAGCGCCGTTCTGCCCAAAAGGCGCGCCCCCGGCCTCGGGGCCGGGGGCGGAGCCATGATCACTGTGGGAAACCACTATATCCCCTATTCAGCGGCCTCAGCTTCTTCAGCCGGAGCTTCAGGAGCAGGCTCTTCTTCATAGGACTGGTGGTCGGACACAACCTTCACCGGAACCAGCGCGACAACGCTGGGGTGCAGGCGCACACGCACGGGGTGTTCACCCAGAGTGCGGATGGGAGCGTCCATAAGGATGCGGCGGCGGTCAACATCCACACCAAGGGCGGCGATGGTGTCGCCGATGATGGTGGTGGTGACGGAACCGTACAGCTTGTCGTTGTCGCCCACGTGCATGGTGATGACCACGTCAAGGGCTTCAAGACGGGCCTGCATGGCCTGGGCTTCAGCGCGCAGGGCATCCATCTGGGCCTGGAGCTTGTTGCGTTCCTGTTCAAAAACTTTCAGATTGGCCTGCGAGGCCACCATAGCCAGACCCTGGGGCAACAGAAAGTTGCGACCGTAACCGGGTTTGACATCAACCACATCACCAAGGCTGCCGAGATTTTCCACGTCGGCGCGAAGTATCAGTTTCATGTGCGCCTCCTTAGATGCTGCTCTTTTTCTGGACGCCGGAATCGTGCGTCGCGGTGTAAATGAGCAGGGCCATCTGACGGGCGCGCTTGATTTCGCGGGTCAGCAGGCGCTGGTGATGCGCGCAGGTTCCGGTGATACGGCGGGCAATGATCTTGCCGCGCTCGGTGATGAAATCACGCAGAATGTCAGGGCGCTTGTAGTTCAGGGGCAGATCCTTGTCTGCGCAGAAGCGGCAGAACTTGCGGCGCGGGGCAAATTTTTTCTTGAAGGCCATCTAGGCAACCTCCCCGGCCACTTCGTCGGCCAGCTTGACGGTCACAAACTTGAATACGCCGTCGTTCATGCGAATGTTGCGTTCCAGTTCGGCCACCAGAGGAGCCGGACCCTGGTACACCAGACGCACGTAGTAGCCGCGCATCAGCTTGCGCACCGGGTAGGCGAGGTCGCGCATACCCCAGTTGTCCACTTCTTCCATAACGCCCTTTTCACGCTCGATAATCGCCGTGAACGTGCTGACCACGCCCTCGCGATTTTCGGCGGAAAGCTCCGGCGAAAGGAGCAGCAGGGTTTCAAATTTCCGCATTGTGTTTCTCCTTGTGGATTGACAGCCCGCACACACGGGTACGGGCAAGGAACGTGTTGTATACTGCCCGCCATGCGCCCTGTCAAGCCCACAATGCGTCCGGCCGGCATTGTCGCAAGCCGGAGCCCGGCTTCACATGCCGTCAGCCGGTCGCCAGCCGGTCGCCATGCCCGCGGGCGGAGAACCTCAGGACTGGTGCGCGGGTTTTTCGATGAGCATGCTGTAATCGTCGATGATCCAGTCATTGAGTATCTGCACGCCCTCATTGCCGACCCTGGCCCAGGAGCCTTGCCCGTCGCTGTCTGTCAGCCAGACCTGCACAAAGCGCAACCGCAGGGCAAGCCGCCGCAGGGTGGCGCTGTAAAGCCCCTCCACGCACTGACAGACCACAGGGGCCACGCAGCGCTTGCGCCCCGGCCTGTTGAGCACGATGCACAGCAGCATCTGCGTATTGGAAAGCCTGTGGTAGCGCTCTGCTTCGTCCACATCATCCATTTCCAGACGTGCACCACCGGCGGAAATATTGATCAGCCTGAGATGTCCGGGGCTGCCCTCGCGAAAGCTGAAGTCCGGCTCACCCAGTTCGCGCCAGTGAGAAGGCAGCTTGCCCCGCAACCACAGGTCCACGGAACGCACCATGACCACAGACGGAAAAATACGCTCGTGCCTGCGCAGTTCGCGCTGCACGTAGGCATCGGGCATGCTTATCTCAATTTCGCACTGCCTGCTTTCCGGGTCCACATGATTATGGATGATACGGGTTTTGCACAAAAAACCCTGACGGGCCTCGGCAGCCGACATTTTGAATCTGTGTACAAGCAGCGTGCGCGGCAGGTTGAAGTAGACAAGACACTGCTCACCGTTAAGCACATCGGGCAGGAAGCTGACGCTGGATACAAGCAGGATGCTGGACGGCCGCATCTCCTTGATGCGACAGTACACGTCGTCCATCTGGCGATTGCGGCTGGTAAAGAGAACCTCGATACAGACCTGACGCGCAAAGGCAGCGCCAAGCAGCGTCCCGAGCAGAGGCTTCTTGATGGCGGGCTGGCCGAAAGAACGCCTGAAACGGTTGAAGAAAAGCATTTCCTGCCTCTTGCGGGGCTGCCCCCTGTTCGTGTCCAGAAGTGCACGGCCGGACAGACCGTTCTACGGATAGCAGATTTCTTTATTCCGACAGGCGATTGTTGTCAAACGCCCATCCGCCGTGCCCGCAGGGCTTTGTGCAGTGCCTGCCGGGCACATGCGGCCCCCCTTGCGTCCGGAGCCGCTTGCATATACTGTGCGCGGCATGTCCGACACCATCTTTACCATTGAACACACCGACGGGGCCGCCCGCGCGGGAACCCTGCGCACAGCGCACGGAACCATCCCCACGCCCATTTTCATGCCCGTGGGCACAGTGGGTTCGGTCAAGGCCATTGCCCCTGACGACCTGGCAGCCATAGGCGCGCCCGTGATACTCGGCAATACCTACCACCTCTATCTGCGCCCCGGCGACGAACTGGTAGCCCGGCGCGGCGGCCTGCACGAATTCGCCTCATGGCCCGGCTCCATTCTTACGGACAGTGGCGGCTTTCAGGTATTCAGCCTCAGCTCGCTGCGCAAAATCCGCGAAGAAGGGGTGGAGTTTCGCTCGCACCTTGACGGTTCACGCCATCTGTTTACGCCGGAAAAGGTTTTGCAGATACAGCGCAACCTCAATTCCGACATCATGATGGTGCTTGACGAATGCGTGCCCTACGGTGCGGATTACGCCTATACTGAAAAATCTCTGGCCCTCACCACCCGGTGGGCACTGCGCGCCCGCGCGGCCTATCCGGCGGGCACGGCGCACAACCTGCTTTTTGCCATTACTCAGGGCGGCTTTCACAAAGACCTGCGCACGCGCTCGGTGGAAGAACTTTGCGGCCTTGATTTTGACGGCTTTGCCATCGGCGGTCTTTCGGTGGGCGAACCCAAAGACAGGATGTACGATCTGCTCTACCACACCGCCCCCCAGCTGCCGGGCAACAAGCCGCGCTACCTTATGGGCGTGGGCACACCGCTGGATATCGCCAACGGCATCAATGCCGGTGTGGACATGTTCGACTGCGTGCTGCCCACCCGCAACGCGCGCAACGGCACGCTCTATACCTCACAGGGCAAGATCAACATCAGGCGCAAGCAGTTTGCCGAAGACGACGGCCCCCTGGACCCCAACTGCGGCTGCTATACCTGCCGCACCTTTTCGCGTGCCTATCTGCGCCACCTCTACGCCAGCCAGGAGCTGCTCTCTTTCCGCCTCAATTCCCTGCACAATCTCACGTATTTTCTCGATCTGGCCCGCAATGCCCGACAGGCCATCATCGAGGGCCGTTACGCCGCATTTCTTGCGGGCATTGAGGCGCTCTATCCTGACGAAGCGGCCAGAGCAGCCGCCGGAGCGTAAAGCCGCGCCCCAGAATTGTCGCCGGACAAGCACAGGCCCGTTCCGGTTCAGCCATGTGGAGCAAACGATGCTCCGCGTGCCTGAGCCGGGACGGGCTTTTTCTGCCTGCTGAACCACCGCGCTGCCCGATCAGGCCCGCAGGACACAGCAAAAAAACGAGACGTTCGCAGCATCAGGAACAGGCGGCCACCGGCTGCGACCGGGCCATAGTCGTCTTTGCCCCCTGCCCCGTCCTGTGGCATACTGCCCGCGAACATCCGCCGCCGCGCTGCCGCGTTGCCACGCCGCCGCACCAGAAGCGGGCGGGACAAGCCAGCAAGAGGTTCGCATGCAAGCCAGCCACCGGTATTCTCTCACCCCGTCCACCGCCAGCAATCCACTGGGGCTGCGGGGCATGGTCACAAGCCCCCACTATCTGGCCTCACAGGCCGGGCGCGACATCCTGCGCGCAGGCGGCACGGCCGTGGATGCGGCCATTGCCGCAGCCGCCGTACTCTCCGTGGTCTATCCCCACATGTGCGGCATCGGCGGCGACAACTTCTGGCTTATTTACGATGCGGCCTCGCAACAGTTGCGCGCCCTCAACGGCAGCGGCCGCGCCGCTCGTGCCGCCAGCGCCGACCTGTATGCCGGGCGCGGGCACAGGGCCGTTCCCACACGCGGGGCACTGGCCGCCGTTACGGTTCCCGGCGCCGTGTCGGGCTGGGCAGCCGCATTTGACCACAGCAGGCAGCACATGGCCTCGCCCCTGATCTGGGCCGACCTGCTGAAGCCCGCCTGCGAATACGCCGAAAACGGTTTTGCCGTGTCGCATTCTCTGGCGGACAGCCTCAAGCTTGTAAGCAGCGGCAAGGCCAACTACTGCCTGAACGACTGCCCCGAATTCCGCCAGCTTTTCTTTACATCCGGAGGGCATGCCCCGGCGTTTGCCTCGGTACTGCGCCAGCCGCTTCTTGCCCGCACCCTCAGCCGCCTTGCAACTCAGGGGCCAGAAGAATTTTACCACGGCGCAACGGCTCAGGCCATTGTGACCGCCATGCAGCGCCACGGCGGGCTGATTTCACAGCAGGACCTGAGCAGCCATACGGCCGACTGGGCCGAGCCGCTGCGGGTGGATTACCGGGGCTACACGGCCTGCACGCCGCCGCCCAATTGCCAGGGGCTGGCCACACTTGAGATTCTCAACATTCTCAACCAAATGGACGTTGCTTCTCTGGGCGAAGGCACGGCTGACTACTATCATGTCATGGCCGAAGCCACTCGCGAAGCCTTCCTTGACCGCCAGCACTACCTCACCGACCCGGACTTTGCCGAAATCCCCACGGGCAGACTGCTTTCGCCGGAGCACGCGCGGCAACAGGCGGCGCGCATCCGCATGGACAAAAGCGCCGGTCCCCTGCCTCCCCTGCCCCCCGGCGGCGACACCATCTGGCTTGGCGTAGTGGACGCGGCGGGCAATGCGGTGTCGCTCATCCAGAGCATCTACCACGAGTTCGGCTCGGGCATTGTGGCGCACGACGCGGGCTTTGTGCTGCAAAACCGGGGCTGCGCCTTTGCCCTTGAACCGGGACACGTCAACTGCCTCCAGCCGGGCAAGCGCACCCTGCACACCCTGACGCCCGCCATGCTGCTCAAGGACGGCAAAGCCCACCTTGTCTACGGCAGCATGGGCGGCGACGGCCAGCCGCAAACCATCGCGGCCATGACCACCCGCATGGTGGACTTTGGCATGGAGCCGCAGGATGCGATAAACGCCCCGCGCTGGCTGCTGGGCCGAAGCTGGGGAGCGGAATCCAACGACCTGAAGCTTGAAGGCCGTATTCCCGTAGATGTGGCAAAGGAGCTTGAACGCCGGGGACACGAAGTGCGACGGCTCGCGGATTTTACGGAAATAATGGGGCATGCCGGAGCCATTTTGCGGCGGCCGGGCAATACGGCGCAGAATGACGGCACGCAGGCAGGCTCACCGGGAGCTGCCATACCGCAGGCCGAGTCGCCGCAAGCTGTCTGGCAAGGCGCTACGGATCCGCGCGGCGACGGGCAGGTGGCCGCGCTGTAGCAGGCTCGGCCGCGCCGCGTAAGAACATCACGACCGAAGGCCCCGGACACGCGAATGTCCGGGGCCTTCGGTCGTGAACCATGTGATTTTACAGGCAGCGCCTGAAGCAGACCAACGGTGAAGTACGTCACACCTCCCCGTGTTCATCCAGTCGAAAATTTCATCTTCCGGCTGAATCCACGCCACACTGTGGCGCGTTGCACGTGCGCGCAGCGTCAGAGCATTGGCACTTTTTCAAAGTAAGAATGCTCTAGCTGATCCAGCTTCCGAGGGCATCCACAATCTTGCGGGCCTGCTCTGCGCTGGAAATGGTGAATTTGGACTGCTGCCGGTATTCACCGCCGGATTTCTTGTAGCGCCGGATAACATACATGTCCGGCCCAAAGTCATCCTTTTCCGGCTGCCACTGCTGGTAGCGGAAAAGAATGGTTGTCCACAAGCCTTTGCTCAGTACAACCTTGTCCAGTTCGTTGATAATGACCTGGCCGTTTTCTTCAAACTGCACGGTAAGATCGTCAATAGTCTCGTTCAAAATATTTCTCCCTGCGGAGCCTCATGGCCGCCCCCCCGATGGAGCGGAATCTATCCGGCGTAATTCGCCAGCATGCCTTTGACGTTTTCAGGAAGTTCGGGCGTCTTGACCGTCATCTCCGTAGGGCCGGGGCCATACGCGCTGGCGACAATCGCCCCGGAGGCGGACAGGGCCATCATGCGTTCTGCCATGGTCAGCTCTCTGCCCGAAGCTATCTTGTTGCCGAGAATACCCAGAACATTTTCGCTGATACTCAGCGGGCTGACAGTTTTGAACTTCATAATATGCTGCCTCCTTTCATTTCTGATAGGCTAGGCTACAATTTTCGCCGTCATCTCGCAAGGGGGGCCTCAAAGCGCCCTCGAAGCCGCAGGCGAAACAGGTCTGAACACATCACGTCAGCACAGGCCAGCCACGTCCAGAAGCCTGACATGAAGCCGGGATCCCCACGGCAGACTGGCTCGAAGGCCATGCGCGCCGGGGCAAAGGTCACTGCCGCAGCAGCATCAGGGCGTAGCGCTCCACCGGAGCAAAGTCGTCCGTCAGGGGCGGCGTGGCAAATTCCAGCGGGCCTGTGTACCTTGAGGCCAGCATGGTTTCCACCGCTGCCTGCCCGCGCGTCACAGCCGCTGCTCCATTGGCATGCAACGGGGCGGCACTGTCTCTTTTTTCAGGAAAAGCCGCCACCATGAGATTCTGCACCTCGCCGGGCCTGTCGGGTCGCGACACGCAATACACCTGCACCTCGGCGAATGACGCCGACAATGCCTTGAAAATGCTCTGGAACAGGCGGCCGTCCTCTCCTTCCACAGCGGAAATGACGTTCATGAGCACGGCCCCGCCCGGAGCCACGGCCCGCCGCAGGGCCTGCGCAGCCTCCACCGTTCCCATCTGGAAGGGAACCGCATAGTGCGAATTGAAAACATCCACAAAGATCAGGTCAAAACGCTCACCCTGCCTGTTCAGAAAGGCGCGGGCGTCTTCGTGGCGCACCGAAAGGCGCGGATCGTCGCCCAGGGCAAACCAGCGCCGGGCAGCGCCGGTCATGGCCGGGTCTATCTCCACAACGGTCATGCGCACTTCTTCAGGGGCGGAAAGGGCCGACTTGCCCCCCAGAATCCACTTGGGGACAGAATAGCCCCCGCCGCCCAGCATGAGTATGGAGCGGGCATGGGGCGCAAAGTAAGGGCCAAGGGCATAAAAACGCGTGTATTGAAAATAAAGCTCGTCAGGCGCGTCCAGATACATGCCCGACTGGCTGTACCCGGGGTCCGTAGCCATGAGCCGCACGGCGCGGCCGCCCTCGCCCCAGTCCGTGCCTTCGTAGATGCGGATGCTGTTATAGGGGCTTTCCACAAGGTGCGTGCTGCTTCTGTCGTCACGCCAGCTTCCGTACATGCCGTTGACCACGGTTCCGAAAATGCAGAGCGCCAGCAGGGCCGCCCGGCCCCTGGCCCCTCCCGGCGCATTGCACAGAGAAATGGCCAGCATGCAGACAGCCACGCCCCACAAAATGGACGAACTGCCGAAAAACGATATGAGCACAAAACCGCCCAGAAATGTTCCCAGAATGCTGCCCGCGGTGGAAAGGGCATACAGCCGCCCCACCGTGGCTCCGGATGTGTCCAGACTGCCTATGCGCAGGCGGATGGCGTAAGGGCTTATCATGCCGAAAAAAAAGGCGGGCAGGGCAAAAATGCCCACGGCTGCGGCCACGGCGGCCACGTAGAGATTGCCGATGCCTTCTGTCACCCACTGGCCCACCAGCGGATGGCAAAGAGCCGTAAGCGCGCTGCCGCCCCCGGCTCCGGCGAGAGCAAGGGCAAGCCCCCTGCGGGAAAGATGCCTGTCGGCCAGGCGCCCGCCCGCCCAGGCCCCCAGAGCCAGACAGGCCAGCACCACGCCGATAAGGCTGGTCCAGACAACGGCTGATGTGCCCACATAAGGGGCCAGCACGCGCGCGCCCACCATTTCCAGCACCATGACCAGGGCGCCGCTTAAAAAGACCGTCAGTTCCAGCATGGGACTCCTTTTCGGTTTCTTTCCTGTGATCGGCCGGAGCTATTCTACGCTGCAATGGCCTGACTGCGGCCAGCCTGATGACGGTGTGCCCGAAGCTGTGCCCTTGGCGGCAGCGAGTGAGCCACTTGCCGCAAAGGCAACCACCGTTTATCCGGGCGCAATCTCCGCCCTGTCCCGCCGCGAGGCAAAAAAATCTCGCAGCAGCGCCGCGCATTCCTCACCGCGCACGCCCCCCATATGCCAGAGGCTGTGGTTGGCGCTCTGAGCGTCAAAATACTCCGCGCGGGACACAACCGCCCCGGCAGGAACATCCGCCGCCCCGTAGACAAGCCCGGCAAGACGGGCATGAATGCAGGCCGCCGCGCACATGGCGCACGGCTCCAGGGTGACCACCAGCACGCAGCCGCCCAGCCGGTAGTTGCCGAGAACCTCACCGGCACGGCGCAACGCCAGTATTTCGGCATGGGCCGTGGGATCGTTCAGGGCCACCGGCGCATTGCCCTCACAAGCCAGCACGCGGCCGTCAGGCGCAACCAGCACAGCCCCCACGGGTATTTCACCCTGTGCGGCGGCATGGCGCGCCCGCTCAAGGGCACTGTCCATGAGGCTTTCCCAGCTATGGCCGGGCGGGGCCGCAGGCACAGGCCCCGCAGGCGCAAAGGCGCGAAATCCCCCGCCCCGGTGGCGGGAACCGCCGGGGAAGGGGAAAGGAGCGTCCGGCATATCACGCCACATGCGGCATCCTAAAGGATGACAATCTTGCGCAGATGGTTGACCACTTCTTCCGGCGTATCGCATACGGTGATAAGCCGGTCTATTTCCTTTTCGTTGATAAAGCCGCGTCCGGACATGTTTTTACGCAGCCATTCCACCATGCCGCTCCAGAAGCTGGAATCATACAGCACTATGGGGAAGGGGCGCGTGCGTCCGGTCTGGGCCAGAACAAACGCTTCGGAAAGCTCGTCAATGGTTCCCATACCGCCGGGCATGACCACATAGGCCATGGCGTATTTGACGAACATGAACTTGCGGATGAAAAAGTAGCGGAAATTGCAGCGGGTTTTGACATACTGATTGCAGCCCTGCTCGTGCGGCAGGTGGATGTGCAGCCCCACTGACTCGCCCCCGGCCTCGGTGGCTCCCTTGTTGGCCGCTTCCATAACGCCGGGGCCACCGCCGGTGATAATGCCGAAACCGGCTTCTACCAGCAGTTTCGCAATTTTTTCCGCATCCTTGTATTCCTGCGTTTCGGCGGTGCTGCGGGCAGAGCCGAAAATGGAAATGCAGTTGACCTTGAGGGCATTGAGGATATCCAGAGCTTCTACCATTTCGGCCATGATGCGGAAGGTACGCCAGGATTCGGTGGTCACGGAGGCAAGATCGTCCACGATATTCTGTTGCAGTTCAGGCATGGGTACTCCTTTTGTATCTTCCAGTATTCCTGGCCGCGGATTCATCCGGTCTTGTTGCCGGCTGGCGGCCAGGTCGCAAACGCATGAATGTATCCTGCCGCCCGCAGGCGGCAGCAGTGTAATCAGGGTCGCAGTATATGTGCCCCGGTACGTAAAGGCAATGCGAAGCTTTAGTGCAACGGGCCGCGCGGTCAGCAGGGCAGCTTGACGCTACGCGCCCCAAGCGGCTATGGAAAAAAGTCCTGCGCGGCTTGTCACAACACAGGGAAGCGCCGAAGGCGTTTACCGTCTGCACCCTGACATGATGGGCCGCACATCGCCATGCTTGAAAACAGCGTTGCCAGGGCGGAAAAACGGACGCGCAAAAGACTGCCTGCCGCCTCGGTGCTCCGGCGGTCTTTTGCCGCCAACTCTTACCGGAGGCCATGATGAAGGTCCAATTTCTGGGCGCGGCGCAAACCGTGACCGGTTCCTGCTACATGATTGAGGCATGCGGCAAGCGTTTCTGCATTGACTGCGGCATGCATCAGGGCAACAAGGCCATTGACGCCCGCAACCGCGAAACTGAAGTCTACCGCCCCGCGGATATTGACTTCGTGCTTATTACCCACGCCCACATAGACCATTCGGGCCTTTTGCCCCGGATCGTGCGCGAGGGTTTTCATAATCCCGTATACTGCACCAAGGCCACCAGCGAACTGCTGGACCTCATGCTGCAGGACAGCGCCCACATCCAGGAAATGGAAGCCCAGTGGGAAGCCAAGAAATACATGCGCCGGGGCCTGAAAAATCCCCCCGCCGCCCTCTACACCGTGGAGGACGCGCAAAAGGCCGTGTCGCTCTTTTCTCCTGTGGATTACCATAAGACATTTGAACCTGCGCCGGGCATCCGCGTCACCTACTATGATGCCGGGCATATTCTCGGTTCCGGCTCGGTGCGCATTGAGGCCGACGAAGACGGCAAGACCACCAGCCTCATATTTTCCGGCGACATCGGCCGCCCGCAGGCCCTCATCGTGCGCAGCCCCGAAAGCCCGCCGCAGGCCGACTATGTTTTTATGGAGTCCACCTACGGTGACCGCGACCATAAAAACGAAGAAAGCAGTGATCAGGAGCTGGCCGAAGCCATTGCCTACAGCTATGGCAAAGGCGAAAAGGTCATCATTCCGGCCTTTGCCGTGGAGCGCACCCAGGAGGTGCTGTACTGCCTGCACACCCTGAGCAAGCAGGGCAAGCTGCCCGAGGACATGCCCGTGTATGTGGACAGCCCCCTGGCTATCCGCGCCACCGAAGTTTTTGAGCGCAACCGGGAGCTTTTTGACGATGCCGCCCAAAAGCTGCTCAATAACGGCGACAATCCCTTTGCGCTGCCCAACCTGCGCTACACCCTCTCCGTGGCGGATTCCCAGGCCATCAATGACTACAAGGGACCGGCCATTGTCATTTCCGCCAGCGGCATGTGCAATGCGGGCCGCGTGCGCCACCACCTGCGCCATAATATCTGGAAGCCCGGCGCAAGCATCGTTTTTGTGGGCTATCAGGCCGTTGGCACGCCCGGCCGCAAAATTGTCGAAAAGGCAAAAAAAATAACGCTGTTCGGTGAAGACATGGACGTGGCTGCCCGCATCTTCACCATCAACGGTTTTTCCGGTCATGCCGGGCAAAGCCAGCTTCTGGACTGGCTGGCCCCCCTGACCCACAACTGCGCCCAGATCGTGCTGACCCACGGCGAAATCAAGGCGCAGGAAACGCTGGCCGGGCTTATCCATCAGCGTTTTGGCCTCAAACCCCGCATTGCCGCCTATCTTGAAGAAATGGTGCTGGACGGCTGCGAGGTTACGGCCACCGTCACCCACGAAACCAAGGCCCACCCCAGGGTGGACTGGGGTTTTCTTACCAGCGAAGTGGAACGCAAGTGGGACATGTTCAAAGGCAAGCTGGCCGATGTGGAAGCCCGCCCCTGGGTGGAGCAGACCGATTTGCAGGAAGCTCTGGAAAAAATGGACTATGCTCTCACGCGCCTTATTTCGCGCATGTAGGAGAACGGAAACATCATGCGCATCATAGCGGGCCGCCTTGGCGGCCGTATTCTGAAGACAGTTGAGGGCGAAGGCTATCGTCCCGCCATGGGCAGAACCCGCGAAGCCCTCTTTTCAATGCTCGTTGCCCGTGGGCTGGTATGGTCCACGGCGCGGGTGCTGGACCTTTTTGCAGGCAGCGGCAGTCTGGCCCTTGAATCCATCAGCCGGGGTGCTCCGCATGCCCTGCTGGTGGAAAATTCAACCGCAGCCATGCGCTGCCTTCAGGCCAATGTGGAAAATCTCGGCGTGCAGTTCGAGGCAGGGCTTGTGAAAGATGATGTGCTCAAAGTGCTCAAGCGGCCGCCGCAGGAGCCGTACAACCTTGTTTTTATGGACCCGCCCTATCGCAAAAAACTGGCGGAACCGGCCTTGCGCCTTCTGGCGGCCCATCGCTGGCTTGCGCCCGGAGCCTTTGTGACGGCGGAGATTGAAAAGGAGGCGCGCTTTGCCGTGCCCCAGGGTTTTACCCTGGAAACCGACAGGCTGCTGGGCCAGACCCGCGTCTGCATCTGGATAGCATCATGAGAATAGCCATGTACCCCGGCACGTTCGACCCGCTGACCAACGGTCATCTCAGCCTTATCCGGCGCGGGTGCGAAGTTTTTGACCAGATTATCGTGGCCGTGGCCGACAACACGCCCAAGCGCCCCCTGTTCAGCCACGAAGAGCGCGTCAACATGGCCCGCGAGGCCCTCAAGGACGAGCCGCGCGCCTGTGTGGAGCCGTTCTCGGGTCTGACCGTGGAATATGCCGCCCAACGCGGGGCCTGCGCCCTGCTGCGCGGGCTGCGTGCGGCCTCTGACTTTGAGTACGAGTTTCAGCTGGCCCTCATGAACCGCCGGTTGCAACGGCATATCCAGACGGTCTTTCTCATGACCGACTATCAGTGGCTGTTCATAAGTTCCACCATCGTCAAGGCTGCTGCCAGCCACGGCGCGGACATCAAGGGGCTTGTGCCTGAAAACGTGCGTCTGGCCCTTCTGGAAAAGTACGAAAAAGGCGAGGTTGCCCAGGGAACCCCATGCCTTGCCCCGCCGCACGGCGGATTCCGCACTTCCTGAGCGACAGCCCCATGCCAAGCAACAGCATCTCCAGCGGGGCGGCTCAGGCCGTCCCGCCGTCCGCCGCACTGCCTGTCATCTGTCTGGCAGGCCCTACGGGTTCAGGAAAAACAGCCGCAGCCCTTGCCGTGGCCGAGGCCCTTGGCGGCGAAGTCATCAATGCGGACTCTCGTCAGGTGTACGCCGACTTTCCCCGCATCACGGCTCAACCGTCGCCCGAAGAGCTAGCCCACTGTCCGCACCATCTTTATGGCTTTCTGCCCACAGCACAAAAAATCAGCGCAGGGCGATGGGCAGCGCTGGCACAGGACACTGCCCGTCAAATCCTTTCACGGGGCAAAATTCCTCTGCTGGTTGGCGGCACAGGGCTTTACTTCCAGACCCTGCTGCACGGCACTGCCGACATCCCCCCGGTGGCCCCGGCTCTCACCGCTGCCCTTACGGCTCGCCTTGAAGAGACCGGGCCGCAGGCCATGCATGCCGAACTGGCCCGCGTTGATCCGGACTACGCCGCCCGCATACATCCCAACGACCGGCAGCGCATCGTGCGCGCCCTTGAAGTACACGAGGCCACGGGCAAGCCGTTTAGCTGGTGGCACAAGCATGCCATGAGCCGCCCGCCCTGCAACGGGCCGCTGCTTGTGCTGGATGCGCCACTGCACTGGCTGGAACCGCGCCTTGCCCGTCGCCTGGACATGATGCTTGCCTCCGGCGCCATGGACGAGGCCGCCCAGGCCCTGAAGAACTGTGATGATGATAATGCCCCCGGCTGGACGGGCATCGGCTGTGCGGAGGCGTTGGCCTTTCTGCGGGGGCGCCTGAGTCTGGACGCATGCCGCGACCTCTGGCTGCGCAACACACGGGCGTACGCCAAACGCCAGCTCACCTGGTTTCGTGCGCGCGCCGGGGCCGTATGGCTGCCCCCCGATGATGTGGATGCCGTGGTCAAGGCGGCACGGGCCTTGCGCGTATAGGGTGATTGTTTTTTGCTGCCTGCATGTGGCTGCATTGGGCAGGGTTCGATTGGCCGCCTGTGCGGCGGGAGCAGGAGGGGCGGGCCGCAAGAGCGGGAAGGGAAGGTTTTTTTCTTCGCACGGTGGGCAGCCGCCCTGCGGGACGGAAGCTTTCAATTGTTGTTCTATTGGCCGCCTGCGCGGCGGGCGGCAGATGGGGGCCTGTTAGGGGCTGCGCCCCTCCGAGGCCCCCTCTGCACTCCCCCCGGACTACCCCGCGGGGCTTTCCAGCTTCCATCATTTTGCGAGGGCTGCGCGTCTTTTGCTCCGGGAGCTTCCCTCCCTTCGGTCGGGTGATCTCCCTGCGCGCCGCGCAATGCCATTCACCGCTTTCTCTTTGCACAAAAATTCAGGGCCATTTGCACCGCCCAGAGCAATTTTACTTTGAAATTGCTGCTGACAGCTGCACAAAAGCAACCACAAAGGTCCAAACGATTGCGTCCCCAAAACAGACAGGACGACAGATTCCCCTCAAAAAGCAAGCCCTTCTCTCCCTGCTCCTGCCATGCAGGCGGCCAATAAAGCAGCAATTGAAAGCCTTCCATCCCGAAGGGCGACTTCCCACCACGCGAAGAACAAGCCTTCCCTTCCTCGCCACGCAGACGGTCAAAAACGCAGAAATTGAAAACCTCCCATCCCGCAGGGCGACAGCCTTCACAAGCCTGCAATAGCGAACAAGCTGTTGCCGCTCTGTGGCGTCCCCCGAGATGGCAGACACTCCACGGCCTTCATGTGAAGCAAGAGCGCACGATGGCATTGCGCGCCGCGCAGGGAGATCACCCGACCGAAGGGAGGGAAGCTCCCGGAGCACGAGACGCGCAGCCCTCGCCAACCGGGGGAAGTTGAAAACCTGAAGGGGGTGCTTCGGGGGGGATGCAAGGGGGGCCGAGAAGGGGGCGAAGCCCCATAACCGGCCCCGCCTTGCCGCACGCCGCGCAGGCGGCCAATAAAGCAGCAATTGAAAGCTTTCCATCCCGAAGGGCGACAGCCCACAGTGCGAAGAGCAAGCCTTCCCTTCCCCTTCCTTCCCTCGCCACGCAGACGGCCAAAAGCGCAGAAATTGAAAACCTTCCATCCCGAAGGGCGGCAGCCCACCGCGCGAAGAAAAAAACCTTCCCTTTCCCTTCCTTCCCTGCTCCCGCCATGCAGGGCGTCATCCCCCTTTACGAAGGACAAAACCTTTTTCTCCACTGCGCGACGAGCGCCGAAACTCACTTGTTCAGCGTAAGGAATTCGTGCTCGTCAGGGTCATAATATTCCATTTCGCCGGACTCGATATGGTAAAGCCAGCCGTGGATATGCAGCGTGCCCTTGTTTACCTTGCGCCTGACATAGGGATAGGTGAGCAGATTCTCGATCTGAAAAATGATGGAGAGCTTTTCCGTCAGCCGCAGCAGCTTTTCTTTTTCGGCATTTTTGCCGAGGGCCAGCAGGGCAAGGTCTTTGGCCTTTTTGCCCAATGAAAGCCATTTTTTTGTATGGATGAGCTGTTTGCCGTTGATGTCTTTGTACAGCGCCTCGATGGCGCCGCAATGGGTATGCCCGCAGATGATGATTTCTGAAATATTCAGCGTGGTGACGGCATATTCAATGCCTGAAGCCGTGGCATGATAGTCTTCGTCCGGCTTGTAGGGGGCCACAAAGTTGCCCACATTGCGCAAGACGAAAAGTTGCCCCGGAGGCGCGTTGGTTATGAGGGAAGGGATAACCCGGGAGTCGGCGCAACCAATAAAGAGTGCTTTGGGGTGCTGGCCGCTATTGACCAGATCCAGGAGATGGGATTCGTTTTTTCTGAAATAATTTTTCTGAAACAGCTCGTTGCCCAGTAGCAGGCTTTCAACATTCTTCATCAACGATCCTCCGTTGGGGTTACGCAGCCCTTCATTCCACAGCCATTCAGGCGGCAGGCGCACCCCGGGTCGCCGTTTTCTGCGGAAAAACGGCACGGCCAGATGGGGGCGCACTCCCCGGCAGGTCCGGGGTATCATCACGCTGCTTCCATATCATCATGCCACGTAGAGCATCTTTATGCGCAGGTCAAGCGCAAAGCGTTCACATGGACCTGCTGAGACCACATTCCATATTTTTTTTACTTTTATCGCTGTGCTCCCGAGCATGTGACAGTTGTGCACAACGTGGGGTCGCAAATAAAGGCATTGGCGCGAAACGCCAAAATTAAAACCTATTTTTTAATGAAAATTTTCCCAATCTCCTTGTTTTTCCAAGCATGAGAAGCCGTTCCAACTCTCTGACCTCCTTGACGAGTCTTGCAGCCTGCGATACCGTTGCAATATCTGCGTGTTTGCCCCCCGCAGGGATCGGCGGGGCCGGAGGATCCTGCCGCCCTTGAGCGGCAGGCTTGGGGTAATGTCTGAATGCAAAAGGACAAGCACATGAGGAACGGCACATCACTGCTTCTGCTGGCGGCTATAGCCCTGGCTGGCGCGGCGTGTCTCACGGCGCTGGGGGGCACGGCCACGGCCGCAGCTCTGGAGCCAACAGACAGCGGCGCGCCATCGGCTATAGTCATGTTTCCGGTCGGCGAAAAGCCCAATCCCAAGGGCGCGGCCATGAAACCCGTGGTTTTCAACCATCTTATCCATGAAAAGAAGGTTGATAACTGCGAGACCTGTCACCACACGGGCGATCCGGTGTCCTGTAGCACCTGCCACACGGTAGAGGGCAAGGCCGAGGGCAACTACATCACCCTTGACCGCGCCATGCACGCCACCAATATCGCCAAACGCGCCAAGGGCAACACGCCCGTGAGCTGCGTGAGCTGTCACGAACAGCAAACCAAAGAACGGCGCGAATGCGCGGGCTGTCACGCCATTGTCACGCCCAAGCGCGACGAGGCATGGTGCGCCACCTGCCACAACATCACGCCTTCCATGACGCCTGAACAGATGCAGAAGGGCATTAACGGAACCCTGCTGCCCGGCGACAATGAGGCGCTGGCCGCAGAAACCGTGCTTGCCCGCAAGCCCGTTGAACCTGTCTCCCCCATGCTGGCCCCGTATAAGGTGGTCATTGATGCCCTGGCTGACAAGTACGAGCCGAGCAACTTTACCCATCGCCGCCACCTCACCTCCCTTATGGAAAGAATAAAGGACGACAAGCTGGCCCAGGCTTTCCACAACAAGCCTGAAATTCTGTGCGCCACCTGCCACCACAGAAGCCCGCTTTCCCTTACGCCTCCCAAGTGCGGCAGCTGCCACACCAAGGAGATCGACAAGGCCAATCCCGGTCGTCCCAACCTTATGGCCGCCTACCATCTGCAGTGCATGGGTTGCCACAAGGGCATGGATGTCGCGCGTCCTCGTGACACCGACTGCACCACTTGCCATAAGGCTGCGCCCAAAAGCGCCGACTAGCATGGAGTAAGATATGAAACGCAGAACATTTCTGACCATTCTGGGAAGCGCGGGCGTGGTCTCGGCCCTTGGCAGTGCCAAGGTAGCCCAGGCCGGACCCCATACCTTCCCATACTATGAAGACAGTTACGGGGTGCTGCACGACACCACCCGTTGCATCGGTTGCCGCAAGTGCGAAGAAGCCTGCAACAAGGTCAACCACCTGCCCAAACCCAAAAAGCCCTTCAGCGACCTTACGGTGTGCAACACGCACCGCCGCACCGGCGAATATGAATGGACAGTGGTAAACAAGTACAAGGTCAACGGCAAGGACGTGTTCCGCAAATTGCAGTGCTTCCACTGCAATGACCCGGCCTGTGCCTCTGCCTGCTTTGCCAAGTGCTTTACCAAGCAGCCCAACGGCGCTGTTCACTACGAAGGCTCGCAGTGCGTGGGCTGCCGTTACTGCATGGTTGCCTGCCCCTTCTATGTTCCCGGCTTTCAGTACGATGAGGCCTTTGACCCCCTCGTACAGAAATGCACCTTCTGCGAGCCGCTGCTCAAGGAAGGCAAGCTGCCCGGCTGTGTGCAGGCCTGCCCCAAGGATGCCCTCACCTTCGGCCGCCGCAGCGACCTGCTCCGCGTGGCCCGCGCCCGCATTGCCGACAATCCCGGCAAGTACGTCAACTACATCTACGGCGAATTTGATGCGGGCGGCACGGCATGGATGGTGCTCAGCCCCGCTGTGGGACAGGCCGCCGCGGCCGTTCCGCCGGACGACGCACCGCTGGCCGGCGACGAGCTGAAGCAGCTCGGCCTCGACACGCACCTTGGCAACCGCCCCATGGGCGAGCTGACCTACGGCGCACTGGGCGCGGTGCCCATGATCGTGGCCTTCTGGCCCGTGCTTTTCGGCGGAGCCTACGCCATCAGCAAGCGCCGCGAAGCCATGTACAAAGCTGAAACGGACGACAAGATCAAGGAAGCCCGCGAAGACGTGGCCGCCGCCGTTGATGCCGCCGTACGCAAAATTGAGGAAACCCAGGGGCCTGGCGCTGCCGATACGGCCCGCCGCGCCATGACCGAGGCCCTCAAGGCCCGGGAGACGGCGTGCACGGGGCACGGGGAGGATAAGTAAATGTCACAGCACAGCATCGTCATTCCCAGCAAAGGCAAGCTGTTTAACCTGGATGAGTTTCTCAAACCCACTCCGGGCAACATCATCACCGCCATCATCCTGACGGTGGGGCTGATAATCACCGTTATCCGCTTCACGATGGGTATCGGCTCGGTTACCAACCTGAGCAACACCCAGCCCTGGGGGCTGTGGATCGGCTTTGACCTGCTTTGCGGCGTGGCCCTGGCAGCGGGCGGCTATTTTACCACCGTGGCCTGCTACGTCATGGGCATGAAACAGTTTCATTCCGCCGTGCGCCCGGCCATTACCACAGCCTTTCTCGGCTACGGTTTCGTGGTCATAGCACTGCTGTATGACCTGGGCCATCCGCTGCGTTTGCCCTTCATGTTCTTCTTCCCGGGAACCACGTCAGTGCTCTTTGAAGTGGGCCTGTGCGTTGCCACCTACGTTACGGTGCTCCTCATCGAGTTTTCCGTGGCCCCTTTGGAGTGGCTGTCGCAAAAGTTCCCCAGCCTTATCAAATGGCGCAAGCTTGTGGTGCACAGCACCATCGTGCTCACCATTTTCGGCGTTACCCTGTCGACACTGCACCAGTCCTCGCTGGGTGCGCTGTATCTGATTGCGCCTGAAAAGCTGCACCCCCTGTGGTACTCGCCTTTCATGCCCATGTTCTTCTTCGTCAGCTCCATGGCTGCCGGGGCCTCCATGGTCATCTTTGAAGGCATCTTTGCCCACAAGGGCCTGCACCATTACATGGACGAAACCCACCTGCGCGAATCTGACGGCGTGGTCCTCAGCTTCTCGCGCGCGGCCTCTTTCATCCTGTTCGCCTACTTCATGCTCAAGCTTATCGACATGCTTGTGCAGGCCAACCTGCCCTACGTTTTCTCGGGCTACGGAGCCTGGTGGCTGGTTGAAATGCTGGGCTTTGTGCTGCTGCCCGCCCTGCTTTACGCCAAGGGCGCCCGCGACCGCAATCTGACCCTGTGCCGCATTGCTTCGGCCAATACCGTGCTGGGCATCGTTCTGAACCGCTTCAACGTGTCCATGATCGCCTTCAACTACAACCTGCCCCCGGCGGAACGCTACTTCCCCAGCATCTGGGAAATATGCATTTCCATCTTTGTGGTAACGATGATCGTGACCGTGTACCGCTTTATCATCTACCACATGCCGGTGCTGTACGAACACCCCGACTTCAGGGATGAGCACTAGCCAACAGGGAGAGGAGAATACTATGGAATTCCATACTTTTTACGATTACTTCCTCTATACGAAGAGCTGGGCTTACGCCATGATGTTTGTGGTTCTGCCCCTCTATGTGGTGTACTGGAACTTTGTGCTGTTTCCCAAAAAAAAGGGACGCAACGGCTGCTCCAAAGGCCATTAGAGCATTTAACGCTTACACATGGTTGCGGTCCGGCGATGTATCGCTACGATCCTTGCCTGTAACTTCATTTGTCGTAACAGGCGAAGCACGTTCACCTTGCAACCATTTCGCAGCGCGGATTTTTAAATAATCCACGCGGAGCAAGCCGACTTTTTTCAAAGTTGAACCGCTCCGGGGCCTGCGACCCTGAAATGACAGTCTGAAACGCGGGGGGCGGCGCCAAAAGGTGTCGCCCCCCGTCCATTGACAAAGATTCTTTTTACGGCCACCCTTGTGAGCTATGCCATTCATGTGGGCACACGGGCACGCCACTGCCCTTTGCCCCATTCGAGCGGATTCGGGCAAACCCTGAACGGCTTGAGGCTGCTCCGGGCTGGTTCCGGCCATTGCAGACCACTGATTCCGCAGCCCCGCGCAACGCGGATGGCCCCTCGCGGGGCTGGAGCATTCTGGCGTTGAGAAAGCGGCAATGCTTCAACGCTGCACCAAAGGGCAGCGCGCCACAACCGGGCGTGGATTCAGCCGAAAATGCGGTTTTCGGCTGGAGCAATTTCACTTTGAAATTGCTCTGGCGGATGCGGGAGCAGACGCCCGCCACGGAGGCGTAAGCGCAATTTATTTGCGCGGTTAAACGCCGAAGTGAGCGTGCATCAAACTTTGAGAATGTATATTATCAAAGTTAATCTGCTCTGGATGAAAACCTTGAAATGTAAAGTACTTCAAGGCAGATCTGCTCCAGGGCGCACAGCAGAACAATTGACCGCGCATTGCGCCCTATGGTGGCTTGGGGTATACTTGACAGTGTGTGAAGTGGCTTCGGCGTTGCAATAACGCATACTTGCAGCCATGATCGGAGGCTTGACGTGCGGCGATTTTATCAAGAAAGCTGGCAGGGCATACCCTTTACGTCCTTTTCGCATATTTCCTTTTTCCATCTGGCGGAACCCAAGTTCTACGCGGTGTTCTACGAAGAGCTGTTTCGCCGCTATAAGGACTGGGACGATCTGCCCGCTGTCTGGCGCGAAAACAAGCGCAAAGACGCCCGCTGGCTTATCGGGCAGTTGCGTGATCAGGTCGCCAGAGAAGCGCAGCCCCGCACAGAGCCTGTGCGCGTGCTGTCCATCGGCAGCGGCGTGGGCTATATGGAAAAAATCCTGCTGGAGGAAATGCCCGAGCTGGAGCTGCACGTCAACGAGCCAAGCACCGTGGGCATGAAGTGGCTGCGCCAGCATATTCCCAGCGAACGCATCTATATCGGCCTGCCCCCGGCGTGCCTGCCCCCTGATGTCCATTACGACATGATCTACCTTTCCACGGTGGACTACGGCATCCCCACGCGCGAATTTACCTACCTGCTACAGGAGCTGCGCGCCCAGCTGGCCCCCGAGGGCGAGATCATCCTGCTTTCGGCTTCCCTGCTGGAAGAGGATTCCTTTATCGGCAGCTTCGTCAACGCCATCAAGATTTTCATTCGCGGCTTCCTGCACTATCTGGGCATACGGCGGCAGCAATTCTGGGGCTGGCGGCGCACGCGCGACGAATACCGGCAGCTTTTCAAGCAGGCAGGGTGCACCCAGGTACAGGACGGCTGGCTACAGGACGGCTTTGAAACCTACTGGATACGCGGAAAATAGACCGCTGCCACGGGTTCTGGCCGCCGCACAAATGGGGCGCTCAGCCTTTGAACCTGCGCCCCGAATACCCGCGCCCGCGCGCCATACGGGCATGCGCCCCGTACAGCAGCGGGACCGGGCACGGCCCGACGCAGGCTCCCTTTCGATGCAACAATACCGCCAACTTTTCGCAATATACAAAAAAGGCCGCACAACATCCGTGCGGCCTTTTTGTCTCTCTATTCCGTCACCATCCCCGGCAGGCTGGACTTTTACGCCCGCCCGGCCCCTGTGCGCCTGACCGCTACCCGGCGTCCACTCCTGCGCAGCGGCCGTACCAGACAATCTCACGGTACAGCTCGGGCGAGGTATCCCCTTCCGTGCTGAAAAGCAGTATGCGAGAAGAGGCGTCCAGCCTCAGGGCCTGACGGACGTCCAGCATCTGCGGATTTTTCATGATATGCTCGATGGCCCCCAGCGGGGCAGCACCGGATTCGCCACTGCACACGGGGCTGTCGCCCGGCAGGGGCGCGGCAAGAATGCGCATGCCGTTGGCGGCCACCGCATCATGGCAGGCCAGGCCGCCCACGGCCCTGTCACGCAAAAGGGGCCAGCACAGGCTGCTCGGTTCACCGCAGGCAAGTCCTGCCATGATGGTGCGCATGTGCCCCGTGACCGCATGAGAGGCGCTGTCGCCAGCCATGAAGGATCGATAGAAACAGTCGGCGGCCTGCGGCTCCACCGTGATGACCTGTGGCGCGGCATCTCCCCACACGGCGGCAAAATAGCCAAGCACCGCGGCGGCAAAAGACCCCACCCCGGCCTGCAAAAAGATATGGGTCGGCGGGCGCAAGCCGCATTCGCGCCACTGCTCGTCCGCCTCAAGGGCCAGCGTGGTGTAGCCCTGCATGATCCAGAGCGGCATTTCTTCATATCCGTCCCAGGCCGTGTCCTGCACAAGCACGCCGCCCGTCTTCTGGGCGTGCTGCATGGCAAGGCGCACGGTATCATCATAATTGAGGTCGGTTATGGTGCACTGCGCCCCGGTTTTGCGGATGTTTTCGGCCCTGACCGGTGCTGACCCGGCGGGCATGAAGACCGTAGCCCCCATGCCGAGCTGCTGGGCCGTCCAGGCCACGCCCCGGCCATGATTGCCGTCCGTGGCCGTAACCAGAGTGAGCTTTCCCAGCTTTTCCCGCACTTCGGCAGAACGCAGCAGTTGCGGACTGACCTGACTCATGGGCATATCAAGCTGCCGGGCCAGATGGCGCGCCACCGCGTAGGAACCGCCCAGCACCTTGAAAGCATTGAGCCCGAAACGCTGCGACTCGTCCTTTATCATGATTTCGCCAAGGCCAAGCTCATGAGCAAGATTTTTCAGACGCACCAGCGGCGTGGGCGCATAGCGGTCAAAACCCTCATGAAAAGCACGTGCCCCACGGGCGACGTCCGGCCCATAGAGCGCAACATCCGCCGCATCGGCAGCGCCGGTGCGCAGGCTGTTGGGGCAATAGCTGACAATGTTCATGGCGGCTCTCCTGCAGGGCACGGTCGCCCTGTTACACGTCATCGGGGTTGCGCCCGCAGCGGACAGATATCCACCGAGGGACGGCAACCCCGTTCAGAGCGGTTGTGCAGTCGTCTTGCTCCAGCGGCTGCACAGCCTCATGGTCCGAATATCAAAAACACCTGGAGCGCCCAGCTGCTTTTCAGTGCTGTTGCCAGCTCAGTTGGAGTTGGCTGTACGCACGAAAATGTTATAGGTCTGACGGCTCTCCTGCGCGACATTGTTCAGCTCCTGCCGCACCGGGCTGTAAAAGCCCTCGGCAAGGCCACGGCCCAGCAGGGCCTCATAGCGCGCAGCATGCCTGAGAAACTCGCGATAGGCCCGCTCCACTTCGGGAGCAGCCGGAAATGGCGGTTGCCCGGCCCTGCGCAGCCCGGCCTCAAGCTTGTCCCGCACCTGCGCAAGGGCCTGACGGTCTGGCGTCTGCGCGGCCAGCAGTGCCGCCGTGCTGCCATACAGGCTGAAAATGTTTCTGGCCTCCAGTATCTGCCGCCGGAGCGGATGCCCATAGAGCAGCGCTTCCTCGGCCTTGACGGCCCGCCCTTCCACAAGGGCCAGATACCCGTCCCGGGCAGCCACAAAACGCTCATGCCCCTGCTCCACACTGGCCGCCAGAGCGCGGCCCTTCACGCCGTCATCACGGATATTCTCATCCCGCACATAGCGTGTCAGCGCCGCGTAATCGGCCCGCATGCTCTGGATGCTTTTTTCCATATCATCCACCCACTGGGACAGGGCAGCGGATTCATCCGCCCCGAACATGTCCGCAGGGGCCGCCAGACGACGCGCAAGCACCCTGCCGTCGCCATCGGGCGCGGGGCGCGGGGCCAGTGTCCATTCCCGCAGATAATGACGCACATTGTCCGTCATGGTTTCGGCCTGCACATAATACGGCTCGGCCAGCGTGGCCGCGGCCACATTATAGAAAGCCACCAGAGCGTCCGCCTTCTCAAGCTCTTCCTGTGAAGGAGGCGGCCCCTGAACGTGCTCTTCATAGGGGGGGCGGTCCTGTGCTGCACCGTGCGCCGCATCCGAGGCCCGGCCCGTTTCCGTCTTTTGCCCGGATTGTGCCTTTGTTGCTGAAGAAGCGTCTTCATTGCTGCCGGAATCGCAGCCCGCAAACAGCAGGGCCACAAGACAGACAAGCGGTATGCATATTTTTTTCATGACTTCAGACGTGAAAGCCCCACAGGCAACCTGCGGGGCTTGCTGTTATATGTTTGCTCAGACCGCGGCCACGCGGGCCGCGATCCAGTCATTGAGTCCCGTAAGGTCTTCGGCCCAGGGATAGGCGGAGTCCGAAACAGGCTTGATGTCCGGCCCCACGCCATAAAAAAGCGTGCCCACTTCTTCCGCGGCATCGCGGTCTGTGGGGGCATCGCCCACCATAAGCACGTTTTCCGGAGCCAGGGGCAGCGGAGCCACAATCTGGGCCAGAAGCCGGGCCTTGGCCGGGGGGGAACCGTGAATGGACGTAAAATAGTGCTCCAGCCCGCGCTCGCGCAAGACGGCCAGCACTTCTTCATGCGGTGCGCCGGAACAGACATAGAGGGGCAGCCTGCCCTTCCAGGTATCCAGCACATCCTTGACGCCGGGAATAAGCGGACAGCGCCGCACTTCATCCAGAGCGTACTCCGCAAACAGGCGGCCCAATTCTTCGGACTCTTCCTGCGTGATTTCGCGGCCCAGTACCTCGGCATAAAACCATTCAAACTTCCTGTACCTGCTCACCCCGCCGTGCAGGCTGTGGTACATGACAAAACGGTCCTGAGCCTCCTGCCCGTAAGGCGCGGCAATGCGGGCAAAGGCGCGTGTCTTTACGGGCACGCTGTCCAGTATGACGCCGTCACAGTCAAAAACAATACATTGCAATGACATAACTATCCTTTTTCTGCATCCGGCCACATCCCGCTGAAATGGCCTTTTGGGGCAAGGCGGGCCAGTTTGCGACCTGCGCCAATCCGGATTCGCCTGTGCCGGGCCGGACTCGCCTGTGCCGGGCCTGTTTGCACCAATTGGGGCATGTCTGGGCCTGTTTTCTGCGTGACGCAGCCAACTGGACAAAAATCTATCTGCAAGCAGCCCCTGAAGCTCGGTCATTGACGCATGTCACGAGACATGTCCGCCCATATGCTGACCGTTCTGCCCGCGCATGCCAATGACGCGGGCGGGAACGCCGCCCACGATGCTGAAGGGGGCCACGTTGCGGGTGACCACCGCGCCCGCGCCCACCACGGCGCCGCGCCCGATGCGCACATCGGGAGTGATGACGCAGTTGGCCCCAATCCAGACGTCTTCTTCTATGACAATTTCACCCGGCACGTGCCCCTGATGCATCATGGGCACGTCCTGACGGGCAATGCAGTGGTTGGCCGCACGAATGACCGTGCCCGGCCCCACGGCCGTATGTGCGCCAATTTCAATGCGGCCCGCATCGGCCCCCACATGCACATAGGGCGACAGGGCCACACTGTCGTGCAGCACCAGCTCGCCGTCAGTGGCAGTAATAAAGCAGCCGCGCCCGAGGCGCACATTGTTGCCCAGGCGCATGCCCCGGCAGCCCGCAAGGCACAGGCCCGTGCCGAAACGCACCGAGCCGCAGCGGGCAAAAAGCCAGCGCCAGCCCGCCAGACGCAATGCCAGTCCCACGGGGGTGGGTATCCAGCCGAGCAGGGCTATCCACAACTCTTCCAGTGCGGCCCCGAGACGGCGACGCCAGCCCGGAGCACCATGCTCCGGCGCAGCCGCGCCCCCCGCGTCGCCCTTTTCAGAGGATGCGGAGGATGCGGCAGGGACGGCCTCGGCCGCCCCGCTCTCCTGCGTCATGCCCGGTTTGTCGAGCGCAGCCATACTACTTGCTGTATTCCTTCATAAGGTCGTCGCCTTCCATGAGGCGGCACACGCGCACAAGATCCTCGGGCGTGTCCACACTCCAGGTGCGGCTGGCCGTGGGGACCATGCGTACCTTTTCTCCGTATTCAAGGATGCGCATCATGTCTACGGATTCATAGATTTCCAGGGGGCTTTCTTCCATTTCATTGAAGCGCAGCAGATAGTCGCGGCGGAAAGGAATAATGCAGACCTGCTTGCGCATGGGGACCTTGTCCGAGCCTTTTTTGCGCGAAGGAATGGGTTCGCGCGAAAAATAGAGGGCGTCGTTGAACCTGTCCACCACCACCTTGACTTCATTGGGGTCTTCAAATTCTTCAAGGGTATCCATATCGGCCATGAGGTTGGTCACGTTGATGGACGGATCAGCCAGCATGGGAGCCACGGCGGCATCGATCATTTCGGGACGCACCATGGGCTCATCGCCCTGCACCATGACAACGATATCGGCTTTTTTGCCTGTGGCAGCCTCGATCTTGAGCAGGGCCTCGGCCGTGCGCGTGGAGCAGCGCACGTGGTGGTCGCCGGTCATGACGCAGGGCAGGCCCGCATCCTTGCAGTAGTTTTCAATAATTTCATCGCAGGTCGCCACGTAGGTGGAAGACAGCGTTTTGCTCATGCCCGTACGAAAGGCCACATGGCCCACCATGGGGACGTTATGGATGAGGGCAAGCGGCTTGCCGGGATAGCGGCTGGACCCCATACGCGCGGGAATGATGGCAATAATGTTCATGTAGCGGCTCCTTATGGCCTCAAATTTTCAGAGATATTTTCAGCATGCCCGTTGAACGGCAGTACTGCACGAAAAACCCTGTACGGACAAACGAGCGGACGCGCGCAGCGCCTAGTCGTCTGTAGCCACAAGATACCCGCCCTCGGACTCCAGTTCCGGGTGCAGCTCCTTGTGCTCTTCTTCCATGACGCGCAGGATGCCCTGACCGAGATCAACGGTAAGCGGCGGCACGAGCTTGCGGCCCACCTTGGGCATGAAGGCATACGGCGTGACCTGATAGTGGCCGCTGTTGGGGTCGTTCTGGTAATTGATGACCAGTTCCTTGCCCAGCATTTCGCCGATCATCTTGAAAAGGTCCCCGACCCGCATGGGCTGGTTGCCGGAAATGATGATATTCTGGTTTTCAAATTCCGGGGCCAGCACGGCCAGAGTGGCGGCGCTGGCATCGTCCACGTGCACATATTCGCGCAGCGCCGTGGGAGCGCCGTAATACGTGATGCCGCCCGTTGCCAGCGCCTCGTACACAAAGCGGTTGATGGCGTTGCGCCTGTCCGACCGGGGGCCGTAAAGCGAGCCGTAGCGCAATATGGTGTAGGGCAGGTTGTGCATGGCCTGATAGTTTTCAATATACAGTTCGCACGCCTGCTTGCTGCAACGGTAAAAACCGCCCGACTTGCCGTACACGTACAGGGAGCTGGCAAAGACGTAGCGCTTTACCCCTGCATGGCGGCAGGCTTCGAGGATCATGACATTGCCGAGCACGTTGATGCGCGCAGTGTCCACCGGGCGGTTATTGGCTTCGCCAATGTCGGCTATGCCTGCATAGTTGAACACCATGTCCGCGCCTTCCACGGCCCGGCGCACGGTTTCTTCTTCAAGAATATTGCCCGTGAGCATGGTCTGGTCAGGCCGCAGCCAGGGTGAGGGATGCAGGTCCACAATGGTGACCGCATGCCCGGCATCAGAAAGCTTGTCGCAAATATGCGAACCCAGAAAGCCGGATCCGCCAAAAACAGTTATTTTCACAGTTATTCTCCCTGATCCGGCCGCTCAGATGCATGCCAGAGAAAGACGGAATCTATGCCATAGGCAATAAAACGGCTGCCTGCCGCGATCTGTCGCTTGAGTTCGGCCGGGTCAGGCTGCACGATGTGCAGTCCCATGCGCGCCCTGTGACGGACGCAGGCCGCAGAAATGCGTTCCATGGCAGCCTTGAAGTCCTTATGATCAAACTGCCCCGTCAGCCCCATGGAGCCGGAAAGGTCGTACGGGCCGACCATGATGGCGTCCAGCCGCGGATGCGACAGAATGGCGTCCAGGTTTTCCACAGCGCGGATATGCTCTATCTGTGCCACAAGAAATATTTCGGGCGCGAGGGAGCTGCGATACTCGTCAAAGCATTTGCCAAACACATTGGCCCGGCAAAAACCAACCCCCCTGTATTCACCGGCGGTTTCTCCGGCGGAGCGCCAATGGTCCTGACCGGGATAAACGGCCCAGTCAATGGCGCGGTCCAGTTGTTCGCGGCTTTCAATCATGGGAAAAATCAGCCCCTGAGCGCCCGCTTCCAGCGCGGACTTGATCTGGGTTTTCCCGGCTTCGGGCAGGCGCGCAAAAGGAGCCGCCCCGCCGCATTCGATGGCCCGGAAAATATCCGGCAGCCCGGTGCGGCCAAAGGAGCCGTGTTCCATATCCACAGCCACCCAGTCATAGCCCGCGCGAGCCATAAGCTCGGCCACATCGGCAGAAGGCAGTTGCAGCCATGTGCCTACCGTGGCTTTATCCGCAGCCAGGAGCGCGCGTATTTCGTGTACGGTCATATCAAACGGCATGCCGCCGCAGGGTTGAGGTTACGTACCAACCCCCAGTATACGCCCAGCCGCAGCGGCACGCAATACGGCCCTGCGAGGTCTGCCCCCGCATATTTGCAACTACCGCAAGAACATGTATGTTTGCAGTGTGGACATCCGCATTTTCGACTGTTCCTGTGCCGCATTTCCAGAGCAGACAGGCGAAACCCCGTACCGTTTCATCGTCGCCAGATGCCGCTCCAGCCTGACCGCGTGGTTGATTGCGCCTGCGCCTTTCCGGCGCGCCCCCTGCGGCTGCCAGAGCCTTTTCAGGCAAAACGGCTTTTAAGGAGGATCTATGGCTCCCCAAAGCAATATCTATACACAAACCGTGCCTCTGGCCGACGCTCTCGACAAGCTGCTCGGCGCTCTGGATGTGGCCCGCGCCGCTGACGGCAAAAACAGGCTGCCGCAGCCCGTGGCCTGCCCGACCGGGGACGCTCATGGCCGCGTGCTGAGCGAATTTGTCAGCGCAGCCGCCGATGTTCCCGCTGCGCCTCTGGCCGCAGCTCAGGGGTATGCCCTCAAGGCTGCGGACACCTATACAGCCGACAGCACTGCACCGGCCCTGCTTCAGGAAGCCAAAACCTGCTTTGCCGTCCGCTCGGGTGACAGCATGCCGCCCAACTGCGATGCCGTGGCCCTGCCCGTTCACGCAGCCGCGGACGGCAAGGGCGGCGTCAGCATCACGGCCCCCATGCTGCCGTGGCTGCATGTACGCCGGGCAGGAGCAGACATGACAGCTGGTGAAGCCCTCTTTGCACGGAACCACATCCTCCGCCCCGCTGACCTTGGGGCGCTGCTGGCGGCCGGAATCACCGAGGTACAGGTATGGGACCATCTGCAGCTGCACATGGCGGCCGTGGACAGCGCGGTTCCGGCTTCCCCAAAGGACGGGCCGGCGGCAACAGCCGCTACGGACAGCATCATCCACGCGCTGGCGGCCCAGACGCAAGATATTGACTGCCGCGCACAGACGGCCCCGTGCCTGCCTGCCAGCGCCGATGCCATACGTGATTTTTTGCGGGCCGCTCTGGATGCAGGCGCGCACGCCCTGCTGCTGTGCGCCGCCGGCGATGACGCTCTGGCAGCCATACGCAGCCTGATGGAGCACGAAGGCAAAATTGTGGCCCCCGCCATCGGCCTTTTGCCGGGGTCTCCTGTCATGACCGCCGTATATGAGGGCAGGCCCCTCTTCTGCCTTCCGGCGTCACCTGCGGGCAGCATCACGGCCTTTGACGCTCTGGTGGCCCCGGCCCTGCTGCTCATGTCGCGCCGTCCGGGGCTGTGCTATGCCCAGACCCTTGCAGGCCATGCCGACGCCAACGGGGAACTTGCGGCAGAGCTGGCCGCCAGCCTGCCCGCACATCCCGGCCTTGACGTTTTTGCCCCTCTGGCTCTGGCACGGGTGGCCGAAAAAACAGTCGCCCTGCCACTGCGCATGGCCGAAGGCTATAAAAGCACGGTTCGTGCCCAGGGCCTTGCCCGCATTACTGCCGACGGCAGGGGGGCGGCTCTTGGCAGCACGGTGCGCGCTCGTCCCCTGCGGCCTCTGGACAGCCTGTACAGTACCCTGTTCTGCGCCGGAGGCGATGACGTGGCGCTGGAACTGCTTGCCGACGAACTTCTGCGGCTGCCGCACGCCATCCACCTTGTCTGCGCGGGCGCGGACGCCGCCGACGCCGTTGAGGCCCTGAAAAACAGGCACTGCCATCTGGCGGTGCTGCACATGGCTGATGACGACAGGGGCGGCTTCAATTTTTCCTTTGTGCAAAAGCATTGGCCCGAGGGCAAGGTTGCCCTGATCAATCTGGTCATCCGTCAGGTCGGTCTGGTGGTTCCTGCGGGCAACCCGCATGGCATCAAGAGCGTAGCCGACATAAAAAACCTGAAACTGCGCTGTGTTAACCGACAGACCGGCTCAAGCACTCGCATGCAGTTTGACGCGCTGTTGCGCCATGCGGGCATGACGCCGCAAGATGTTTCCGGCTATGAAAATGAGGTGGAAAGTCAGCTTGCCGTGGCAGCGGCCGTGCTTATGGGAAGGGCCGACTGCGGCCCCGGCGTGGCTGCAGCAGCCAGAGCAATGGGCCTCGACTTTATTCCCCTGGGGGGCGAACGCTGGGATCTCGCCGTTCCCGAAGAATTCAGGGAAGACCCCCGTGTTGTTGGCGTGGAAACACTGCTGCAGAAGCCGGAATTCAAAAAGCGCCTTGAAGGCATTGGCGGCTATGACACACGCCTGACCGGACAAAAACTTGAGCTTGGCGTTCGCCTTGGGGCGTGATAAGAAAAAGCCCCGCCGTCGGCAAACGGAGGGGCTGGGTATGGACCGGACTGCGGCAGATCAGGCCGGTCCTGGAGGAGATGGGCAATTTCAACGCATGGGGCGCAACGATTCAGTATAAATTCTTGCCACAAGCTGGCGGGAAACGCTGACCGGCGCCACCGAGAGCAGAAGACCCAGCGAAGGCGTCTGCTCGACGAAGTTGCAAAACTCTTCCACATCGAACTCCTGGACTCCCAAGTCCAGGAGTTTTTGCGTTATGCCCAGGCTGAATATCCAGTCTTCCACCGCCCGCGCCGCTTCATCGGCTTCTTCGGGCAGGCCCTGCAGTCCGGGGGCCACCGGGCCAAGCACATGCGCCAGCACATCGGGTTTTGCGGCATAGCATGCGCCAACCACAGCAGGCAGCAGAATAGCCAGACGCAAGCCGTGCGGGAGATTTCTAAAGCGGCCCAAAGGCTGCTCCAGCGCGTGAGCCATATGCAGATGGCTGTTGTCAAAAGCTACCCCGGCCTGAAGCGCCGCCAGGCACAGCCCGTAACGTGCCTTGAGGTTTTCCGGCTCGGCCAGCGCCACCGGCAACCAGCGATGAACCAGCCCCACGGTTTCGCGGGCCAGCGTAACCGCCAGCGGGTTGGCTGCCGTGGCTGTGGCTGCTTCCACAACCCTGCAGAACGCATTTATGGACACATAGCGGCTCTGCTCTGCCGAAAGCCCGGTCATAAGGGCCGGATCGTCAATGGCGTATCGGGGGTACATGCAGTCGTGCCCCACAATGGATCTGTGACTGCGCCCTGATACGGTGACCACGGCAAAACGGTTGACTTCACTGCCCGTGCCGTGGGTGAGATTGACGGCAACCAGAGGAAGGGCCTTTTGGGGCGTGAAGCGAAAACAAAAAAGGTCTTCAGCGCTTTTACCGGGATTAGCCAGCAGTATGGCCGCGCTCT
The DNA here is from genome assembly GCA_905214305.1 of uncultured bacterium. Taxonomy (GTDB): domain Bacteria; phylum Desulfobacterota; class Desulfovibrionia; order Desulfovibrionales; family Desulfovibrionaceae; genus Desulfovibrio. The sequence goes on from CAJMLK010000009.1 coordinate 62,772, forward strand.
TGCCGCAGTCCAGAGGGCTGCCCCCGCCAATGGCGAGCACTGCTCCGGCATTGATGGCCCGCCCAAGGGCTGCTGCATCGTCCACAGTATCTGTGGTGGGGCTGGGCGTAACCCTGTTGTACAGGGCTGGTACAATGCCATGCCTGAGGGCAGCGGCTTCTACTTTATCCCACGCGCCCGAAGCGCGGTAGGCATGACCGCCGCAAACACAAAGAACTGCTGCAACTCCCTCGCTTTTAAGCTTGCCCAGGATGGGGTCTATCTTGTCTATGGCTCCCGTGCCGAGGTAAGCAATGCTTTTTACCCGCACTTCACGAACCACATTGTAATCGCAGCAGTCATCCCACATGGCAACCTCCCGCGATCACGCTGGGCTTTTATTGCGCTGCATTAAACTAGAACGAATATAAGTTTAGGTCAAGGAGCTGCGCAATTTTTCACATAATTTTCGCACAAATAATCTTCTTGATAAAAAAATCACAACATCGTAAGTATAAAGATTGTGCGTTTTTTATTACCAGAGGCGGACTTTTTTTCCGCCAACCCCCTGCCCCATATAGCTTTTTTTATTCCGCCTGTTTTTTCCCACGGCACGTCCGGCAAAATCGACGCAAAGTACTCCCGGCAGATTTTCATGAAAACGCGCCCGGTCGCACCAGATCCCCCTTCACCACCCCGGAGCGGGCATGCCGGGGCATCTTGCGGGCACGGCACGCTGATGTCCGCCAGACTGCCGCATCCTTTTTGCTCCCGAAGTCGTACGCAGTCAACAACAAGACCCGGAGCTTTGAAGGCTCCGGGTCTTTCATGACGAGTGCGCGTCCGCCGGGGCAGGCCCACAGCCGGTCAACGCGGCAGCAACTGCAGCAGGGACTATCTGGGCACTGCCAGAATCACCTGCGAAGCCTTGACAATGGCCGTCACCTTTTTGCCGGTGGCAAGACCAAGCTTTTCAAGACTGCCCATGGTGACAATGGACGTGATGCCCACGCCGCCGGGCAGATCTACCAGCACCTCGGCATTAACCGCGCCGGGCGTAACCTTGCTGATTGTCCCGGAAAACTGGTTGCGGGTGGAAAGAAGGTATTTTTCGGCGTCATTCATCAGCAGCACAAAGCTCGCCTTGATCAGCGCCAGAGCTTCCACTCCGGGTTTAAGCCCAAGCTTGCCGGTGCTCACCTTGGTAATGGAAGCCACGATATTCAGCCCTCCATCAACGGCCAGTTCCACCTCATCGTTGACCGCACCGGAACGCACCGCCACCACTTTGCCCTTGAAGACATTTCTTGCGCTTGTTTCCATAGTATCATCCTCGTATGGGTACTCTTTCGCCCATGACGGGCAAAAGCAGATTCTATTTCCTGTCAGCATAGAACAGGACACCCCACAGTGCCACCCTGACACGCTGGAACATGTAAACAGCAACAAAGGCTGCGATGCCGGTCAGTTGGATATACACGCACAGGAATCATTCCTGAAAAGTTTTACACAAACGGGCTGTACTGCGCGTATTTCGCCTTGCGCTGAAAATTCCTGTGCGCCCAACGCGCCGCCAGCACGCGTGTGAAGCTCAAGAAAATACTGAAAGGCACACCGCAAGCCCGCGGTACACGGCGCGCAGGCATGCGCCAAACCGTTTTTTGAACCGCGTGCCCTGCATGCCGGGCCGCGAACCATTTTTTCTTGCCCGGAGGTACTGCGCCTCTTCCAGAGAATTTAACACTTGAAATGCTCGATTACGGCAGGCAAAAGCCTGCCTTTTCGCATTTCGTGGCAAGGATTTTCAAGAAAATCCTTGCAGAGCGGTCAACTCATTTCATTCGTTAACTGCTCTAGATATTCTCCGTCACCCAGTCCACCACCTGAGCCATGCGCTTGAGCGTATAGCGTCGATGCGGGCTTTTCTGGGCAAGGTCGTCCAGCGTTCCGTCCAGCCGGTAGATGCGCCAGTCGCCTTCGGGCAGGGCGCCTTTTTCCACACCCTGATTGATGGCCCCCCGCGCCGCGCCGGGCGAGCAGAACAGCTCAAATTCCTGCACGCCGGGGTCAAGCACCACCTGCGCGCCGCTTGCAATGTCCACAATGTAGTTGCCGGGGGCAAAAACATAGACAAAGGGGCAAGGTTCCACCGGAAACTCCTGCTCCGGCTCAGGCGTAGGCCCGGCCTTGACACAGGCCAGCAAGGGCAGGGCCAGCAGTGTGACCAGCAAAAGGCGTGCTTGCATTGTCTACCTCAGTGTAACGGGCGCTCACGCCCGGTTATATGCCGTCTTCAGGGGTAACCCTGAGGATGAACATTCTCTCAAAGGTTACGGCACGCTCGTTTCTGCGCTCAACGGCGCAAACACCCGGCACTTGCGCCCGGTTGCGGGTGGGGCTGCTCACGCAGCGGCCAGAGCCGTTTCAAGGCGAAATGCTCTGAAAAACAATCAGCGCCGGGAAGCAGCCATGGCCTGAAGCCTGCGGATGCGCTCTTCCAGCGGCGGATGCGTGCTGAACAGATTAGCCATGCTGCCGTGGGCAAACATGGGTGACACAATGAACATCTGCTCGGTGCTGGGATTGCCTTCGCGCATGGGTATGCGCCCGCTGGCCGCGCCCAGCTTGGCAAGCGCACCGGCCAGAGCCAGAGGCTGCCCGCAAAGCTCCGCTCCCGTGTCGTCAGCCAGATATTCGCGCGAGCGCGAAATGGCCATCTGCACAAGACCGGCAGCCATAGGAGCCAGCAAGGCCATGACCAGTGCGGCTATGGGATTGACCCCGTTGCCCTCGCTGTCCCGGTTGCCGCCGAAAATGGCTGTAAACTGAAAAATATTCGCCATGGTCACGATGGCGGAAGCCATCACCCCGGCAATGGTCTGAATGAGAATGTCGCGGTTGACAATATGACCGATTTCATGCGCCACCACGCCACGCAGTTCTTCGGGCGGCAACAGGCGCATAAGCCCTTCTGTTACGGCAACCACGGCATTTTCGGGGTTGCGGCCCGTGGCAAAGGCATTGGGGGCCTCTTCGGGGACCACGCACACGCGGGGTTTGGGAATGCCCGCATTGTACGACAGCTCTTCAACAATCCTGTGCAGGTACGGGGCTTCTTCCGGCGCAAGCTCACGCGCACGGTACATGGATAGCACGATCTTGTCCGAGTACCAGTAACTGCCCACGTTCATGATCAGAGCCATGCCGAAAGCGATGATGATGCCCGTGCGCCCGCCCAGCAGGCCACCGAGCACAATGATGATGCCCGAAAGCAAACCCAGAAGAAGAACGGTCTTGATCTGGCTGGTCATGCAAACTCCTCACCTTGCGAATTTTATGAATGCGCTGACGCTGCACGGCATGAAAAACCTCATGCCGCACGCTGCCACGCCATTAAAGCATATAAGCATCGGGGCATGGCTGGCAAGAAGAGCCTCCCGGTAAAAGGCCGCAGCAGACGTAAAAAGCCTGCCCGGCCCAAGTGCCCGGACCAGATGGCCGGACCAGATGGCCGGACCAGAGACAGGGGGCGGCCCAGAGACGCCGTGCGCCCAAATGCACCGTGCGGCCCAGATGCTCAGTACGCACAGGTACACAATGCGCACAGGTACACAATGCGCACAGGCACACAATGCGCACAGGCACACAATGCGGTGCAGACGCAAAGTGCTGTGGGCCATCCTGCACGGTTGCCCCGGCAAGGCCCGTGGAACCGCTCAATCGCCAGCGTTGGGATGCAAGGCGCTTTTCGGATATGGAGCGCCTTGCTGCGGCGTTGCTGCCGCCACGACGGGCGCACTATCCCCAGTTTCAGAGCATCTTGCTTTTGAAAAAATGTCCGTGCTCTATGGCATTTTCGCATTGCGAACGGGGATTCTCGATGGCTATCCGTTCTGCAGGGCCATGCCGCTGCCGCTGCGTGCCTGCCACCAGAGCTGGAAGACCAGCAATGTCCACAGGGGTTTGCGCAGGTCTGCCCTGCCCGAAACGTGTTCATCCACCAGCGCGCGAACGGCCACAGGATCAAAAATACCCTGCGCCTTGAGGCTGTCCGCACTGAGCAGGTCTTCCACAAGCGGGCGCATGCGCCCGCGCAGCCATTCCGCCACGGGAATCTGAAAGCCCCGCTTGTTGCGGTACAGAATCTCCCTGGGCAGCAGATCGGCAAAAGCCCGCTTGAGCAGCCACTTGCGCTTGAAGCCGTGCAGCTTGCAGTCCACGGGCAGGCGCGCGGCAAACTCGGCCACGTCCTTGTCCAGAAACGGCGCCCGCACCTCAAGGCTGTGCAGCATGGAGCAACGGTCAACCTTGACCAGAATATCATCCAGCATGAACTGGCGCACATAGACGTAAAAAGCCCGCGCCAGAGGCGCTGCCGCAGAATGGGGCCCCCAGTGTTCATACTGCTCCCGCGTGGGAGCAAACAGACGTTCCGGCGCAAGAAAGCCCGGAGCCTCGGCCTTGAAGGAAGCGGCCAGCATCTCTGCCTGCATGTCTGGCGTAAAAGCCGTCAGCATGGTCTGCACGCGCTGCCATGCCGGAGCCTGTGCGGCGCGCAGAAAAGTGGCTACCGCCAGACGCGGATTGATATATCCGGCGGACGACGGCAGGCGGCGGGCCAGAGGTTCCACAACCTTGCGCCGCAGCACGGCAGGCAGGGCATTATACCACTCGGCCACCTTGAAGCCGATGTAGTGCTCATACCCGGCCCACAGTTCGTCCGCGCCGTCGCCCCCCAGCGCCACGGTGACCTTTTCGCGGGTCACCCCCGAAAGCAGCCAGGTGGGCGCTACCGAGGCATCCGCCATGGGCACGTCCATCCTGCTGATAATGCCGGGCAGACTGTCGGCGCATTCTTCCGCCGAAAGCACGCGCTCGTTATGATCTGTGCCGAAAGCATCGGCGACAATCCGGGCATAGCGCGATTCGTCGTAACTGGCTTCGGTGAAACCTATGGAAAAAGTCTTCACCGGCGTGGACGATTGCCGGGCCATAAGCCCTGCCACAATGGACGAATCAATGCCACCCGAAAGAAAAACACCCAGTGGCACATCGCTGATCATGCGGCGCCGCACGGCCCGGGCCAGCAGAGTCCGCAGTTCTTCACAAAGCTCGTCCGTGCCGCGCCGGTCGTTTTCGTCCGGCACGGGCATGTCCCAGTAGCGGCCCGTGCGCAGGTTTCCGCCTTCAAGCACAAGCCAGTGCGCCGGAGGCAGGCTTTCCACCTCGCCGTACACCGTCTGCGGGGTCGGCACGTATTCATAGGCCAGATAGCGCATGACGGCTTCGGGCCGCAGGCTCAGGCTCAGGCCCGCGCTCTGGCCGCGCAGCTGCTCAAGGGCCGTCAGTTCCGAGGCAAAGTGCAGCCTGCCCTGCTGTACCGTATAAAAAAACGGCTTTTTGCCGAAGGGATCGCGCGCGCAGAAGAGGCGCTGCTCCACGACATCCCACAGGGCAAAGGCAAACATGCCGTTAAAGCGGGCAAGACAGTCCACGCCCCACTGGCGATAGCTCTCAAGAATGACCTCGGTGTCCGAACTGGTCTGAAAACGCGCTCCGGCCTTGGAAAGCTCTTCTTTCAGTTCCGCAAAGTTGTATATCTCGCCATTGAACACGATGGTATGGCGCCCATCCACACTGTGCATGGGCTGCCCGCCCGTGCCGAGGTCAATGATGGAAAGCCGCCTGTGACCAAGGCAGACGGGGCCGTTCAGCCACTGCCCTTCGCCGTCCGGTCCCCGGTGGGCGATGCGGTCGGTCATGGCCTTGACCCAGTGAAGGGCCTGGGGATCAAGGGGCGAGGAGTCCAATCGGCAGATACCGGCTATTCCGCACATGATTCTTTCCAGCACTTGTAATTGTTGGTAAAAATACGGGCCAAACGGTCATTGTTGGCTTCAGGATCAAACATGTGGGCCGCCAGCAGCCTGCCGTTGCGGGCCAGACCCGCGGCCAGCCCCGCATCTCCGGCAAGCAGGGCAATGGCCTCGGCCAGAGCTGCGGCGTCCCCCTGAGGGACAGCCAGCCCGGTTTTGCCGTGACGCACCACCTCGGGCAGAGCGTTGACGGTGGTGCTGACCACGGGCAGGCCGTAAGCCAGCGCCTCGATAACCGTATTGGGGATGCCGTCGCGGCGGCCCGAGGCATGAACAATACAGGGCGCTGCAAATATGTGGTGTTCGCCCAGAAGCCGGGGCAGCTCGTTGTGCGAAATAAGGCCGGGCATGGTCACATGCCCTTCCAGCTTAAGCTCTTTGCACAGCCGCGTCAGTTCAGCCTGCATGCAGCCAAGGCCCATGGCCTTGCCGCCGCCGCCAGCCAGCGTGAGCCTGAAGTCCAGTCCCTGTTCGCGCAGGATGCCGCAGGCGCGCAGCAGCACGTCAAAACCCTTGGTAACGTCGAAGCGGCCCAGCGCAAGCAGACGCACAGGCCGGGGCATGGGCTCGGGCGCGTCCGACGGCCCCACCGGCTCCAGATGCGGAAACGCGCCGACATCAGCACCCGCAGCGCTGCACACGGAGTCAGCCGCATGCGCCTGATCGGCAGCCGTGCCTTCGGCAGACGCGCTCGCGCAGGGCATGTTCTCGACCGGTGTGCTTTCGGCAGACGCGTCACTGTCGGCAGGCGGCCTGCTCTCCTCAAGCGGCGGCAGGGTCAGGCCGTTATAGACCAGCTCCACCTTGCCTCTGGCCTGCCCGTCGGCAAAACTTTCAATACGCCCCTTGTCGGCCGCATTGTTGGCACGCACAAGAAAGGCCGCCTCCAGCTTGTCGCCAAGGTCCGGGTCGGCAGGCTCGAGGTTATCGCCCCGCGCGCAGGTGGCAAAAGGCAGCCCGGCCAGACTCCCGGCCACCCAGGCGGCCGTGGCCGTGCCCCGCGGCCAGGGGGCGTAGATCATGTCAATGCCTGCCTCCCTGAAGCGGCGGGCCAGATAGACACCGGCGCAAAAAGCCCAGAGGTTTTCGCCCAGAGTTTCAATGCAGCGCCAGCGACGGAACATGGTGCGCCTGAAAATCCTGCCCAGACGCACGGGATGCGTAAACATCTGACGCAGCACCTCTGCCAGAATGGCGGGCAGCGTGCGAGTGCCCATAGTTATGGTCTCGCGTGCCACATTGCGCATTTCTGTCGAGCAATGGCGCAGGTTGGGACCATACAGACTGTAAACCGCCACAGGAAGACGCCTGCGCAGCCCCTGCACCTCGCGGAATATGAAAGGCTGGGTGAAAAGCGGATACCAGAGCAGCACACAGGCCACATGGGGCAGGCCGGGGGCAAATGGCGGCGGGATGAGCTTCTTGCTGGTTGTATTTTTTGTCATTGCTTGCTCCTGAGCGTCTGCAAGGGGCAAATACACAGGTTATATTCGGGCATGCACTTTGTTTCAAAGACAAAATGCCCTAACGCCGCGCATGATGCAACACGTCCCGGGCGGCGTGAGCGCCGCCGCAAGTCGCGCCAAAAATGAAAAGGCGCAGTAAAACGCACAGCATCCGGCGCTGTTCCGCCATATGGCGATCAGGCGTGAGCGCACCTTTCAGGCAGATTCACCTTGAGATTGTTGATCATCGGCGGCAAAACGCGCACAGGCCCATACTGCGGGCCGTACTGCGCCTTGCTTCACGGGCCCAGAGCATTTCTTCAGCATTTCACTGCAATAATTGAAATACCCTGTATCAAACCGGTTGGATTATGAAAACCGGCCCCAGTCAGCGAGTCCGGCATCTGCGACGGGACGCAGGCTGCTGCTGTCCGGGGCGTCAGGCCCCAGAGTTTCGCGCACCTGTTCCATAGTCAGACAGCGCACGTTCCAGCGTGTCATAAGCCAGTCTGTCCAGGCCAGTATCTTGCGCATGAGCCTGTCCACGGCGGCGGCATCGGGCAGATGCGGCGCGCCACCGGGCATCATCTCCGAAGAATGCCAGGTAAGGGACAATACCCTGCCACCCCGTGCCGCAAACAGCCGGGTTATGGCCTGCATGGCCCACAGGGGATGGTAGACGGGCAACAGACTCAGTGCCCCCCAGTTTTTGAATCCGGGACGCAGCCCCGGCGCAACGCGCCCAAGCAGGCCGGGCAGGCACGGCAAAAGCGGCGTGACACTGAGGGG
>CAJMLK010000010.1 GCA_905214305.1 uncultured bacterium
CGGAGCTTGTGCCCAGACGCGAGCCAAGGGGCTTATGGCGATAGTGTTCCCACAGTTTTGGCACGTTATGCAGAATGTCGCGAAACTTGGCGGCTCGCTCTTCGTCCACGGTGCGCATGCGGCGCACCATCTGGCGTATGATCTGCTTTACGCGCGGGCCAAGCCCCTCATTGAGCGCCTGTTGCAGTTCGCTGATGGGCTTGAGGTTGGCCTGCTGCCGCTCCATCCAGCTTTTCATGTTGAAAATTTCCAGATGGGTGATGTTGCCCCTGGAATCCCACAGCAGCTCGGCCACGTCTTCCACGCTCAGGCCAGAGGTGCACAGCACCAGACGATAGCCCGGCGTCAGTTCCACAAGTTCCCGCGTGAGTTCCAGTATGGAAAGCCGCATGAGGTGCGGCATTTCCTCCTGCGGGGGCGGACAGTCCAGATCGGGCAGCTCGGGATGCAACGCGGCCGACAGCCATTCTTCAGCGATATGCTCCGGCCCCATAGTTTCAAGCACGGCCAGTTCGGCACGAGCGGCGGCATCATCGCACTGGGCCAGCCTTGCGGCCCGCTGACGCAGCGAGGGCTGCACATGCCGGTGCAGCGCCTCGGCCAGATGCAGGCTGCTGGCCTGTCCCCGGCCCACCATGCGCAAGAAATCTTCGCCGGAAAGTTCGGGAACTTCCACTTCCCAGGCGGCTTCCATCTTGGCGCGCTGGTGCTCGTTCCAGAGCGCAAGGCAATTGAGCACGCGATCGCGCCGCCAGCGCAGCACCTCACGGCCCCGCTTCATCATTTCGGCCATCTTGGGGCTGTGCAGAAATTCCAGAAAATCTTCGTTGGAGCTGAAGCCGCGGGGTATCCAGAACAGGCTGACAAAACGCCCGTAGAACGGAATCTGAAACTCCAGCCCGATGCGCACCTCAATGCCCGTTATTTCTGCGGCACGCAAAATTTCGCGCGCGGCATCGGGCTGCACCCAATACTCGTAGGCCACGGTCAAAGAGCGCAGGCCCTTGATCCAGGCATCCATTATGAGGTGCGTGGGGCTTTTGCGGCCCTTGGTGTTGGCGTCGTATACGTGGTCGTCAAAGGCTATCTGGTTCCAGGCCTCGGGCATTTCCGGCAAATGATAGCGGGCCAGCATGCGCCGCACGATACGCGGTGTTCCCTGCACTGTACGGCGAAAATCATGAGCCAGCTTGAGCTGCTCCATCGGATTGTCATGCGCGCGCACGATGCTTTTCATGATCTGCATGAGCACACGCGCCGTATTGCGCCGCAACGACGAATGCGCGCTGTTCAGCACCTCGTCATACAGAGTTTGCAGGGCAAGCAGCCTGTCTCTGGCCTGTGTGCGTCCAGCCTGAAGGTTGCGCAGCAGGTTGATGACGGCATAGGCCATGCGAGAAACCGGTGAGGCCACCAGCTCCTTGATGCCGTGCGGGTGCAGGCTTGGATCAAAAAGGCAGGTATCCGAATGGTTATCGGACTCAAGAATGCGGTTGACAAGGACAAGGATTTCTCTGTCCTGCTTGTCAAAATAAATGCCACGCCATACGAAACTCACGCCGCACACTCCTTTAAACCATTGCCGCGCAACAGTTAGAGCATTTAAAACCTGAAATGTCCGCTGGGGCAGACAAAAGCCTGCCCGACTGCATTTCGTGGCAGGGATTTTCAGGAAAATCCCTGCAGAGCAGTCAACGCACTTCATTCGTAGACTGCTCTGGAGCATTTGCACCTTGAGAATTTGCATTCCCAAAGGCTCAAGACGCTCACGAGGGCGCTCGCCAGCAAAAAAACACGCGCTTGCGCCTCTGTACCGAACGCCCGCTTTCACGGTCGTGCGAGCAAATTTAAAGCAAAATTACTCTAAAATAAACCTTTTACAACACTTACCCCGCTCCAGCGTCCGCGTCAAATATCCTGTCTGCACGGCACGTCACGCGCAGGGGCAAACAGGTCACGCAAAGGCTCGGACAAGCCGCGCGGCCACGCCGGTGGGCATGCCGCAAGCGTCACGAAAACAGGCAGGCCCACGGAAGGGCAAAAACCGAAAAAGGCGCAGCCCATGCAAAGCGTCCAGCTTTTCATGGCTGGACGCTTTGCAAAAGGCCCCGGGCTGTTTGCGGCAGCCCGCAACATTCGCAACAATCACGTCACCTGCGGCAGCATGCCGTCAGATGAATTCGTCCATACAGCCCGCCCGCACCTTTTTGAGCAGGCGATCTGCCGCGCCGCGCTCGTGAATGGGCATCCTGTCCAGCTTTTCCTTCAAAAGGCGTTCACCCATCACGCGGGTATAGGGGGTAGCGTAGTGCAGCAGGAATTCCATAAAGGAGGCCGCGGAGTTCGGCCCGCACTGGCCCTTGATGCCGCACTCGCGCACCATGGAGATGAATTCCTCACCCCTGCGGCCCAGACGCGGGCAGGCCGCACAAAACGACGGCAGATGCCGCGCCTCATCGAGCAGAAAGCGCACCACTTCATCCACGTGACAGTCTTCGCCGCAGGGAAAAGGAACCTGCTGGCCAGCGGCGGTAAACCAGCCGTCATAGGGATTGGCCACGCTGCCCGTGAGCAGTTGCGAACCGCCGGCATTACAGCCATCGCGCCAAAGACCGGACGGCTCCCTGGTCGTCAGGATAAGCCCCGCATAGGGCAGGGCCAGCCGCGCAAGGGCCACACAGCGCAGATAATCCATATCGCTCACCGGCCAGGGGGCGTCCATGAGACTGCCGGGCGCGGGGCGCATGCGGTGCAGGCTCACGGTGCGGCAGCCCATGCCGTACACGCGCTCCAGATGGGCCGCATGCTGAATGAGGGCCAGCAGGTCAAAACGCCAGGGGCCAAGGCCGAGCAAAAGACCCATGCCCACATCGGGCACGCCCGCCGCAAAGGCGGTATCGGGTGCTTCAAGGCGCTTGACGTAGTCGCTCTTCGGCCCGGACACATGCGCCGTCCGGTAGCTGGCCTCATGATAGGTGTCCTGATAAATGAGGATCGTTCCCACGTAGGCATCGAGCAGTGTTTCGTACTGGGCGCTTTCAAGCGGCCCCACGTTGACGTTGACACTGTGGATTTCGCCCACGCCATCAAACACCGTATACAGGATGCTGATGGCCTCTGCCAAATATTCCACATCAGCATTGGGCAGTTGCCCGCTGACCAGAAAAATGCGCTTGTGCCCCTGACGGATAAGACGCAAGGCCGCCTCGCGCATCTCGGGCGAGGTCATGTACTTGCGCTCAATAAGGCCGTTGCCTTTCCGGTTGGCGCAATAGAGACACTCGCTGCCGCAATGATTGGAAAGGTGCAACGGCGCGGAAAGCACCATGCGGTCGCCATAGACGCGCTGCTTGACCTCGTCGGCAACTGCCAGAATGCGCTCATGCTCCACGGGGTCGTCAACCCGCATGAGAGCTACGATTTCATCGGCATCCAGCGGAACCATCTGCATGGATTTATCCAGAATGTCACGAAGCTCAATGGCGTCCGGGGCATTCTGACGATCCAGGGCACGCTCAATGGCAGCCGCACTAAACCACCGGGGCAACGATTCCACAGACATGCGCACCAACCTCACACACGTTAAAAAACCTACAGGAATGCTGAGCTATCTTGCCTTTCAAAATACTCGTTCAAATTCGGTGATTCGATTGTCCATTATTTCACATAACTCGTCAAGCAAAGCCCGACGCTTCGTATGGATTTTTGCAGCCGTGGAGTTCCCACGCGCCTCTGCGGAGAAAGCCCTGCAAGAAGAGCATGCCCACCTGTGAAGACCAGACGGTAAAAACAGGCAGCGCCGCCCAATACCACCTGATGGCGCCCAATACTGCCCAAAGCCTGCCGCGCCATTGCGCCGCACTTGCGGACCCGGCAAGCTGAACGTATGCTGCCGTGGCTGAAACCACCCCATCCGGACTTGCCAGGAATCCCCATGATCTACCACCACCCGCTTTTTTCCCCATATATTTCGGCTGCAAAGGCCTTTTGCCTGATCCTGTTTCTTGCCCTCTGCGCCCTGCAGGCGGGCAACGCCTCTGCCGCCTCTTCAGAAGGAGCGGCAGCCGCCACGCCTGAAAAACCCTTGCGCGTGGCTCTGCTGCTGGAGCACCCCGGCGGCGACAACGGCTGGAACGATGCCCTGCTGCGCGGCCTTGAGCGCGCCCGCCGCGACCTGCCGGTGCAGGCCGATGCGCTTGTGGCTCCGCCGCAGGCTGATGCGGCCACGCTGCAAGCCTTTTTTCAAAAGGCCGCAGCAAGTCATGATCTGGTTATTGTGGCTTCTGACCGCCTGCACGAAATCCTGCGCAACAATGCCGCCAATTTCCGGCGGACCATGTTCGGCTGCATTGACGCGGGCATACGCGCGCCCAACATCATGTGCATCACCTTTGCCGACGAGCAGGCGGCCTATCTGGCCGGAGCTGCGGCAGCCATGCTTACGGCACAGACCACCCTGCCCGGCATCAATGCCGACAGAACCATCGGCTGGCTGTCAGGCGAGGACATTCCCGCCATGCGGTCACTGCTTAACGGTTTTGTAGAGGGCGCACGCCTTGTGGACCCGGAAGTGCGTGTTATCAACAAGATTACCGGTTCCTTTACCAACGCGGACTCCGGCCGTCAGGCAGCCCGTGAACTGCTGGATCAGGGTGCGGACGTGCTGGTGCTGGCCTGCGGCGCCGGTAACGGCCCGGCCCTGGAAGAAGCCGCCGCGCGCGGGGCGTATGTGGTGGGGCTGGACAACAATCAGGACAGTCGCCTGCCCGGACGGGTGCTCACGTCCATCGTCAAAAAGGCCGATGACGCGGCATACGACCTGATAGCCGCCGCCGCTTCCGGCAATTTCAGGGGCAAGGAAATTCTGGTACGCGATCTTCAGAACGGCGGCGTGGATATCACAGACATGGCTCCATTCAAGTCTGCGGCGGGCAAGAACATCCCTGCGGGGCTGGAACGCCGCCTGCGCGAATTGCGCGGCGAAATCATGAACGGCGGCATACGGCTCAAGTCCTTGAGAGAAAAAACACTCTGCGACTGCCTCTAGCGCGGATGAAGTTTGACATGCTGCACATTTCAAGGTGTTCATTCAGCCAGAAAGTATGATTTTTCGGCCGAATCCGCGCCACCTTGTGGCGCGCCGCACGTTCGCACAGCGTCAGGGCAACTGCACTTTTTCAAAGGTAAAGCGCTCTGGCCGTGGCCGCTTCCTGGAGCATTTCCGCATCGAGGATATCCACGCTCACTGCTTCAAGGGCGCCCGCTTTGGCGCGTCACAGCGCAAATACATGGCTCCGCTGTCTTTACGGCGAGTCGCTGCCGAGCCTGCGGGCCTTACCAAGGGCGACAGCGATTGTGTGGAACCAAGCCCATCGTTGCACATGCTGTCTGCAAGCGTCGGTTCCTGCGTTGCAGCTCTGAAGCATCCGCAACTTCCTTTGCCATAACGGCTGCAGCTGCGCTTGCGCCACTGCGGCGCCCGTCGGCTCACGCATCCGCCTGAGCAGTTTCAAGGTGAAATGGCTCTACGCATGCCCGATACCGGTCACGACGCGGCCCGTCAGGCGGTACGCGCGTTTTCGCCCTGCCCGCAGGCCCTGCGCCGCCACATTGCAACACGTTCAATTATAGGTTTTTCCATTGCTGAAAAAATAAAAAGCGGATAGGCATAGTCAAAGGCCCCGGACATTCAACCCCGGCCAAAGGCCTGCAGGGCCGCGCCTGACACAAGCTCTGTCTTTCCGCTCTTCTGCGGCCTTCAGGAGAAAACCATGCGTAATATAAAAAAATATATTTCTCTGGCAGTTGCCGTGCTCATGCTGCTGCATCTGGCGGCGTCCGGAGCTGCTGCCGCACGTCTGGTGCGCGTGCCCACCGCCTGGATGGACGAGTTTGAAACATTTCTTATCTGGTATGCCAAAGACAGGGGCTGGGACAAGGAAGTCGGACTGGACATAGAAATCCGGCAATACTATTCCGGCGAGGAAATGCTCGATGCCCAGCCCACAGGGGCGTGGGTTTATGCGGGCATGGGTTCTGTCCCTGCCATTATGGGCAACCTGCGCAACAATGTCATAGCCATTGCCACAGGTGTGGACGAATCTGCGGCCAACGGCGTCGTGGTGCACGCCGACAGCCCCATTGCGGGCGTCAAAGGCTGGAACAAGGACTACCCCGACGTTCTTGGCAGCCCGGACACCGTGCGCGGCAAAACCTTTCTGGTTTCAGACCTGAGCTCCGCACACTACGCCCTCTCTGCCTGGCTGGACGTGCTGGGCCTTCGGGACAGCGATGTCATTATAAGAGACATGATGCAGGGCCTTGTGGTCGCCAGCTATGAGAACCATATTGGCGACGGCGTGGCCCTGTGGGCGCCGCAACTGTATCTGGCTCTGAACAAGGGCGGCGCACTCGCCGCAACCCTGAAAACCTGCGGCAAGGACAGCCCCACCTATATCGTGGCCGATACGGCCTATGCCAACGAAAACCCTGAAATAACCGTAAAATTTCTTACAGTTTACTTCAGGGCTGTTGATGAATACCAAAGCAGGAATCCTGAAAACTTTCTTCAGGATTATCGCCGCTTTTATCTGGAATGGGCCGGAAAGGACTTTGATGAGGAACTCATGCTGTGCGACATGAAAAGCCACAGGATATTCAACCTGCCAGAACAGCAGGCGGCCTTTGACAATACCGCCGGGCGCAGCGAAGTGCAGAAAAAGCAGGAAGTCATTGCCCGCTTTTTCGCCAATCTGGGGTATCTGGGCAAGGACGGAGCCATACGCGCAGGCACGGCCTCCTACGCCACTGACAAGTACATCAAGCTTGTGCCGCCCAACCTCAAGCTGAAAAAATAGGGGCATCTCCTTTCGAGACAGCCCCGCTCAGGTCAAACAATGGAGCGCCCCGTTGCGGGCTGCTCCCACGCATGCGCCAACACGGGGCATGCGCACGTCACACAGGACGTTCGCATCTGACTTTCATATCTGGCGTTCATATCTGACTTTCATATCTGGGAGGCCCTGCCAGCGATGGCCGTCAGAGCTGTTTCACTGTTACATTGCTCCGGGATGTGCGGCGGGCCGCCACACGGCCCGCCGCACTTTTTTCATTTCCGTAGTGCGCCGCTACCGCCGCCCCCGGCGGGAACATCAAAGCGCGGTACGGACACGTGGCAGCCCCCCCGCCCCGTGCGTTCTGCAAAACCCTGGTGATAGTCTTCGGCCTGATAAAAAGTCCCGGCCGGTTCCAGCTTTGTCACCACATCATAGCCCAAGTCCCTCAAGCGGTCCGTAAGCTTGCGCGCCACGGCCTCCTGTTCCGCATCAAGAAAAAACACGGCGGAACGGTACTGGTCCCCCACGTCAGGCCCCTGACGATTCAGCTGCGTGGGATCGTGTATTTCAAAAAAACGACGCAATATCTGCTCGTAGCTGACCACAGACGGATCAAAGCGCACGCGCACGGCCTCGGCGTGCCCGGTTTTGCCGGTACACACGGCCTCATACGTCGGATTGGGCGTATGCCCCCCGGTATAGCCGGAAACAGCTTCGCACACGCCGGGCATCTTTCTGAAGGCATCCTCTACCCCCCAAAAGCAGCCCCCGGCCACAATGGCTGTGGCCGTGCACTTCTGCGACGCGGCACGGGCCAGCGCCTTCGCTTCTTCCGGGCTGCCCGCGGGATAAAAAGTCATGGACAGCGAGTTGACGCAGTGCCGGGTATTCCTGGCCGTAAAGCCTTCGCCCTCAAACACATGCCCCAGATGCCCGCCGCAGTTTGCGCAGATGATTTCCACCCGCCTGCCGTCCGCATCGGGCACACGGCGCACTGCACCGGGCAGTTCGGTGTCAAAACTGGGCCAGCCGCAGCCGGACTCAAACTTGTCGCGCGAACTGTAAAGGGCTGCACCGCACTGTCGGCACACATAGGTTCCGGCGTCGTGCTTGTCGTTGTACTGCCCGGAGAACGGCGCTTCCGTGGCTTTGCGTAAAATAACGTCCGCTTCCTGCCCGGAAAGGGGCGGCATGGGGAAAGATGGTTTCATGGCAGTCTCCGCTGATGCCGCCCTGACAGGCCCGGCAGCGGCACAATCCGCAGCGGCCGGAAAAAACGCGCCGCAAAGCAGCCAGGCGGCCAGAAATAGAAAAAAGAAGTGCTCTCGCATAAATGCCTCACTGTTCCTCTGTGTACATAAGACCCCCATGCCCGTGGTCAATAGAGCCGACCAACTTTGCTGATACACATTCTCAAAGTTGACCGGCACGCTGGCTCCGGCCTCGACCGCGCAGCCAGACCGCGCGTCACCTTTGTGGCGAGCGGCTGCCCACGCAGCCACCAGAGCAATTGCAGAGTGAAATTGCTCTGGCTTGCCCGCATCAGACGTCATGCCTGTCGGGCCGCACAGGGCGTGAAATTTTCGGATTTTTCTTTTGGGCTTGCAATGGCCGCCCAAGAGCAAGACATCACAGCGGGAGGGGATACAAAAAAAATTGCGCCCGCGTCAGAAGAAACAGGCGGGCGCAATGCAGCATACACGGGTCAAGTCAGGCAGACCTCAGTCAAAAAAACCGTCAGGGTGATTTTTATGCCATTCCCAGGCAGAAGCGATAATATCGTCAATGCCCGCTCTGGCTTCCCAGCCCAGCAGCTCTCTGGCTCGGTCAGCCGAGGCCACCAGACGCGCCGGGTCACCATAGCGTCGCGTAGCCATGGTCACGCCGATGTCGTGGCCCGTGACCCGACAGGCTGCCGCCACCATTTCGCGCACGCTGAAGCCCTTGCCGTTGCCAAGGTTGCACACCTCGCTGCCGCCACCGGCGCGCAAATAGTCCAGCGCACGCATGTGTGCATCGGCCAGATCCATAACGCCGATATAATCGCGGATGCAGGTTCCGTCAGGCGTGGCATAGTCGTTGCCGAAGATGGTTACGGTGTCACGTCTGCCCAGAGGAACCTGCAGAATGAGGGGAATGAGGTGGCTTTCCGGCCTGTGATCCTCACCGATAATGCCGCCGGGCCAGGCCCCGCCCACGTTGAAGTAGCGCAGGCTCACAAAGCGTATGCCGTGGGCCTTGCCCACCCAGTGCATCATGCGCTCCATGATGAGCTTGCTTTCGCCATAGGGATTGGTGGGGCTGAGGGGCGCATCTTCGCTGATGGGCACATTTTCCTGCTCGCCATAAACAGCCGCAGACGAAGAAAAGACGATCTTGTCCACGTGGTTGCGCACCATGGATTCAAGCAGGCTTTGCATGCCGTGGACATTGTTGTGAAAATACTTGAGCGGCTGCTCCATGCTTTCGCCTACCAGCGAACTGGCGGCAAAGTGCAGCACGGCATCCACGCGGTGCTCGGAAAAAATCCTGTCCAGCAATTCGCCCTGGCGAATATCGCCTTCGTACAGGGTAACGCCGTCAGGCAGGGAATCGCGGTGGCCGGTAAGAAAATTGTCAATGACAATGACTTCTTCACCACGCGCCAACAGGGAACGCACATTGTGGGAACCGATGTAGCCGGCTCCGCCGCAAACCAGAATGGGCATTGGCATGTCTCTTTTGTTGAAAGCTGTCCGACGCGGATTCCGCGCCAACAAGGTTTCGCTTTTTGCACAACAATTGCCGTCATGGCAAGCCCCGCCATGACTGGAGCGTTTTCAACCCTGACCCCGCTCCGTCGGCGGCTGAAACAGATACCCGCTGGAGCAGTTTACTCATGAAGCTGGTTCATGAAATGAGTGGCTGCTCTGCCGGGATTTTCAGGAAAACCCTTGTCACCACATGCGGGCAGGCGGGATTTTGCCTGCCGCAAGTGAGCATTTCAAGTGTTGGAGCAATTTCAAAGTGAAATTGCTCTGGCGGCTGCGTGAGCAGTGGCCCGGCGCATGCGCGTTGCCGTCCACATGAAGCTGCCGTGGCGCGGTCGCCGGAAAAGCGACGTTGCAAGACAATAAAAACCATCCGCTCTGAAAACATGTTGCCACGACTTGAGCCGCGATGCCAGCGCGGAATTCTGTTTTTTTACGAAACAAGGCCCGGAACCGCATAAAAAGTTCCGGGCCTTGCCAAGGGCCGCCTGCCGAACGGCCCGTCTTCGGGACATCCGAAGTGTTTGCGCGTCAGGCTTTGCCGGGGTTTCCCGCGCCTGCGCCCCGGCCTGCTCCACCCAGCCGCACAGCGGGCAGAGAGCCGTATATGCGTGGAGCCTACAGCTTCTTGAGCACGTCTTCGGCAAAGGCGCTCACGGCTTCAGGGTCGCTTGAGGCGTCGCCTTCAATCTTCAGGCCTTCGCAAATGATTTGCGCGCCCAGCCCCTTGGCCTTTTCTTCAATGGCGGGAACCGCGCCGCAATAATGCTCGTATTCCATGTCGCCGGAGGCAAAGGCGGCCAGCTTCTTGCCCTTGAGGCCCATGCTGTCCATTTCGTCAAACAGGGGGGCAAAATCATCCTGCAATTCCAGATCTTCCATGCCCCAGGCCGAGCAGCCCATGAGCACGGCATCATAGCCATCGGCCAGATTGTCGGCCGACGCTTCGGCGGCATTCAGCAGGGTTACTTCATGGCCGCCCGCCGCGATCAGCTCTTCCAGCTTTTGTGCGATGCTTTCCGTATTGCCGGTGCTGGAACCAAAGAGAATCAAAACCTTGCTCATGACACGCTCCTCCCGGCTGTGGCCGGACATTTATAAAATGAAATTCATTTTCAAATGAGATAAATACCTTCGACTTCCATGTCAAGACCATGCCGCCGAAAATACAAACTTTTTACCCTGTGGTCTTTGTCGGCCCGGCTTGCCTGTTCGCAGGCAGCCATACAGCCCGTGCCGAAAAACACTGAAAAAAAAGGAAGACGCCGGGCAACCGACGTCTTCACCATATAAAAACAGACAAACAGTTCTGTGATCATGATCACAGATGGGATAAGATATTCTCAGGAATTTTCGTCTCCCGAAAAGGCGTCCGTTAGGCCATCAGCGCTGCCGTCCGCACTTTCTCCGGGCGCCAGAGCGCCTTCACGGGCACGGGGTGCGGGCATGCTCCAGTCACCGGGCGCAGGGGCCTCAAGCTCGGCCCTCTCCCCCACGTACGGGTTGAAGTAGCCGTAACGCAGCCAGGGGCAAAGCTTTTTCAGGCGCTTCATAAACTGGGTCAGCCCCATGCTGGGCGAAAATTCAAGCCGCTTGCCGCCGCCGGAATCTTGCCCCTCGTTCATGAGCCTGAAATACCACTCCGGGTCAATGTTGAGATTACGCCACTGTATCATGCTCACGCCATTTTCACCCACCATGCGCGCCAGAGCGTCAAGCTCTTCTTCGGTGTCCGTGATGCCCGGAAAAAACAGCAGGTTCAGGGCCACAAAAATCCCACGACTTCTGGCAGCGCGTATGGACTCCTTCACGTCGTCAAGGCAGTAATCCACGGGCCGATAATAGCGCTCATACAGCACCGGTCGGGCACTGTTCAGGCTCACCCGCATGCTGGTCAGCCCGGCTTCGGCCAGACGGGCCACGGCCTGCGGCCGCGACGCATTGGTATTGCAGTTGATGGTTCCCACGCCGCCGCCGGACCGGAAAAGCCGTATGCTTTCTTCCAGCAGGTCGGCATTCATGAGCGGGTCCCCCTCGCACCCCTGCCCAAAGGAATAGATGGGCGCGCGGCTTTCGCGTCCGGCATGAATGCGCATGACCTCGGCCACTTCGCCGGGTTCCGGCGTAAAGGCCAGACGGCACTGCGGGGTCACGGCCACGGGCGAATCCTTTTCCTGGGCGGAAATACAGCCCACACAACGGGCGTTGCAGGCGCGGGAGGTAGGCAGGGGCGCTTCGTAGCGGCCCAGAGCAAAGTTGCGGGCCGCCGGGCAGTCGTAACGGGCCACGCAGTTGTCCAGAATATGCCGCACAAGGCGGTTGGCAGGATAATCCTGCAACAGCCTGCGCGCGCCCTGCTCTATGCGGTGACGGGGGATACGGCCGAACGCCTGACGCTGGTCGGTATCAACCCTGCGCGCGCAGACATAGAAGCGGCCTCGCGCAAAACCCACGGCTCCGTACGCAAACAGGGGCAGCAGGGGTGCTCCGTCATCGCTGGCATAGGCGGGGTGCGCCGAAATGGTGTGCGCCGGTGCGGCAAAGGCAGCCACTGCAAGCTGCGCCTCGCCTTCGGGCTGCACTATCTCGCCGCTTTCCGGATCAAGCCCCACGGCCTGACGCCCCGGCAGCAGAAAGAATTCACTTTCTTCCGGCAGAGGCATAAGCTCGTCCGGCCGTGGCAGGCCCCATTGCGCCCCGCGACGGCAGACCATGAGCAGGCGCTCGTCATCATAGATATTCCCCTGCGCATCCGCCATAACCAGATGCGGCTCAATATGCTGCGCAGCCATAAAAGCTCCTTGCCCCGGCGAGGGCGAACGTATATAACGGCCCTACGTGGCCGGGGATTCCCGGCCCGTACTTTTGGAGGCCCTTCATGTTTTCCATAATGCTTTTCATCTTTTTGTGTTTTTTCGGCATTCTCGCCGTACTTGTCTACATGCTGCGCGGCCAGGAACGGCTGGTGAAACAGTTGCGCGACGAGCATGCACAGTTGCGCGTGATGTTGCGTGCAATGGAATCGCGCATGGACTATCCGGATGCAAGGCCCGCTGAAGCGGAGCAGGACGACCGCCTCCTGACGGATCAGCCCCTCGTGCAGGCAGCCCCCGAAAAGCCACACACCGCCGATCCGTTTGAAAATTTTTCCGGTCAGACGCGCGCGGCGCGGCTCACGCCCGTGCTTGAACATCGCACTGCCGATACGGACAGCGATCCGCTGCTGCACCTGAGCTTCGACCCGCCCGCAGCCCATGCCTCCGGCAGGTTCGCCGCCGGGCACACTGCGGTGGACCCGGCCCTTGACCTGCATTTTGACCCTCTGGACATGCCGGACATGCCGGACATGCCGCAGGGCGCGCGCCGCTGAGCTTAGCCGGGCACGGCCCGCAAGTGCCGGACAGCCCGGCAGGCGGAATTTCGACAGCCGGAACTGTGCCGGCATCAGCATTTGCGCTACCAGCAGAGCACACACGGGCAACGCGCACAACGCTTGCCCACGCGCGCTACGATTGCGCACGGCGCTGCAATGCCGGAAAGTCCGGGAATAAACCCCCCGCTGGCTACGCCTGTACAGGCCAGAAGGCGAACGGCAACCCGTTGCCGCACCGATCCGGCTCCGGCGCGGCCAGATCAGGAGCGCGCAGGTTCCGCCTGCGGCCCGCCCTCGCCTTCAAGGCCGAAGCGCCCACCGGCGGCGGCCAGATATGCCTGCCGCATGGGGGCATGAACACATTCCTCGGCCCAGTGCAGATAAAGCAGCCTGAGGGATTGCTCAAGCACTGCCCCGGCCCTTTCCCGGCGGCGTGCCACAAGGGCTTCGTGCCCCTGCATCCACAGATCGCACAGGCCGTCGGTAAAGGTCTGCGCCCTGTGCCGGGCGCGGTGGCGGGCATTGACCTCGGCCAGCCCCGTGGCCCTGATATGGGCCGCAACATCGGGGTGCTCAAGCAGAAACCTGATGCGAAACTCCGCATCGCCCGCGTCATCGGGGGCATAGCCCACGAGATGCTCGCCGTCTACAAAAAGATCGGGCAGGCCGTGTCCCACCCGGGGTGTCACCAGACAGCCCCCGCAGCCGAGAGCCTCAAAGACCCTGAAGTTCAGGTCTCCGTGCTCGCAGTGATTGAGCAGCACGCGCCCCTGAGGAAAAAGCCGACGATAGTTGCCCCGCACAACGTGCAAGCCTGAAAGCCGCTGGCCAAGGCGGCGCATAAAGTCCGCACGACGGGGCATTTCCGGCGAAACAGTGCCGACAAAAAGGCAGTCCCACACAGGCAGGGCATCAGGGTCGGGCTGATCCTGCTCATGGGCAAAAGGCGGCGACCACCACACACGCTCCGGCTCAAGGAAAGGGCCGGAAAAGCGCACAAGATGGTCGCGCAGCGATACAAGGCAAACATCAAAAGCCTGGGCATAAAAAGGCTGCCAACTGTGAATATGCGAATCAACGCTGTAATGCACCGTCAGACAGGGAAAATTCTCCACCCCGAGCACAAAGGGCGGGCGGCTTTTATCAGCCACAACCAGCACGTCGGGCACAAAGCCCGCAAGGCGTACCAGATCCTGCCAGCCGAAGACCTGATCGGAATCAAAGTTGTGCAGGGCCACATCCTGCCAGCCGCAGGAGCGCAGTTCCGTGCCAAAAAAAGGGCTGCCCAGCCATAAGATTTTTTGCATGTTCCCCCGGCGATTGTCAAAGAAGCCTTTTGCATGCGGACAGTTGCCAACAGCGCCAAGATACAATAGGTTTGAAACCTAGCCTTGACGCCCTGCGGCGTCAAGATACGAGACTGCACCATGCTTCTGAATGCCCGCCGACTACGCCTTTTCGCGCGCATATTTCTGGCGCTTTTCCTCCTGCTGTCGGCGTTGACGGCAGGGGCCTTTTACCTTTTGCAGCGCAACCCCGAAGCCCTCACCGGGCATTTTATCAAGGAACTGAACGCCCGCACCGGCCTGAATATCACCGTTGAGGCCGTCAACGTTGCGCTGCTGCCTGTTCCCGCGCTGGCCGTCAGCACCATGACCATTACGGGTGAAGACTGGCAGTTCACCACGGCGTACGCCACCCTCAGACCCGATTTTCTCGCCCTTTTGCAGGGCCGTCTGGAACCCCGCAACATTTCCCTGCTGCGCCCCCGCGTCAGCGGCACGGTATCCTTTCCCCTCAGCCCGGATATGGACATGAAAAGCCTGCTGCACAGTGGCGGCGGGCAGGGCGACCTTTTGCCCGGCCGCTGCCGTCTGACCGTGCAGCAGGGCGACGTGCGCATTCAGGGCACAGAAAATTCCAGTCTGGTTATTGAAGGCGTGCAATGCGATCTGGAGGCCAGGCCCGGCGACAGCATAAGCGGCAACCTCGGCTGGGCATCGGCCGCCCTTGTGCCGCCCGACGGCCAGCCCCTGCTGCTGGAGAGCCTCTACCTTGATGGCAAGGCCAGCCTTGAAGACCTGCTCGCCCGCCCGCGCCTTGCCGCCAGCGGGGTGCTGCGCGCTCCCCAATGGCTGCCCGAAATGAAATTCGCCCTCAATCTTGCCCCCGCCAGCCCCCTGCCCGGCAAACAGGGCCTCAACCTTACGGCCGACCTTGAAGGCAGCATCAGCAAGGACGAGGCTGCCCTGCCCTTTCGTCTCATGGGCGGCGCAAGCTGGCGTCAGGCCGACCCTCAACGGGTGGAGCTGGAAAAGCTGCGCATGAGCCTCGGGCCTGACAACGTGAGCTTTAACGGCGCGCTGAACAGGAGCGAAAGCGGCAAGCCCTCTCTGGCGGGGCGCTTGCAGCTGCACCGGGCAAGCCTTACCCGCTGGCTGGGCTTTGCCCGCAATCTGGCCCCGGGGCTGCAGATAGCTCTGGATGATCTCAGCGACGGCCTGCTGGTTTTTGATCTTGACGCCACGGGTCTGCGTGTGCCGCACATTGAAGTTACGGCAGCGGGCAGCCGCTTTACGGGCAGCGGTGGCGTGGCGGACTGGAGCAAGCCCGAGGTTGCTCTGGACCTCATGGCGGACAGCGTTAATCTTGGCCGGGCCATCCCCGAAGCCGTGGGCAACCAGCCCGAAGAGCCAAAATTCGTTCACGGGCCGTTCACACCCCTGCCCGGAGCCCCCCTCATGCCCGGCGAAACCGGCGTGGACTACAACATACGGCTGGCCGCCAAGAAGGTGGCATACGGCAGCATTGTCATTGACGATGCTCTGGTGGTTATCCGTCAGGGCCTGCTGGACAGCAAAACCCGGCTTGAAGACACCCTGCTGCTGGTAGAAGGCAAACTCTACGGCGGCAGCGTCAAGGGCGAGACCATCCTTGGCGGTGACAAAAGCACCCCGTACTCCATACGGCTGCGCGCCCGTGACGTAAACGGCGCGGCGCTGGCCGAAGACCTCAAGGTCATGCCGGTGGGCGGCGGGCGTCTGAGAGCGGACGTGGATGTCATGAGCCAGGGGCGTGAGCTGGATGTCTTTCTGGGAAAACTGCGGGGCAGCGTTACGGCCCGAGCCGAAAACGGCTCCTTGCGGCCCCCGCCGCGCATCAGCGGAGGCAAAAAATCCTCTCTGGCCTTTTCCCTTCTGGATGTGGGCCTCAAGGTGCGCACAGCAGCCTGGGACGGGGAACGTCTTGGCCTTGAAGGCCAGTGGACAGCCGCACTGGCTGCACAGGGGCTGGACGCCTCCACCGACATTAACGGCAGACTGTGGTTCAGCGGCGACGGCGCCGACGGCGGCCAGATGGACTTTACCAATCTGCCCGGCTCCATTTCCCTGCGTCTGGATGCGGAGCGTTCCCTGAAGCCGGACGGCCTGCAGGTGCAGGCTTCAGGCCGCTTCAGCGGCCAGTCCAGCCGCAATGAGATTTCCGTGTCCGAAGCCCATTTCAATGTTCTCGGCATTGAAGCCCACGGGCAGGCCAGCCTTGCTTCCGGCAAGGACGGGCCCTTCTGGCAGGGCAAGCTCTCTGCCTACAGTGCCGACCTCGCCCGCACCCTGCGGCTGGCGGGCATGGGCAAAACAGCCATTCCGGCATCGCTGAACCGTGTGGAAATGGAAGCACGCTTCAGAGGTGACCCCGATACGCTCTCCCTGCGGGAAATCCGCGCCAAGGTCGACCAGAGCCTCGTTACCGGAACGCTGAATATTGACTGGCGCGAACAGCCCGCGCTGAACTTCAAGCTCAACGCCGACCAGATCAATCTTGACCGCTACATGAGCAATACCAGTTCCGGCAAGGGCAAGACCGGCAGCAGGGAATGGGATTTCCGCTTTATGCGTACCTTTCGGGCGCAAGGTGAAATGAGCGTCAGCCGGTTCTCGGTCATGCGCTTTACGGTGCAGAACCTGCGCACGCGGTACAGGCTCGAAAACGGCAAGCTCACTTCTGATTCCATCACCGGCCAGTTTTACGGTGCGCCCATTATCAGCAAGGGAACCATTACATTCAACAAGGGCCTCAGCTTCAGCAACACCCTTACCATCAACAATTTTGACCTCACCGATGCCAGCAACGCGCGGGGCGGCAGTGCGGCGCTCAGGGGCAAAGGCTCCGTACATTCCGATATTCACGCAAGCCTCACCGGCCCCGATCAATTACCCGCCCTGCTCAATGGCAAATGGCGGGTCGAGGTGCTCAACGGTTCCTTCCAGCACAGAACGCCGGAGGGCAAGCTCAAGGGCAAACCTACGCCCATCACCGCATCCGGGGCTTCCGGCAGCATCACCAACGGCGTGGCGCGAAGTAGTGATTTTTATCTCAAGGGTCCGGGTCTTCAGGTCAATGGCGGCGGCTGGATAGACTTCAACAGCGAGACGCTGGACTGCAACTTTAACGTAAGCATGAAGAACGTGCCGGACTTTCCCCTGCGCCTTTATGGCAACCTGGACAATACCAAGACGTCCATCGGCGCAGGCACGCTTATTCTGAATACACTTGGCGACATTACCAAGGGCTTTGTGGACGTTCTCGGGGGTATCGTTGAAGGAACCTGGAAACTTTTCCGCTGATACGTTACAAGGTTTTCACAACGTCATAACACAGGCATTTTGTCGACCATTCTTCCTGACTCCCGTTGACATGAGCGGCTTTAGGGTCTAGGTTGGCGATGTGTTCTTTTTTGCACAATCAAAATCGCGGTTCCGCCAAGGAGAGTGACGGTGAACATTCTGATTTTCGGCCCCAACGGCAGCGGCAAAGGCACTCAAGGCGATCTTATCAAGCAGAAGTACAATCTCGCCCACATCGAATCCGGCGCCATATTCCGTGAACACATCGGCGGCGGCACGGATCTGGGCAAGAAAGCCAAGGCATACATCGACCACGGCGACCTTGTGCCCGATGACATCACCATTCCGATGGTGCTCGAAACCCTGAAGTCCAAAGGTCAGCACGGCTGGCTGCTGGACGGTTTTCCCCGTAACATGGTGCAGGCCGAAAAACTGTGGGAAGCTCTCCAGAAAGAAGGCATCCGCCTTGACTACGTGGTAGAAATCCTGCTCCCCCGCGAAACGGCCAAAAACCGCATCATGGGCCGTCGTCTGTGCAAAAACAACAACAATCATCCCAACAATATTTTCATTGAGGCCATCAAGCCCAATGGGGATGTCTGTCGCGTCTGTGGCGGCGATCTTTCGAGCCGGTCTGACGATCAGGACGAAAACGCCATCAACAAACGCCACGATATTTATTACAACACCACCGATGGAACCCTGGCTGCCGCCTACTTTTTCAAAAAACTGGCTGATCAGGGCAAGACCAAATACATTGAGCTGAACGGCGAAGGCAGCATTGACTCCATCAAGGAAACCCTGCTGTCCAGGCTGGCCTGACACATTTGACGCCACGGGCCTGCGGGCAGCTTGCATGAAAAAGGCCGCCCGAGCAAAAATCGCCCATTGACCGCAGAAAAAAAGATTCCCGCAGCACATGCGGGAATCTTTTTTTGCACCGCCGGCAAGCCGGCCCGGCAGGTTTTCCTTATCGGGCGCAAACACCGGCAATGCGGGTCCAGCGCCAGCATGATGCCGCCGCACCCGCGACACCACGGCAACACTGCTGCAAAATTTTTGACAAAAACCGCCCGCCGCGCTGTTTTCTTCCGGCCTGACCGCACCGGCAACTCTTGCCCCCGGCGGCAAGCTGCGCTACTACTCGCCCATGAGCAATCCACAAAACACCACGTTTGCCCAAAGCGCCTCGGGCCTGCTGGATGAAGTCATGGGCCTGCCGGGCGCGCGTGCCGCTGCCGTTGATCTGGCCTTTGTACGCCCCGGAGCACGGGAACTTTACGCTGCCGACAATCAGGACTTTCTTGCTCCTGCCACCAGCCAGTCTGCCGGTTTTGACCTGCGCGCCTGCCTGGACACGGCCGAGGCCGTCATCGCCCCCGGCCAGCGCCTCAAGGTTGGTACGGGCATCGCCGTGCAGCCGCAAGCCGCAGGGCTGGCGGGCTTTGTCTACTCCCGCAGCGGCCTTGGCGCGCGCGACGGTCTGACCGTGGCGCAGGGCGTCGGGGTTATTGATCCCGACTATACCGGAGAAATTCTGGTGATTCTTCTCAACACTTCCGGGCAGGAACGCCGAATCGCCAATGGCGAGCGCGTGGCCCAGCTCATCTTTCAGCCCTTTGTACGCCCCCGCTGGCGCGAAGTGGAGGAACTGGCCCCCACCAAGCGTGGTTCCGGCGGCTTCGGGCACACCGGGCGCTGACAGTGCCGCGCCCCGCGGCGCTTCCTAACCAACCTCTGTTTATCGAGAAAAGGAGTCCGTCCATGTCGCAAGCCTTTGCTGCCGTCAAAGCCGGGGAAGAAAGCCTGCTCTGCCGTTCTTACAGCCGCTATCCCGTGGCCGTGGTCCGAGGCGAGGGCGCGCGATTGTGGGATGTGGACGGCAAGGAATATGTCGACCTGCTGGCGGGCATTGCCGTTACCACTCTTGGGCACTGCAACCGTGAAATAAACGATGCTCTGGCCGCTCAGGCCGAAAAGCTCTGGCATGTAAGCAATCTCTTCTATCAGGAAGAGCAGCTTGAGCTGGCACGGCTGCTTTTGTCCACCAGCCATCACAACAAGGCATTTTTCTGCAATTCCGGGGCCGAGGCCAACGAGGCCTGCATCAAGCTTGCCCGCCGCTACATGCGCAAGGTCAAGCAGCGTGATGCCTATGAAATCATCACCCTCAACGGCTGTTTCCACGGCCGCACGCTGGGTGCGCTTGCCGCCACAGGGCGCCAGAACCTCAGCGATGGCTTCACGCCTCTGCCCGAGGGATTCAGGCAGGTTCCGGCCAATGATCTGGACGCCATGAGCGCGGCCATTACCCCCACCACTGCCGCTGTTCTGGTGGAAGTGGTACAGGGCGAAGGCGGCGTTGTTCCCCTGCCCGGCGACTATCTGCGTCAGCTTGAGGCCCTGTGCCGCCAGCGCGGTGTACTCTTCATGTGCGATGAAGTTCAGGCCGGGCTTGGCCGCACAGGCACATTCTGGGCTTTCCAGAACCACGGGCTTACGCCCGATGCCATCAGTGTTGCCAAGGCGCTTGCCAACGGCCTGCCGATGGGGGCCATGCTGGCTACGGATGAAGTGGCCGCCGGTTTTGAAGCGGGAAGCCACGCCACCACATTTGGCGGCGGCGCGCTGGTTTCCGGCGTGGCAGCCAGGGTGGTTGAAATTCTGCTGCGCGACAGGCTGACCGAACGCGCCGCCAGACTGGGCGAGCATGTGCAGCGTGCCCTCGCGGCCATGCAGCAGCGCGTGCCCGGAAAAATCATTGAAGTGCGCGGTCTGGGGCTTATGCTGGGCATTGAGCTTGCCGTGGACGGCAAGGCCGTGTGGGAAGAACTGCTGCGTCGGGGCTACATCTGCAACCTGAGCCACGGGACGACCCTGCGCCTGCTGCCGCCCCTGAACATTGATCAGGCAGATCTGGACGGCTTCCTCAAAGAGCTGGAAGACATCCTGAGCAACTTTGCCGCCTGAAAAGGGCCACAGGGGCTTTACAGACAGATAATTGTAGACTAAATAGTCTGCGTTGAAAATCAGGTACGATTATTACGGCAACCCCGCTTCGGCGGGGTTGCCGCTTACTTTAACGAGGAGACGCACATGGACGTTTTTGACCAAGCCACGGAACTGGAACGCCTGGACCGTGAATCTGCCCTTATGAGGGCCCGCGCCGCCATTGACCGGGGAGGCCCGGAGATGATCGACGGCGTGGCCTGCTGCCGCGACTGCGGCGACCCCATCCCTCAGAAACGCCTTGAGGCCCTGCCGGGCGTAGGTTTGTGCCGCGCCTGCCAGGAAGAACGCGAAAGCGGCGACTAGAGCGCCTGAACTTTGGGAGCACCATTCTCATCGTTCTGCGCTCACCACGGCGTTCAACGCGCAGCCCGGCTGCGCTCTGCCCAGGGGCAAACGCCTGCTCGCGCAGCCGCCAGAGCAGTTTTAACATAAAAGTGCTCTAGCCGCTCCTTCCCCTACATTCCGGCGGGCAAATGCCTGCACCGCTGTTTTTCCGGCTGCTGCCGGGTCTTGACGCGTGCCCGTTGCCCAAGCGAGCACTGTCATCGCGGCAGGTTCCGTCTCGTCTTGCGCCCGGTTCTGGACCGGCCCGTTTCCCCCCTGCCTACCCGTGCCTGACCGGCAAAAATCTTTGCATCGCAGCGCACCGTTGCGCTGAAAAAAGCGGGAGCGGCCCACCGATGATGGGCCGCTCCCGCAGCAGAATTTTTTGTCAGCGCGGTTCCGGGCTAGTTCCAGATAAAATGCAGCAACCAGTAAGAAACAAAGCCGATGCAGCCTGCGGCGGGCAGGGTGAGCACCCAGGCCGTAACAAGGCTTCCGGCCACATTCCAGCGCACCGCCGAAAGACGTTTGGTGGAACCGACGCCAAAGATGCACGCCGAGATGGTGTGGGTGGTGCTCACGGGAGCGCCCAGCATGGAGGCCCCTGTAATAACCATCGCCGCCGATGTTTCAGCGGCAAAACCATGTACCGGCTCCAGCTTGAAGATGCGGTGGCCCATGGTTTTCACGATTTTCCAGCCACCCACGGCTGTTCCAAGGGCCATGGCCCCGGCGCAGGACAGCTTGACCCACAGTGGCACTTCCACGGCGTCAATCTTGCCGAAAATGAGCAGGGCCAGGGTAATGATGCCCATGGTCTTCTGCGCGTCGTTAAGCCCGTGGCTGGTCGCCATAAAAGCGGCAGACACAAGCTGCAAACGCCGAAAAACGCCGTTGACCGTGCGCCGGTGCATGCGGGCGCAGCTCCAGAAAATAATCCACATGATCAGGTAGCCCACCAGAAAACCGGCCAGCGGCGAGGCCACCAGCGGAATGAGCACCTTGTCCACAATGCCGCCGCCGTTGAGCGCGCCAAAGCCCGCGTCGGCCACTGCCGCGCCGATCAGCCCGCCAATAAGGGCGTGGGAAGAAGAGGAGGGAATACCGAAATACCAGGTTATGCAGTTCCAGCTGATGGCCCCGACCAGAGCGGCCAGCACAAGCACATGGCTGCCCTCGACCACATGAGGCAGTACAATGCCGCTGCCCAGAGTCTTGGCAACCTCGGTTCCAAGCAGCGCACCGCCAAGATTCAGCAGGGCTGCGGCTCCCACGGCAAAACGCGGTGTGACCACCTTGGTGGAGACCACGGTGGCAATGGCGTTGGCGCAGTCGTGCGCGCCGTTGGTAAAGTCGAATATCAGGGCCACCAGCACGATGAGCGCCAGCAGCACGGGAATATCAAACATTTTTCAGCACCGCTTCCTCGATGGTTTCCGCCAGCGCATTGACCTGCTCAAGCAGGATGCTCATGCGCTCATACGCCTGACTCCATTTGAGTGTCCGCATGATCTGCGGCACGGTGATCTCCTGCTGTTCATCAAGCAGTTCCGCCAGCCCCACGGCCAGCAACATGTCGCACTCGCCCCGCAAGTTGCGAAAAGCGCGCGTTTTATGACAATCGCGCCGGTGGGCCAGCCCTTCAAGCATGAGGCGGCTCAGGTCCAGCATGGCGCTGATGGTACGGGCCATTTGCAGCGCGGGAAAACGTATGCCGGTAAATTCGAAGATATGCAGACGCGTGCTGAGGCTGTGCAGGCAGTCCATGCATTCTTCCTGCTCCTGATTGATGCGCAGGATGTCTTCACGGTCGATGGGAGTAATGAAGGTTTGCGAAAGATCCCGGATTATCTGGCTGTGCAGAACGTCAGCCTCTTCCTCAAGAAAAGCGATTTCCTTATGCACGCGGTCCATATTGGCCACGTCTTCAAGCATCTCAACCAGCAGGCCCGCCATGCGGCGCAGAAGGCCGTTCTGCTCCTCCAGCATGGCAAAAAACGGTGCGGACTTGGGCAACAACGCAGGGAACATCCTCGCTCCTTGGGTCGGTATCAGCTCACATGGTACTTTTCCACGCGCCATACCGGTTGACGTTCCGGCGATCACCCGTCCATCGGGCCGCCGTCATTCTACCCGTCAAATGTATACTCACAGAGGGGATGTGCCAAGACTTCCTGCACCAGACAAATAAAACTTTTATTTCCTGTAAATATATCGCCTTTAATTTCAACATATTATAGACAGTATTTTTATATAAAAAATACTGTTCACGCACTCAATATCCATGCCGGTCAATACGCTCCGCGGGGCAAAACTCCGGCCAGCCAGTTCCGCACCAGCTGCATGAGGCTGTCGGGCAAAGGCCAGGGCGGGTCATCCGTCACTGCCGCGTCTGGCAGGCGCAGCCCCCCGTGGTGCAAAAAAAATCCCGCGGCATGAGGCACTGCAGATACCGCCCGGCGCCGCGCCGCGTCGCCTGCTGCCGCATGATCTTCGGACAGCGCCGGAAAAAGGCTCTGATCGGGGCTGTCGTCAGGCGCCCGGCCGGGCTTTTCCGCCTCGCCATACAGACTGTCACCCCAGAGAGCATGCCCCAGACCCGCCGCATGCGCGCGTATCTGATGGCGCGCCCCCCTGCGGATGCGACAGGCCGCCAGCGTAAGCCCGCTGGCAGGAATTGCCTGCTCAGCCGGGACAGGCAGCCCCCGGGCGGCAAGCGGCGCGCCTGTCCCGGACGTTGCCGTGCAGGCGCCGTTTTCCGCTTCCGCCCCTGCATGTTGTACAGGCCAGAACAGCGCTCGCAGAGCCTCAAGGGACGCATCGCCCGCTTTCCAGACATGCAGGGGCCAAAATTCCGTCCAGCGTGTGGGGTCTGCAAGACCGGGCCGCAGGCGGCTTTTGCGCCTCGCGCTGACATCCAGCTGCTGCCGTGCCACCACAGGGCCGCAAAGCGCACCCGAAAGCAGGGCCACATAGCGTTTTTCGCATTGCCCCGCCGCTTCTGCCGCACGAAAGCCGTCCGCAGCACGCGTTGAGAGCGCCGCACACAAAAGGCCGGAAGTGCCGAAATCCAGACGCTGGAGCAGCACAAGCCTTGCGGGGTCGAAATCCGTACTGCCGCCGCTCTGCTCTTTTGCCCATTCCGCAACAAGGACGGGCATCAGAGCCTCCACGCTCACACCGGCAACACCCGCCAGCGCCGCACTGTGCATCAGCGCGGGCTTGCTGAAAAAGCAGTATCCGCCCTGCCTGCCGAGCATGCGCAGCCCGCTGCCGGTCAGGGAGCCGGAAAAAGAGAGGGAAGGCGATGGAAACGGAGAAGACTGCGCCGCGGCAGATGGCAAGGCCGCCAACAACGGCGACGATGCCGGAGAAGAAGAAGAAGAAGAAGAAGAAGAAGAAGAAGAAAGCATGCCGGAAAATCCATCACACAGGAGGGCCGTGCCTTCCCGTGCCGCAACAGGGTGCAGGCGCACCACATCCCCCAGGCGCATGCGGCGCGTAGCGCTTGCCGCACGCCCATTTACGGACACTCCGCCATTTTCAATGCAGCGCTTGCGCCCGCGCAGGCCCATGTGCGGCAAAAGGCATTCAAGAGCATGATCAAGCCTCAGCCCCGCCTGCTGTTCATCCACGCAGAATTCCTCTGCAAGCGCGCCCGCGGGGCTGCTCTGGGAAACAGCAGGGGCCGCATTGCCTGCGGAGCAAACGCCGGAGGACGCATCAAAAGGGGCACAGATTTCGCCAGAGGCTGTCAGGGAGTTTGCAGCACAAGCGGTCCCTGCGTCAGGGACGTCTGAAGCTGCTGCGCCAGAGACAGTGGCAGAGACTGCGGCTGCGGCAGCCGGGCCGCACGGGGCAGCGTTTGCTGCTGCACAGGTGGCCGCGCCACTCGCAAGTCCGAACCTTTCCACAGCAGAATCCTGCGCTGCCATGTGCCCGCCGGGCAGACCTTTTCTGGCGGCCTGCGCTGTCTGCTCACCCACAACAACAGCTGGCTGGCGGGCATTCAGGCATGTGCCGTCCTGCCGGGAACTGATCTGCCTTCTGTCATCCGGCCTGTTCCCGCAAGATTTTTTATGCACGGGCTTCACTCAAATCTCCGCCGGATTGCCGGGCAAAAGCTCCAGCAAGGCGCGCGCCGTCAGTTCCGGGTCATGGTGCTGCGGATCGTTTTCGTACACCAGAGGGCGGTCAATCAGGCGCAGCCCCATATCTTCAACGGCGCGCCGGGTTTCGGAGCCAAGACCGCCCTCATAGCGGCCGTTCTTCGAGTCTGCCAGCACGTAGTGGAGAAGCCGCCCGGTGGGTGCGTCGGGGGCGTCTTCGCGCAGGTGGCGCAAAATCATGGCTGCCTGCCCCGCAATGCCAAGGCCAAACAGTTCGGCATCACCGCCGGAGTTGGGGATGAAAATCTTGGGGCAATGGGCCTCGGCCACAGTGCGCCCCACGCCCTGAGGCAGAAGATTTGCAAGCACACTGGTATAAAAGCTGCCCATGGGGTAGCAGATGGCCCCCGCAGCACCCAGATATACGCTGGAAGCCGGGGCCAGCGGCGGACGACAGGCCGTGGCGACAAGGCGCCGGGATTCCTTGGCGTCAAAGCGTTCCGGTTCGTGTACCGTAAGAAAAAGTCGCTTTACGGGCCGGGGAAGATTTCTGAACCGATGCTGCCCCACAAGTAGTGAGCCGTCATCAAGCTCTGCCGCCAGATGCAGGCTTTCGTTCACAATGGGGCGCACCACGCCCCGCGTTTGCAGAAGGCGGCTGAAAAATGCCAGCACAGGCCCGAAATCGCGTTTATGATGCAGATAGCCGCCTGCCAGCACAAGATTGCCGAAGCAGGCGCGGTAGGGATCGAAATCCGGGGGCATGCGCTGAAGAAAAAAATTCAGGTGCAGGCGCAGGGCATCGGCAAATACGCCGGGCATGCCCGCCCATACGGGGTGTCCGGCGCGGCCCGTTTCCACAAGCTGCTGCCTCAGAAACTCGGCAGGCTCTTCGCCCCCTGCCGCGCGTTCTCCACCGTCCGCAAAAAATTCTTCCTGCGAAGGCAGGCGCGCGGCGCAAAAATCCAGCACCGCGGCAGGAACGACGGTGCTGTCGGCAAGAGCCAGCAGGCGATTGCGGATATCGCCCATGGCAGGCATGGCAAAAGCCTGACGCAGGGCTGCCGAACTGCCGCCGGAATCAAATGTGGTGACCAGATGGACCGAATTGTGGGTATGCCGGGTCAGCTCGCGGCTCAGACCACGCAGAGCCGTGCCGCCGGTAAAAAAGGTCAGGCGCGGCCCCAGGGCCGGAAAGGCCGACAGGGCCGAACGGCCGCTCACGCGCCGCCCCCGCAGGGAACAGCAGGCCAGGTCGCGGGCTTTGAAGCGGGGATAAGCCCAAGCTCGCACATACGCACAAAGATAAGGCGGCCTATCCAGGCATCAGTGGCGGCGTAGGCGATCTGCCGTGCGCTCAGTTCGGGCAGGCTCCAGTTTGAGCACTGCGACCCCTTGGAAACGCGCCAGCCGAAAAAATTGGCCGCAAGTGTTCGCAGGCCCTGACTGGGCAGTTTATGGGCGCGGGCAACGCCGCCCAGATCAACCAGACCGGCAGGCTCGAAATCGTGCAGTTTTGCCAGATCACGCATGTCGTCCCTGATGCCTACACCGGCCTTGACCTGCACGGGATTGGCAAGCAGGTCAGCCAGATGCGGCCCGAACGGCAGCCACGACAGCTGGATAAGATAGACAGCCTGAGCCGTGGCCAACTGGATAAGCGCCGGCGAATTGCGCCTGCCCTTGCGGAAGGACGGGCGAGTCTCGGTATCAAAGCCCAGAATGCTTTCCTCACGCAGCAGGGGCAGCGCAGCCTGCCAGTCCGCTTCGCTGCGTACCACATGCACCGGCCCCTCATAATGACACAGAGGCAGGGCGTTTATCTCTTCGCTGCTCAGGCGGCGGCGCAGAACATCCATATCCATAAATTATTTACCAGACTACTTGCCGATACAAAATTGAGAAAAAACCCTGTCCAGCACCTCGGCAGGGCTGCTCAGGCCAGTTACCTCCGCCAGATGAGCGGCCGCCACATCCAGGCGCACAGCACAGCAGTCATACGACCGCCCGGCATCCACATCTTCACGCAGAGCCGCCAGTTCGGCCAGAGCCGCTTCAAGCGCCATACCTTGCCGCGCATTGGGCGCAAGCCCCTCTTCCGCGGCAGCGCCATCGCTGCCCGCCAGCAGCAGAGCGCGCAGGCTTTCGGCCATGCCCTCTACCTGTGTATCGGAAAAAGCGCTTGTTGTGCAACAGGTTTGCCCCTGAATCCAGCGCGGCGGAAACACCGAAGGCATGCACAGGTCGCTCTTGTTCCAAACAGCCAATATAGGCGTATCGCCAGCAAGTTCAAGCACTTCTCTGGCAGCAGGGTCAGGGCAGATTTCGGCGGCAGCACCGGCCTCGCCCAAAGCGCCACCGTCAAGCACCAAAACAATGGCGTCTGCTTCAGCCAGCTTTTGCCGACTGCGCTCAACACCCATTTCTTCAATACTTTCCGCAGCCTTGCGCAATCCAGCCGTATCTGTAAGCCGTACAGGCAGCCCGCCGAGATCGCAGGCTTCTTCAAGAAAATCTCGCGTTGTGCCGGGAATATCCGTCACCAGTGCGCGGTTGCGTCCAAGCAGGGCGTTCATGAGGCTGGATTTGCCCGCGTTGACCGCCCCGGCCAGCACCACCACAGCGCCCTGCTGCATCACCCGCGCCCTCCGGCTGCCCTGAAGCAAGTGCCGCAAGGCCGCCTCCACTCTTGCCACGGACGCGCTGAAGGTGGGCGCATCCATGCCCTCCACCTCATCTTCAGGAAAATCTACGGCCACGCAAACCTGCATGCGCAGGTCTTCAAGCTCACGGCGCAGAGTCTCTGTGCGGCGGGCAAGCAGGCCATCAAGACGGTTGAGACCATAGCGCAATGCCTCTCGCGAAGGCGCGGCAATAAGCTCGGCCACAGCCTCGGCCTGACTCAGATCCATCCGGCCATTGATAAAGGCACGGCGCGAAAACTCGCCCTGCTGTGCCTGACGTGCGCCGAGGCGCAGTGCGGCCTCCAGCACGGACTGCACGATAAACGGGCCGCCGTGGCAGTGGATTTCAGCCACATCCTCACCGGTAAAGCTGCGCGGGCCGGGCATGAAAACCGCCAGCACGTCGTCCAGATTTTCCCCGTTCCAGTCCACAATGCGCCCGCGGTGCAAAAACCAGGGGCGAAAATTTTCAAACTTCGGCGACATGGGCAAAAACATGCGCGCCAGTGTCTGCTTGGCACTGGGACCGGAAATACGCACAATGCCGACCCCGCCGGAACCGGGGGGCGTGGCAATGGCTGCTATGGTATCGTTGGTGCTCATGATGTTATGGTGTCCCGCAGGTACGCCGGACGCGCGCGCTGTGGCGCGGCGAGAATGTCCCAAAAATGCGGCCTCCGCCTTTCGCGCGGGGCGAAACAAGTGAAAGCCGCCATAATTCGACGTACGGCAATGCTTTTTTACGACAAATTTCGTGGCAGCATACCCGGTACTGGCCCCACAGTCCATACGAAAGCGCTTCGGCTGCCCGACTTGCACACGAGGACAGGCATAGAGCAGTTTGCCAATGAAACAGGCTCATCGCTCTGCAGGGATTTTCAAAAAAATCCCTGCCACGAAATGCGAGCATGCGGGTTTTGCCGGTCACAAGTGAGCAGCTCGGGTATCAGGGCAATTTCACGGTGCACTTGCTCTGGCGGATGCAGGGACAGACGCCCGCCGCAGAGGCGCAGGCGCAGCTTCAGACGCGGCCCGAAGGACTTGCGGATGCTTCAGGAGCTGTACGCGGGAAACGTCGCTTGCAAACAGCATGTGCAACGATCGCCCTATTTCCCACAATCACTGTCGCCTTGGCAAGGTTCGCAGACGCGCCACGACTGCCGCGAAGACAGCAGAGCTGTTTACTTGCGCGGTTAAGCATCGAAACGGGCGTGCCTTGAACTTTGAGAACATACGGTCTTGAAGTTAATCTGCTCAAGGATGCAAGGATGCATTGGGAATGAATATTCTGCGAAAATGCTCATGATGCTCTGGCTGCGAGGGCCCGCGCCAAGGGCATTGTGCCTGCCTGCATCCTTGAGACCGAGCTACGCGCCACCGGGGTGGCGTGCCCCGCGTGGCAGCCCCCACCAAAACGCTACGGCGCGGATTTTTTATTCATCCGCGCCGTACTAAAGCGTGTTGCATGGCACTGTGCTAACTTTTTTCGGTCTTCCTGCGCAGTATGACCACCCGCTTCAGGGGGCCGTCGCCCGTGCTGCGTGTCTGCACGTCAGTGGCGTCCTGAAGACAGACGTGCACAATGCGGCGGTGATAGGAAGACAGAGGCCGCGTCGAATACGAGCGACCGCTCTGGCGCACTTTGTCAGCCAGAGCCAGAGCCATTTCGCGCAGCCTCTCGTCCTGACGGCGACGGTATTCACCGGCATCAAGCTGCACGCGCACTGCGGCGTTCATGCCACGCGACACAATGCGCGAAATCATATACTGGAGGGCGGCCAGCGTCTGGCCTTCACGACCGATAAGCAGGCCGGAGTCTTCTTCGCTTTCAATGCCCACCTGCACCCTGCCGCCGACCACAGCCACTTCAAGCTGCACGGCTTCGCCCACGATGGGGCGCACCAGATTGCGCACGGTTTCGTGCACAAGGGCCATGAGCTGCTCCTGATCGAGCTGCTCAAGGGGGGTCACCGGCAGCCCTTCAGCTGCCTCTTCAAAATCGTCGTCCAGCATGTCCGCAGCTCCGGGGCGGGCCTGCCGTGCGGCGTCACGTGCGCCGTCTCTGACGGCACTGCGGCCTTCGCGGCCTTCACGGCCTTCACGGGAATCACGGGCATCGTTCTTGCGCCCACGGCCTTCGCCGCGCCTGCCATTTTCGGCATGCCCGTTCTGACTGCGCCCGGATGCCCTGTCGGACCTTTCGCCGTTCTTGCCCGCACCTGCGGAGGTTTCAGCGTTCTTTTCAGTCTGGCATGCGCCGTTTTCGTCAGCGGACCTGACTGCGCCGTTTTGGCGCGCGCCTTTATCGTCATTGCGTGCGGCACTTTTTTCGTTGCCGCGTCCGCCGTTTTTATCATTCTTTTTGTCAGACTTGCGGCCGCCAGTGGCAGGACGCTCTGCATCTCTGGGGCTTTCGCTGCGGGCTGCGGCGGGTTCTGCAGCGGCATCAGCCCCCGGCGCACCGTCATCCTGAGCGCCCTTGCGCCCGCGGGAACGGTCATGGCGCTTTTCCTGACGAGGGGCCGGAGAGCGGGAATCTTCGCGCTGACGCGGCGCCTTGCCCTTGCCTTCCGCGCCAGCCACAGGCTCGCCTGCGGCCTCGGCGGGGATATCGGCCGGGGCGTCGGCGGAGGGGCCAGCGGCCCCTCCCTTGCGTCCCAATATATTCTCAACAGCCTCGCGCAACTGCACCCGGCGGGCACGAACCTTGGCCTTGCGTGCCCCGACGATGCCGAAGATCCCGGACTTGGAATCCTGCACGATCTCGATTTCCAGTTTTTCCCGCGCCGTGTTGAAGTAGCCGCAGGCTTCCTCTATGGCGCTGTCCAGGTCTTTGCCCTGGAATTCCTTAAAGCCTTCCATAATCGTCCTCATTCCAATAGGTATCGCAGGCCGTCGCTGCGGCTATTTCGCGGCGGCGTGGTTCTTGAACTTCCGGATCATCATCTGCTGCTGGGCAATGGAAAGCACGTTGTTGACCAGCCAGTACAGCACCAGACCCGAGGGGAAGTTCAGGAAAAGGGCCGTAAAGATAAGGGGAAGGAACATCATGATCTTCTGCTGCGTGGGATCTGTGGCCGGGGGGCTCATCCGCTGCTGCAGGAACATGGTCAGGCCCATGATCACGGGCGTGATGTACAGGGGATCCTTGGTGGACAGGTCAGCCAGCCACAGGATGTCCGTACCGGGCAGATAGGTGATGAAGGGCGCGTGACGCAGCTCGATGGACGTGAGCAGGGCCTGATACAGGCCAAAGAACACGGGCAACTGGATGATGATGGGTACACAGCCGCTGGCGGGATTGACGCCATAGGTCTTGTAGAGGGCCATGACCTCTTTGTTCATCTGTTCCTTGTTGTCCTTGAACTTCTCGCGGATTTCCATCATGTGCGGCTGGAGCTTCTTCATCTTTTCCATGGAAGCGTAGCTTTTTGCCGTCAGCGGCCAGAACGCGGCCTTGATGAGCACGGTCAGCAGAATGATCGCCAGACCCCAGTTGTGCACGTACTTGTGAAAGAACTCCAGCAGCCACAGAAGGCCCTTGGCGATGATGTGGAAAAAGCCCAGATCAACACTTTTGGCAAGCTGGGGCGAAACCGCCTGAAGCTCGGAACGCACCTTGGGACCGACCCAGTAGGAAACGGAAAGCTCCTTTTCCTGTCCGGGGCCGAGCAGGCTTTCCTGCTCTTCAACGGCGGTGCGGTACACGTTCTGCTGCATAACGCCCTTGACGGTCACGTTGCTCGCATCGCCGGGCAGCACTGCCGAAAGAAAATACGTGCTCATGGCGCCAGCCCAGTAAATCTTGCCCACGGCCTGTACGCCGGTGCTTTCAAGCGTGCTGGCCGAGCTTTCTTCCTTGAGGCTGCCATCGTTGTCCCAGGCCACGCGCATGGCGTCGTAACGGTCGCCCGCGGCATTGCTGGCATCAGCGGCCACAGTGTAGCTCACGCGCACGCTGCGGGCCTGCTGGCTCTGGTTTACCACACGGATTTTTTCGCGGATAAGATAGTTGGTGGCGCTGAAGGTCATTTCGCGCACCACGCGCAGATTATCCACTTCGCCCACGAGGCGCAGGGTTCCCTGCTGGCCCTGCTCAAGCGCAAGCCCGTTCTCGTCGGTCTCCATAGACCACTGGCCCGTGCTCCACGAAGGCTGGCTGTTGATCACAAGCCCCAAAGGCGCTACCTGAGCGCTCTTGGGATCGACCATGTTGACCAGCGGCGAATCGGCCGCAAGGCCAACCTGATACTTTTTCAGCTTGAACGAACGCAGCGCGCCGCCGCCGCTGTAGACCACGGCTTCGTAAAGAGGAGTGTCGACAACAAGGTCGCGTCCGGCCGCAGGCGTGAAGACGGGCAGGCTGGCCTGTGCGGGCGCGGCCTGCGTTTGGGCCTGGGGCTGCGGCTGGGCCGCCTGCTGGTCCTGGCTTTGCTGCGCCACCGGGGCAGGCCGGGTGGCCCAGCCCATATACTCGGCCAGATAGCCCCAGCCGACAATGACAATAAGACAAAGAACAATGGCGATGAGAAGATTTTTACCGTCTTGCATGAGGGCGCTCACTCCTGGGACAATGGCGGAACGTCACGGCGATGCCGTGACGATGGAACAGGGTCATAACCCGAACCGCCCCAGGGGTGACAGCGGGCCAGACGCTTGAGCGCCAGCCAGCCGCCCCGCAACACGCCGTGGGTCATTACGGCCTCGGCGGCATAGGCGGAACAGGTGGGATAATAACGGCAGGCAGGAGGCAGCACCGGCGAAATGCAACGCTGATAGACGCGTATGGGAAAAACGCAGATCACACGCAACAGGTGGCTCATGGCAAACCATCCAATGCCGAAGAGCCCGGCATCTGCCGGGCCACACGCCGTAACAGGGGCAAAAGCTCGGCAGCCACACGGGCATAGTCCAGTGCGGCTTCTCCAGCATGCTTTTTTGCTACGGTAACGATATCGGCCTCCACGGGCAGCTCCTCTCTGTGCAGACGGTAAAACTCCCGCAAGAGTCTCTTGACGCGATTGCGCACCACGGCCTTGCCCACCTTACGGGAAACGGCCATGCCAGTACGCGCGCGAAGACCGGGACAAGCCCGCGGCAACACGAAGACAAGGAAGTGCTCGGTGTGGTAGCGCCTGCCCCGCTCGTAACAGGCTGTAAACTCCACCCGGCGGCGGATGCGCAACTGCCGGGGCAGGAGGTACCGGCGCATGAAAGCTCCGTAATGACGAACGGGGGCAAGTCCCCCGTTCAACTAGGCGCTCAGGCGCTTACGGCCTTTGGCACGACGACGGCGCAACACCGCGCGGCCCCCGGGGGTTGCCATACGGGCGCGAAAGCCGTGAGTACGTGCCCTTCTGATTTTGCTCGGCTGATATGTTCTTTTCATGGCTGACTCCTTAAAATTTCCGGTAGGGCCAAATGCCGGACCGGGGATTTTCGGCACGCAGGGCTTTAGCGGTTATGGGGCCGTCAGCCGCCGTAGCGGCAGGGACGGCACGGCCCTGGCGTTAAAATATGGAAGAAGCTACATACACGCCCACAGCCCCCCCGTCAAGCGCAGACTGGGCCAATCCTTTCAGGATCGCACCCGTAAGGGCCGCCGCTCCCGGCGTTTTTGCACCATAAGCACCGGAATAAATTTACCGCTACATTCCTTGGCGGCGCACAGCGAGCAAAA
The DNA here is from genome assembly GCA_905214305.1 of uncultured bacterium. Taxonomy (GTDB): domain Bacteria; phylum Desulfobacterota; class Desulfovibrionia; order Desulfovibrionales; family Desulfovibrionaceae; genus Desulfovibrio. The sequence goes on from CAJMLK010000010.1 coordinate 33,394, forward strand.
AGTCCGACAGGCCCAGATGCGCCCGGCGCAGGCAACAGATGCCGCGGACGAAATAGCCGCCGTGATGCCTGCGATGGTCAGGGCAAGACTCTGGCTGCCCGCCACACTGAGCCATCATAACGGCAAGACAATGACAACGGCAGCAGGCACGGCCCCTGACGGACTCAGGGGAGAGGCGCGCGGACGGGAGCCTGCCCGGCGGAACCGTTGGACGGCGGCAGCAGATCATCAGCGGAAAGCGAAGGAACCGCCGGGGGCGGCAGCAGGCCTTGAGAGCCAGCCCCTGTGGCATCACGCGCCGAACCGTTGCCGCTGTGGCCCAGTGCACCGGCAGCCGCGCCGGAACCGCTGAGCACCCCGGGCAGCGATGAAGGCTGGCCCGTCGACGCGCCACCTGCTGGAGCAGTCGCGCCCGGAACAGCATGGCCGGGAAATTCCCCTCTCGCCGCAGCATTATCCGTTTTTCCCGCTTCGGGCAGCGCGTTGCTGCCTCCCTGACGGGCATCAGCGGCAGAACCATTACGCGGCGCGGCATTGCCTGCCTGTGTGGCCGGAGAAACCGGCGCGCTGCCATGCCCAAAACCGGACGCAGAGCCGGGCGCAGAGCCGGGCGTAGAGCCGGGCGCAGAGCCGGGCGCAGAGCCGGAAGCAGCGCCGTTTGCCGCAGCGGGCGCACCGCCCGGCACACTGGAGGGCACAGCGCCGTTGGCAGATTTTGCAGCGGTAGAACCGCCCGCCTGAACACCCCCTGCCTGACCGCCTCCCGAACGGGAACTGTTCATCGGGACACCGGCGGCTTTACCGCTGCCTGAACCGGCCGGGGCTGCAAGCGCCGGACTCACAGAGGCGGGCCGCTGCCCGGAGATACGGGGCGCTGCCGTATCTGCCCTGGCCGCGCCGACGCCTTTGGCAGCGGATCGTGTGGCTCCCCGCATGGGCAGCAGCGGAGCGCCGGGATCAATAACCATGCTGTGCGGAGCCACCTTGCCAGCGGCGCGGCTTTTTCCGGCAGTCTTCCCATCAGCCGCCCCCTGTGGCGATGCCATCAATTCCGGCACGGCCGCGGGATCCGCAAAGCTTGCCCCGGCCATGCGCAACTGCCGGGGTTGCATCAGCGTATTCCAGTACAGGCGCGCACCACCGTGCCGCACCCATGCTTCATTGAGATTGGCCCCGCCATCCGGCAGGGTTTGCGGCAAGGAAGAGGACACGTGGGCAGGTTCGGCAGCCCTTGCGGGCCAGACCGAAAGCACGAGGGCGGCGCACAGGCACAAAAAAGCCGTTCCCGCAGTTACGGCCCGCGAAGCACCAAACGCCGCTGTTTTTTTGCATAGCGTCTTAAACATGATACCACCTCTGCTACGCTTATCGGCCCGCCCGCCATCACCTTTAGGTCACCCACCGTCCAGACGCGCACCGCCGCCATCACGCCCCTTCCCTCCGACCATACGAACCCCGGTGATTTCGCGCTGGACAGCACCTAAAAAGCACCGTAATAATTGTCAAATATCGCAGTCATAAGACCGGCGCGGCACGCTGTACAGGGAAATCCAGAGAGCGCGGCGCTCATGCCATGCCCGCATGGCCCCACCGTCCTTCAGCCCGTCCTGCCTGAAGGCTTTTTCGGAATGCCCGTGCCCCACGGCCCGGCCCGACGGGCTGCTTTTCCCTGTGCGGCAAATGGATGCTGAAAGAAAGCGCACACAGCGTGCCTGACAGTTCCGCAACGCTGTCAGTGGCTGATTATGGCGGTTCAACGTCTGCCTGCCTTGACAGGTCCCCGCCCCTTGGGCACATTTCTAAAAAATTCCCCATCAGGAGCCGAAATGTCCGCGCCTTCACCCGCTGCCACTCCGCCTGCCATGGCTGGCCCCACCAGACCGTCCCCCTGTGTTATTCTTATCGGCATGGCCGGAGCAGGCAAGTCCACAGTGGGCGAGACGCTGGCCCAGACTCTGGGATGGGCGTTTATGGACAGCGACCATCTTATTGAAGCGGTCTACGCCGCCCGCCTGCAGGATGTGACTGATGCTCTGGGGAAATCTGCATTTCTTGATGTGGAATCAAGCATTGTCTGCGCCATAAAGGCCAATCGAACAGTTATCGCCACTGGCGGCAGCGTTGTGTACCGCGAGCAGACCATGCGTCATCTGGCCTCGCTGGGGCCGCTGGTATATCTCGATGTGCCCTTTACTTTGGTGGAAGAACGCATTGCCCGGAATCCGCAACGGGGTCTTGCCATTGCACCGGGCCAGACCCTGCACGATATTTTTCTTGAACGGGAAGAACTGTACGCCCGCTACGCCAACCTGCGCTGCCCCGCCGTTGACAAGAACCCGCAACAGTGCGCGGACTGGATTGTGCAGCAGTTGCCCGAAGAAGTGACCCTTTCTGACGATTCGTAGCCCGGACGCAGCAGGCCATAACCCGCGGCAAGCTGTCATGCCGGAGGATTTCGGGCATTGGCCTTGGGCAGCGCGCATGTTCGCCTCTCTGCCGCACAGATGATGCACCCAGATGGCGCACGGATGGCGCACAGATGATGCGCACAGATGATGCGCACAGACAACGCACAGGCGACGCCCCGAAACATGCCGGGCAACACTGATGCACGGCCCGCCTTGCACCGCCCAGCGCCCGCACATCCACCACACGGCCCCACACCCCTGCACCCAGTGCAACCCGCCCCACACTGCAAGAGCATTTTCGCATTGAGAATGTCCATTCTCAATGCTTCCAGGACGCCCGCTTCGGCGCGTAACAGCAAGAACAGACTGTGCTCACGCCTCTGTGGCGTCTGCTCCCGCATCCGCCAGAGCAGTTTCAAAGTGAAATTGCTCTGGCAACTTTGCTTTGATATATCACCGTGAAGCGCTGTAAAAAAAGCGGGGCCGAAGCCCCGCCAGAAAAACATCGCGTCGCGATTGCAAGCGCAAAAAACAGGCCGACCAGAGCAGCTCAGCTTTGAAATGCTTCACATTTCAAAGCTGTCATCCCGCCGAAAAATGCTGTTATCGGCAGAATCCACGCCACGTTGCGGCGTACGGCACTCTTGTGCATTGCCAGAGCATGCAACCTTTTTCAAGGTTAACATGCTCTAATACTGCCAGCTCTTGCCATCGTAACGGATAAGCTCGTTAATCCTGCGGGCCTTGACCTGCTGGCAGGCCGCGGAAAGGGCCGCCTGACGGCTGGCGCCACGGCATTCAAAAACATTTTCCTTGTAGCGGACAAAGCCCACATACTGCCCGGAAGCTCCGGGGCGCAGCTCTGTGGCAACACTGCTTTCATCCACTTCAACATAGCTGGCGACAAAATCCTTGCCGTCCTGCCGCACGTCCTTTTTGGACTTGGACGGCACAACGGTACGGCCAGCCTGGGCAACCAGCTTGCGGCCAACCATATCCAGTTCGGCGGCAATCTGGGCTTCTGTTTTGGCCCCCTTGGCAGCGGGCTGTTTCTTTTCGGCAGCTTTGGCGCCCTTTTTGTCGGCCTTGGCGGGAGCGGTTTTTTCCGGCGCGGGTGCAGGCTCGGCAGCCTGCTCGGGCTGGGCGGGCGTTACCACCGCTTCAGTGGACGAAGAGTCGCCGCCGAACCAGGCGCAACCACCTGTTGTCAATCCGAAGATCAGCAAAAAAGCCCAAAATATTTGCTTGCGCATAGCACCTCACACATTAAAGCCGGGCGGCATAGGCCACCCGGCTTTTTGCATATTATTCCACTGAAAACCGCCCTTCGATTATTCGAAGGAGATTTCGGTGCGCCTGTTCATGGCGCGACCTTCAGCAGTTTCGTTGTTGTACTTGAAGGACTTGCCGCGGCCGATGGCGGTCATGCGGCTGGCGGGGATGCCCTGCTTCACAAGGTAGTTCTTCACGCTGTTGGCGCGTTCCTGCGAAAGCTTCATGTTGTAGGCGTCAGAGCCGATCCAGTCGGTCCAGCCAGAGAGCACCACGCGCTTGTTGGGGTTGGCCTTGATCAGACCAGCGGCTTCGTTCAGGATGCCCATGGCCTTGCCGTCAAGGGCATAGGAGTTGAAGGCGAAGTGTACGCCGCGCAGCACGATCACGTCTTCGTCCTGGCAGAACACGGACAGCACGAAGCGCTCAAGAGCGGCGTCGCTGGTAGCCAGTTCTTCACCACGCACCACGATGGTGGCGGGGTTCAGGGCAGCAACCTGCTTGATGGTTTCTTCGCCGTTTTTGCTGTCGGCAAAGGAGATGATGTGGACAACCAGGTTACGCTGGCTGGCATACATCTGACGGGCCACTTCCACCAGGTCGGCGCCACGGTTGTTGTCACCGTCGGTCACGAGGATGACAGCGGCGTCGCGCTTCATGCTGGAAAGGAAAGGCTCATACGCCTGCAGGCCGGTTCCCATGCTGGTCATGCGACCGAAGATCTGGAAGTCGGAGCGCAGCTTTTTGATGCCTGCGGCCATGGTGTTGCGATCCCAGGGGCCCTGGGCAACGATAACGCCGTTGGGCGAAATGGTGTGCAGACCACCATTGTAGTCCAGAGCGGGAATAGCGGCATTGATGCGCTGCAGCACATTTTTGGCAACGATGATCTTGTCCTGCTTAAGCTGGGCATTTTTCATCATCATGGAGCCGGAGTAGTCTACAACGAAGTCAAAGCTGTTGATTTTCTTGGTGCAGGCCGGTGCGGCCGCGGCGGCCACAGCATAGCTCAAAATAAGAGCAGCGGCCAGAACAAGAAGACGAAACGATTTCATACTGCCTCCCAAACGTTGATAAGTTCGTCGAGTTACCGTCAATAACAGTAATTCGCGGTGTGCCCGCCACGTTGCCAACTCACTAGCAGGAAAAAACCTTTGGAGGCGGCAACTGTCTTTTACATAACCGTCTTCATGAAAAACCGCAAGTTTTAAATAGGAAATACTCTTCAATAACCAGTCAGGCCTTGTCTTTTTCAATGGCTTCTGCATGTTGTATCCACCTGAAAACACCGCGCTTCCTGCGGCTGGACAGCAGCCCGGTGCTGGGGCATACTTATGGTTAGAACCAAGGAATATCTCTATGTCACCATTCATGTTTTCCAAATGGAGCCCCGGCGGCAACACGACCCTTCTGTTCACGGCGCCCGGCCTTGCCCCCGCGCAACAGGCCGAACTTGCCCGTCAGGCCCTGGACCCCTCGGTGCTCGGCGGCGAACAGGCAGGCTTTGTCGACCGTCAGGCCCGCAGCCTGCGCATGGCCGGAGGCGAATTTTGCGTTAATGCCAGCCGCGCCGTGGGTGCGTTGCTGGCCAGCGAAGAAGAACGCGCCTCCACTGCTGCCGCTCCCCCAAAATCAGATCAGGCCGCCCGGACCGTGCACCGGTACGAAATCAGCGTTTCCGGCTGGCAAAGCCCGGTACGACTGCTGGTGCGCGGGGGTTTCCCCCTGTGGCAGGTCGAGGCGGTGCTGCGTCTGCCCGAAATTCTCATGGAATGCCGTGAAGACGGTATCTGTCTGGTTCGCCTGCCCGGCATATGCCACCTGCTGCTGGACGCGCGCATCCACGGTCACCCCGAAGACTGTCGCGCCGCTGCCGCCCTGTTGCGCCGGCGCTACAGTCTGGAGCAGGAAGACGCCGTGGGCGTCATCTGGTGGCAGGTGCTTCAGGGGCAACTTGACATGCTGCCCCTTGTCCACGTGCGTGACACCCGCACCGACTATCTGGAGAGCGCCTGCGGTTCCGGCGCTCTGGCTCTGGCTCTGGCCCGGAACCGCTTCAACACGAGCGGCGACAAAAAATTTTCCATCATGCAACCGGGCGGTTCTCCGCTGGATGTACGCCTCTTCAGTGAAGACGGGGACGCTCTGGCGGGCGTGGACGGCCCGGTGGCCCTTGTGGCCGATGGTCAGGTCTGGCTGCCCGACGGCGCTATCTGAACCATGGCCGCAAAGCTGCGCGAAGGCTTCACCACCGGCTCGGCTGCCACGGGAGCGGCTCTGGCCGCCCTGCATCTGCTGCGTTTCGGGCATGCCCCTGACCATGTGGACGTACCGCTGCCGCCGTTTGAAGCGCCGTCAGCTGCCGGACGATCGCGCGGCTCCGCCTCGGGCACGGATGCGGCGCAGAGCACCGGCGCGTGCGCAACTACGGGCGCTTCGCCTCTGGCAAGCAGCCACTACGCGACAAAAAATGCGCTCGGAAAAACTCCAGAGCACCTGCCCGAGGAGGCCCAGACGCGAGAATCCGCCCATCCCCCGCAAAACCTGCATCCCAGAGGCTGGCTTCGTCTTGCGGTGGCGGCCTGCGGTTACGGCCCCGCCCCCGAGCTGGCCGCCCTTGCCGAATTTTCTGACGGGCTGACGCCGGACACCGCCCAGACACAAGCGGCCCGCTCCCCGGGGCGCCTTGCGCATGCCTCCATCCGCAAGGATGGCGGTGATGACCCGGACGCCACGTCCGGAGCGCTCATTACGGCTACGGTTATTATGGAAGCCCCTGTGCGGGTGAACAAGGAAGTCTCCGCGGACGTGGGCATACACCTTGACGGCGGGCCGGGCGTGGGCCGCGTCACCTTGCCCGGACTGCCGGTGGCTGTGGGCGAAGCGGCCATCAACCCCGTGCCGCGCCAGCAGATCACCTTTGCCCTGCTTCACGCCCTTGCGGACGCGCTGCCGCCGTGCCCGCCCCTGCGCGTCATTATCAGCGTTCCCGAAGGCCAACGGCTGGCACGGCAGACATTCAATCCGCGCCTGGGCATTGTGGGCGGCATTTCCATTCTGGGAACACAGGGTACGGTGCGCCCCTTCAGCCATAAAGCCTGGAAGGCCACCATCCAGCAGGGTCTGGCCGTGGCTGCGGCCACCGGCTGCCGGTCCATTGCCCTGACCACGGGCAGACGGTCCGAACGCCTGCTGATGGAGCGCTACCCGGAGATGCCGCAACAGTGTTTTATTCAGGTGGCCGACTTTGCGGGGTTTTCACTACAGGCAGCTGGAGCCGGAAATTTTGACACCCTTGTCTGGGGCTGCTTTTTCGGCAAACTGGTCAAACTGGCCCAAGGTCATGCCTACACTCACGCCCGCCACGCAAATCTGGACATGGCCGACCTTGCCCGAGTATGTGAGCAGTACGGCGCGCGCTGTGCGGCGCAGGTAAAGGACTGCATCACCGCCGCCCACGCCCTTGAGCTGCTCCTGCAGGACGAGGCCGGAACCGACGTTATACGGCAGGTCGCCGCCAAAGCCGCCACAGTGGCGGCAAACTTCGCGGGCCGCCCCGTGCGGCTGCATCTTTTCCACACTGACGGCAGGGAATTACTGGCATTATGAAAAAACAGGTCGCACTGCCCGGCATTGCCGTGTCCTCCCCCGCACCAGACGAAGAGGCGAGCCAGACTGCAAGGCGAAACGCGCTTGCGGCTGATGCCCCCAATACGCCCAATGCGCCCGGAGCGTCTTTTGTGGCGGAACATGCCGCATCCCCGGCGGTTACGGATTCCGCGACCGTGGACGCGGCAGCGCCCGTTCCTTGCCGTCAGATTGCCGCCGCGCACGCTGTGGAGCAAGAGAGGCACGACGCGGCTTCGGATGCCCCGGCGGACAACGGACAGCCCGCTGCGGCCAGCGACCGTCCCTGGCACGACAGGAGCGCCCCCACGGAAGACAACGACCTGCCCGCGCCAGACAGCGATGACGCTCCTGCGGGCAACGCTTCCGGCACAGATCCGATGCCTGCGGTTTCACCATTGCAGTGCGGGCCGTCCGCCAGCCCGGAAGCTCCCCCCTCGCCACCACGGGCCGCAAAAAAACGGCGCAAGGCGGCACAGCAGTCGCCGCAGGAACAGGCCGCGCCCGACCCGTCGGACGACTGGCCGCCCATGTCTGAAATTCTGCAATCCTGCTTTGTTTTTGAACCCACCACAGCGCAGCCTTGCCCCATCACGGTGCTCGGTCTGGACTGCGGGCGCCCGCGCGGCCTTGCGTCCCTGACAGCCGGGCAAAAGCTGCTGCTGCAAAAGGCTGACGTCATCTGCGGCGGCCGCCAGATACTGCACGACCTGACGGGGCAGCCCCCTGAAGGCATGCCGGACATCCCCAGCCCCGCCGACCCGCCGAACAATGAGCAAAGCCTCACCGCGCGGCTGCTGCCCCTGAGCACCCCGCTGGAGCCGATCATCACGCGATTGAGCCAGATGCGCGCTGCCGGTGAACGCGTGGTCATGCTGGCCGATGGCGATCCCCTGCTTTTCGGCATTGGGGCAACACTTGTACGCCTTCTCGGGCAGGATGCCATAGAGCTTGTGCCCGCGGTCAGTTCCCTGCAGCAGGCGTGCGCCCGGCTGGCTCTGCCCTGGCACCGTGTGATCTGCCTGTCGCTGCACGGGCGCGACGACCTGGGGCCGCTCAACGCGGCGGTGAGCAAAAACGCGCCGCTATGCGTACTCACCGATGCCCGCATGTCGCCCGACGTGCTGGCCCGCCATCTGCTGGATCGGGGGGTGGACTGGTTTACCGCGCATATTTTCGAGCGCATGGGCGCCCCGGACGAAAAATGCAGTCATCTGAGCATGGCCGAGGCTGCCGGGGAATCTTTTGGCCCCGCCAGCACGCTTGTGCTTGTTCCCTGTGACACGCCCCGTCGCGCCCGGCTGGGACTCAACGCCGGTGAACTGGCTGTGGACAGGGGGCTGATCAGCAAAAAGCCTGTTCGCGCCGCAGCGCTGGCTCTTTTGCAGATAGAGCCGCATCACGTGGTGTGGGATGTGGGTTCCGGCTCCGGGGCCGTGGCGCTTGAGGCCACGGTGCTGGCTCATGAAGGCCGCGTGGTGGCTGTAGAGCGCTCGGTGGGCCGCGCCATGAGCATTCAGGAAAACCGCCGCCGGTTTGGCGCTGCCATTCTGGATGTGCGTCTGGGACAGGCCCCGGACTGCCTGACAGCCCTGCCCGACCCGCAACGTGTCTTTATTGGCGGTGGCCTTTCCGGTGAAGATGGGGAGGATATTCTGGGGCATGTCTGCCTGCGCCTCCCCCCCGGTGGACGCGTGGTGGCAAGCTGCGTGCTGCTGGACACACTGTGCCTGTGCCGCGGTTTTTTCGAACGGCACGGCTGGCCTGTGGAAATCAGCCAGATACAGGCTTCGGAGGGCAGGGAACTGGGGGGCGATGTACATCTGGCCGCCATGAATCCCGTTTTTCTGCTGGCAGCACAAAAACCGGCTGCGGAAACCACCTCACGCACGGCTCCGGGAACACGCCAGTAAGGCGGGCGCCAACGGCGGCAACCACGCGGCGGCTCAAAACAGGCAGCAAGTACCATGAATAATCGCGAGAATGATGCAAAAAACACCTCCGCTGCGCCGGGTATGGCCGGGGATGTTTCCTCGGGCACTCCGGCCAGTACCGCCGACATGGCTTTGGGCCACGCTCCGGGCCAGCCTCTGGGTCAGCCTCTGGGCCAGACTCTGGGCCAGACTCCCGGCAAAGCGCAGGGCCACGCGCCGGGACAAGCTCCGGGACAAGCGCCGGGCCTCGTCAGCTTTGTGGGGGCCGGTCCCGGCGACCCCGAACTTCTGACGCTCAAAGGGCGCAAGGCCATCGAGTCCGCCGCGCTGGTGCTTTACGCCGGATCACTGGTTCCGCCTCAGGTGGTGGCCTGTGCGGCCCCCGGCGTTCCTGTGGTGGATTCCGCCCCCCTGAGCCTTGAAGAATGCCACACGCTGGTTCGCCGCACAGCACTTGCAGGCGGCCCGGTTGCGCGCGTCCACACGGGCGACCCCAGCCTGTACGGTACACTGCGCGAACAGGTGCGCCTGCTGGATGCGGACGGCATCCCGTGGCGCGTCATACCGGGTGTCACGGCAGCCTGCGCTGCCGCCGCCGCCGCCGGAGTGACCTTTACGGTTCCTGAAATCACCCAGAGTCTTGTCATTACCCGCATGGAGGGGCGCACCCCCGTGCCGGAACGCGAAGCCGTGCGCCACCTGGCGGCCCACGGCGCATCTCTGGCCGTCTACCTTTCGGCAGGAGCCAGCGAGGCGCTTCAGGCCGACCTGCTGTGCCACATGCCGCCCGAAACTCCGGTACTGTGCGCCTGCCGCGTGGGCTGGCCGGATCAGCGCCTCATATGGGCCACCGCCGAAACTCTGGCCCGGTGCGCGGCAGAACACGGACTGGAACGACAGACAGTGTTTCTGGTGCTGCCGGGGCAAAACGCGCCGGACACCTGCTCGCAGCTTTACGCCTCAGACTTCAGCCACGGCTACAGGCAGGCAAGGAAAGACTGACAGGGGCCAGCTTCTCTTTCTGCGGCCCGATGCCCTGCCGGACGCCCCCCTGTGCAGCCCCGTGACAGCCTTGCGCCAGTGAAGATCAGCGTTCTGGCAGATCAGGTTCTGGCAGATCAGCGTTCTGAACGTGCATTCTCAACGCTTGCCTCAACGCGCAGCCGCCCCGACAACTTGCGCTTGCCCCCTTGCTGCGGGGCACTGCTCACGCAGCCGCCACAGCCGTTTCAAGGCAGTTTCAAGACGAAAGTGCTCTGGCCCCCGATGCAGGCAGACGCCTGATTCTTCCTGTACGTCGCAGGGTTGACCTCCTGCCGCCTTAATCCCGTTTACATCCTGATAATTATGCAGAGCGTGATACTGTTGCGGTTTTTGTTCTTTTGGCGTTTAGCTTGTACCATGCGAAACGGCATGTTTTACATTGTATCACTTGTGCACATGAAAGAGTCACTTTGATACTTTTTTCACAACATAGTCTGTTTTTTTTAATTCTTCGCTATTTTGCCCCTTTAACAAATTCAAAAAGGACTTACTGCTTTATAACAACATTCACTCTACTGTGCATGCAAACCTTTAACCAAAGGAAGCGTCATGAAAAAACCAAACTTGCAGGATAAATACTCCCTCTTCATCGACGGCCAGTGGAAGGATGCCTCTGACGGAGGAACCTTCGAAACATTCTGCCCGTCCAGCGGCCAACGCCTGGCAACATGCGCCGAAGCCACCAAGGAAGACGTGGACACTGCCGTCAAGGCCGCCACAGCGGCCTGGGCAAGCTGGAAAAACACAGACGCTGCCCAACGCGCCGACCTGCTTGCGAAAATCGCGGACATCATTGATGCCAACAAGGAGCACCTTGCTCTGGTGGAAACGCTGGATAACGGCAAGCCCATCCGCGAAACCATGAATGTGGACATTCCCTTTGCCGCCGACCACTTCCGCTACTTTGCGGGCGTGCTGCGCTCTGAGGAAGGCTCGGCCACCATGCTTGACAAAAACACGCTCTCGCTGGTTCTGCGCGAACCCATCGGCGTGGTAGGCCAGATTGTGCCGTGGAACTTCCCCTTCCTCATGGCCGCGTGGAAGCTGGCCCCCGTGCTTGCCGCCGGTTGCTGCACCGTGTTCAAGCCCTCCAACCACACCTCCCTTTCCGTTCTGGAGCTGGCGCGCCTTATCAGCGGCGTGCTGCCCAAGGGCGTGTTCAACGTGATCACCGGGCGCGGCTCGCGCTCCGGGCAGTACATTCTTGACCATCCCGGCTTCAACAAGCTGGCCTTTACCGGATCCACAGAGGTAGGCCGCAGCGTGGGCATGGCCGCAGCCAAACGTCTGATCCCCTCCACCCTGGAACTTGGCGGCAAGTCGGCCAACATCTTTTTCCCCGACTGCCAGTGGGATCTGGCCATGGACGGACTGCAGATGGGCATCCTGTTCAATCAGGGTCAGGTATGCTGCGCAGGCTCGCGCGTATTTGTGCATGAAGACATTTACGACAGGTTTGTGGCCGAAGCCGTGGAACGCTTCAACCGCGTCAAGGTTGGCCTGCCCTGGGAGGCAGACACCCAGATGGGTTCGCAAATCTACGAAGCGCACCTCAAGGCCATCCTGCTTTGCATTGAGCAGGCCAAGGGCGAAGGGGCCACGGTGCTTTGCGGCGGCGAGCGCGTCACATCGGGCGATCTGGCCAAGGGCTGCTTCATGCGGCCCACCCTGCTCGGCAACGTCACCAACGACATGCGCGTGGCACGGGATGAAATATTCGGCCCCGTGGCGGTCATCATCAAGTTCAAGACCGAAGAAGACGTCATCCGCATGGCTAACGACAGCATCTACGGCCTTGGCGGCGGCGTATGGACGCGCGACATCAATCGCGCCATCCGCGTGAGCCGCGCCATCGAGACAGGCCGCATGTGGGTCAATACCTACAACAGCATCCCGGCGGGCGCGCCCTTTGGCGGCTACAAGGAATCGGGCATCGGGCGCGAGACGCACAAGACCATCCTTGAGCACTATACACAGCAAAAGAACATCATCATCAATCTGTCCGAAGCCCCCACAGGCTTTTACCCATAGAGCGTTTTCGCCTTGCGAATATCTGTTCCCGATGCTTCCGGGGCGCCTGCTCCGGCGTTCAATCGCGCAGATAAACCGCGCAAATAAACCGCGCAGATAAACTGCGCAACAAACTGCGCCTGCACCTCCGCGGCGGCGTCTGCCGCACGCAGAGTACGCATGACAGATGCAGGCCGGAACAGAACACACGCATGACAGATGACTGACCGTGCGGCGCGGAATTGCCTGCAATTCCGCGCCGCACTTTTGCAACAGCAGTCTGACGGCCGCAACGGTTCCGTGCAGGAACGGCAGGGGCCGTCCGCCCATAAACGAATCCGGGCAGCATTTTCCATATCCGCCCAGGCGGCCGCTGCCATACGTGTCAGGCAGACCGGCAGCCAAGCCCCTGCCGCCGGACGCCTGATCCGGCCGCCACGGGCGGGCGCCACAGCGCATGCGGGAAGCCCCCGCGCACGCCCGCTATCGGCCGGGGCGCCGAGCAAAAAGGGGAGGGCCCCCACGGCCCTCCCCTTCGCATGAGTGGAGAATTTCTTATGGACTGCGAACCTGCCACGCTCCCGTTCATGTCACGGAAAAGTGATACTTTTCGTGTTTGCATGGACAGTGCGGCGCTATGCCGCATGTCCGGCATGCGTGGTTAGAGCAGATCAACATGGAACATGCTTGTCTGATCCGTGCGGATTGTTGCCAAACCGCACTGCGAAACAGCCCCGGACAAGTCCTGCCTGCCATCGGGCGGCTGTTTCAGTTCTGTGCTCTACGGTTCCACGGCGTTTACCCGCGAGGGAAACACCGATTATTGTTGAGGCGCGTCCGGCACGCGCTGCACCAGGGCCAAAGCCAGCAGCGTGTGCGGTATGGAGTGCCTTTGCTGGGGATTGCGCAGCTGACGCCGCACAAAGCCCGCCATGTCCATAGCCATATCCGCATCGGTAAGAGCCGCGCGGCTGGCCTTCTTGTTTTCTTCCAGTACGGCAAGGTACCGCTGTATGACGGCAAGGTCGTGCTCTTCTGGCGCGAGCCTTTCCGGCGGTCCGGTTTCCGACAGGAATGCGTCAGTGATGCGTTGCGACATGACCATTCCTCCCTGAATGGATCACTGCTTCCCTGCATCCGGGGGGGCTGGTTCGCCTTTTTGTGTTTGTACACGGTCTCCCCTTCCCCACTCATCAACAAATCTATCGGAGGCAGATGCAAAAATCTTTAGAGCGGCAAACATGAAAAAAAGCCGCAAAGTGGCTCCGGGCGCAACAATCTGCACCCTAACAGGCCAAATACATTGCATTTACGCACATACACCAGTACATAAAAAAACGCTTTCACACAGGCCACGAAACAGCTTCAGGGCAAATGCGCCATGCTGCCGATGCGCGCATCACAGCGGCCGGTCCGCCATGCCGTCCGCAGGCCATTCATGCACGCCCCGCGCTTGCATGGGCGAGTATTCGCAGATACCATAGCGCACCAAGTCAGAAGAGGAGAGTCTATGCCAACACCCATACTGCACAAGGAAAGCCTGATCCCGGGCAAAACCAGCAAGTTGGTGCTTGAAGCGCCGCAAATTGCCCGCAAGGCCCGGCCCGGCCACTTTGTCATGCTGCGTATGACCCCCACGGGCGAACGCATTCCCCTGACCATTGCAGATACCGATGCCGAAAAAGGCACCATTACCATCGTGTATCTCGTCATGGGCAAAAGCACCGCCATTCTCGAAGAACTTGACGCCGGTGACTCCATTCTTGATGTCTGCGGCCCCCTGGGACACCCCACGCACATTGAAAAGAAAGGCACGGTCATCTGTGTGGGCGGCGGCACGGGCATTGCCGCCATGCACCACATCGCCAAGGGCCATGCGCGTGCCGGCAACAAGGTGGTGGGCATCATCGGCGCACGCAGCAAGGATCTGCTGCTTTTCGAAAAGGAACTGAAACTTTTTGTGGATGAACTGCTCATCTCCACCGATGACGGCAGCTACGGCCACAAGGGCCTTGTGACCGACCTTCTGCGCGACCGGCTCGAAAAAGACAAGACCGTCTTTGAAGTGGTGGCCGTCGGCCCTGTGCCGATGATGGCCGCCGTGGCAGAAACCACGCGCGCCTTTGGGGTAAAAACCACGGTCAGCCTCAACCCCATCATGGTTGACGGCATCGGCATGTGCGGCGCCTGCCGCGTGAGCGTTGGCGGCAAAACCAAGTTTGCCTGTGTGGACGGCCCCGAATTTGACGGGCATGAAGTGGACTTTCCCGAGCTGCGCCGCCGTCTGGCTGCCTACCGCGAACAGGAAAAAGTCTCCATCGACGATTACCAGCTGAGGATTGCTCATGGAAACTAAGCCCTCCAAAAGAAAACCTGTTGCTCCCAGGGTGGACATGCCCTGCCAGCCCGCCGAGGCGCGTCGCGCCAACTTTGATGAAGTGGCCCTGGGCTACACCAGAGAAATGGCGATTGAAGAGGCCCAGCGCTGCCTGCAGTGCAAAAAGCCCCTCTGCGTCAGCGGCTGCCCAGTGGAAGTGCCCATTCGCGACTTTATCCGTGAGGTGGCCCTGGGCAATATGGATGCGGCCTATCGCATCATCAAGAGCACCAACAGCCTGCCCGCCGTATGCGGCCGCGTTTGCCCGCAGGAACATCAGTGCGAGGGCAAGTGCGTTCTCAAGGCCAAGGGCCAGCCTGTAGCCATCGGCCGCCTCGAGCGTTTTGTGGCCGACACCTACATTGCCACCACGGCCTGTGAGCAGGTTACCGGCACAAACGCCTGCGCGTTGCCCAGAGGCGACCTCAGGGTGGCCTGCATCGGCTCGGGCCCTTCATCCCTCACCTGTGCGGGCGTCTGCGCTGCCGCAGGCATCAAGGTGGATGTGTACGAAGCCCTGCACGAAGCGGGCGGGGTGCTCATTTACGGAATCCCGGCCTTCCGTCTGCCCAAGAATGTGGTTGCCACCGAAATTGACGGGCTGCGCCAGTCCGGCGTGGATTTTCACCTCAACGCCGTGGGCGGCCGCACGGTGGACGTGGACGAACTGCTGGAAAGCCACCATGCCGTTTTTATCGGCGTGGGCGCGGGCCTGCCTGTTTTCCTCGGCGTGCCGGGCGAAAACCTGGTGGGCGTGTTTTCGGCCAATGAATACCTGACCCGCGTGAACCTCGGCCGGGCCTATGATTTCCCCGGTCAGGACACTCCGGCCTTTCCCGGCAAGAATGTCACCGTCTTCGGCGCGGGCAACGTGGCCATGGACGCGGCACGCACCGCCCTGCGCATGGGTGCGGAAAGCGTGCACATCGTCTACCGTCGCACCAGAGACGAAATGCCCGCCCGCCTTGAAGAACTGGAACATGCCGAGGAAGAGGGCGTGCAGTTTGCCATGCTTTCCGCTCCGGTGTGCTTTAACGGCGACAAGGAAATGCGCCTCACCTCCGTTACACTGCAAAAAATGGAACTGGGCGAAGCTGACGCCTCCGGCCGCCGCCGCCCTGTCGCCATTGAAGGCGACGTGTACGACCTGCCCACGGATCTCGCCATTGTGGCTCTGGGCACGCGCTCCAACCCCATCCTTCTGGAAGCCACCCCCAAGCTCAAGCTCAATAAATGGGGCTACATCGAGGCCGATGAAGAAACGGGCGAAACATCCATACCCAACGTCTTTGCCGGTGGTGACATCGTCACCGGCGCGGCCACCGTCATCCTTGCCATGGGCGCGGGACGCAAGGCCGGACAGGAAATAGTGAAGCGCCTCATCAAGTAGACAGGGGCACTGCCTCGGATATACGCGGGGAGAAAGCTTCCGCTGTCAGCATACGCGCCACCGGGTTGCGGCAGGACAGGGAAAAGCTTTCTCCCCGTTTTTGCGTTCTTTCCGTTTTTTCCCCGTGCGGCACGCAAAGCGGACTCCCACGGCGCAGCCAGCCGCCACATCTTGCCAGCCGGGGCGTTCAGGGTCATACTGATCACATGACAGCAACCCTCCCCGCCAATGGGGCCGGAACAATATCGGAGCATTCAGGAACACCCGCCATGATTCTTGCAGACCTGCACACCCATACAAAATACTCGCACGGCGGCAACAGCCCGGCTGAAATGCACGCGGCGGCAGAGGCCCGGGGCATTGAACTTATCGGCTTTACCGAACACTCCCCACGGCCCACGGGCTTTGACTACACGCACGAATACCGCGACAGGCTCACCCGCCACCTGCCCGACTACGCCCGCGAGGTGCTGGCCCTCAAGGCGGCCAATGCAAACGGTCCCTGCCGGGTACTTTTCGGCATGGAAATGGACTGGCTGGAAGGACAGGCAGACTTTACCCGCGCCTCCAGCACCGCCTATGACTTTGACTATCTGCTTGGCAGCGTCCACTTTATCGGGCGATGGGGTTTTGACGACGGCTCGGACCCGTGGAAGGCCATGTCACAGGAAGAGTGCGAAATACAGTATACGCGCTATTTTGAAGCATGGGAGACCATGCTGGCCTCCGGGATGTTCCAGATAGCGGCCCACCCTGACCTTATCAAGATTTTTTCCGTAGAGCAGTTTCACGTCTGGCTCAACAGGCCGCAAAGCCGGGAACTTGTGCGCAGGGGGCTGACCGCCCTGCGCAAATCTGGTATGAGTATGGAAATCTCTTCCGCAGGCATACGCAAGGCATGCCGCGAAATCTATCCCGCGCCGCCCATCATGGTCATGGCTGCGGAAATGGAGCTGCCCATCAGCTTCGCCTCGGACGCTCACGTTACCGACGACGTGGGCTACGGCTTCGCCCGCCTTGCCTCATACGCCAGCGCCTTTGGCTTCAGAGAATACACGGTATTTGACCGTGGGCGGCGCAGCGTCCACCTCTTTTAACGCCTGACGGATCCGGTGTGCGCAGCCTTTGCAGTCTTGCGGCATGAAACTGCAGGCAACGGCGCGCCCGGACTGTATACAGTGAAGGGCGGCAGCAGGAATACTCCATGTCAGAAATCCTTGTGACCATCGAAGATCTGAGCCTTTTTCTGCCCGGCGAAACCGACCGGCGCTTTGTGCTGCATCACATCAACTGGCAGCTGGAGCGCGGCCGTCACTGTGCCCTGCTGGGGGCCAACGGCTCGGGCAAGTCCACCCTGCTGCGCCTGCTGCGCGGCGAACTGTGGCCCGCCAGAGGCCATATCTGGTGGCATACGCCCGAAGGGCGCGAAGAGTCCCCTCTGGCCGGACGGTCCATGACAGCTCTGGTATCCCCGGCACAGCAGGAAAACTACCAGCGTCAGGCGTGGGACCTTACCGGACTTGATATTCTGCTCACCGGCTTTGAAGACACGCCTCTGGTTTACAGCGACGGCGGCAGTCAGGCCCAGGCCCGCAAGGACGCTGCGATGGGCATGGCCGCCCGCCTTGAGGCCGAGGGGCTGCTTGACAGAACCATGCCCACCCTTTCTCAGGGGCAGCTGCGCCTGCTGCTTCTGGGGCGGGCGCTGCTGCGCGCGCCCTCACTGCTGCTGCTGGACGAATGCGCCGACGGTCTGGACGCCCGCCACCGTCGGATATTCTTTGACGTGCTTGAAGAATGCTCGCTGCGCAGCACCATCATCATGACTGCCCACCGCCCCGGCCAGATCCCCGACTGGTGCGCCGAGCGGCGCTACGTGAACCGGGGCCGCCTGTACGCTGTGCCGCCGGGAGAAACCGGGGACCAGCCTGCCGGCGGGGCCGATACGGTCACGGCGGCAGCGGAACAGACATCCGCACGACTGGCGGGCAGGGACGGGCCGGTTCCTCCCCTGCTTGATCTGGAAAATGTCACTGTTTTTATCGACAGACAGGAAGTGCTGCGCCATATCGACTGGAGCATGCATCAGGGTGAGCACTGGCGCATCAGCGGAGCCAACGGGTCGGGCAAGTCCACCCTGCTGCGCCTGCTGGCCGGGGACGAGTTTGCTGCCGCAGGGGGTCGGCTGGAACGCTGGCTGCCACGGCAGGGCGGTGCGGTGCATACCCTTGCTGAGGTACGCAAGGGTATTCGTCTGGTTTCCGACCTGTCACAGGCCCTGTACGGCTATTCCCTCACGGCGCATGACATGGTGTGTACAGGCTTTGACAACAGCATTGGCGTATACCGCAAGTTCAGTGCTGCCGAAAAAGCCGAGGCCCTGCGCCGCATGGAAGAAATGTTCCCCGAGGAAAGCCCGCAAGGCGTTGCGCATATGGGCCGCCTGTCCATCCGCCGCCTGTCCACCGGGCAATTGCGCCGCCTTTTTCTGGCGCGCGCTCTGGTGGGCGAACCGGACATTCTGCTGCTGGACGAACCGTGTTCGGGGCTGGACGCCGCAAGCCGCGCCCGCTACCTCGGCCTGCTGGACCTGCTGGCGGCACGGGGGCTGCACATGGTTTTCGTTTCGCATCATGGCGAGGATGCCCCCCTGTGCATCAACCGCGAGGCCCATATGGAAGACGGGCAATTGCGCGTGGTGGTGTAGGCAGGCTGCGGGCTAAAACAGATATCGCGTGAAAGACTTTGCGGGGGCGGCCCCTTTCAACCTAGAGCAGATTAACTTTGAGAATATACATTCTCAAAGTTTAAGGCACGCTCACTTCGGCGTTTAACCGCGCAGATAAACTGCGCTTACGCCTCCGTAGCGAACGTCTGCTCACGCAGACGCCAGAGCAATTTCAAAGTGAAATTGCTCTACTTGCCCAGCCGGGCGCGCAGCACTTCAATAACAACCGGCAGCACGGAAACAATAACAATGCCGTAAACAATGATGCTGAAGTTCTGGCGCACCCACTCAAGGTTGCCCAGAAAAAACCCTGCGGAAACAAGGCTGCCGACCCACAGAATGCACCCGGTCACGTTAAAGAAAAAGAACGTGCGGGGATGCATGAGGGCAATACCCGCCACAAAAGGCGCAAACGTGCGCACAATGGGTACAAAACGCGCCAGCACAATGGCCTTGCCGCCGTGGCGCTCGTAAAAATGGTGGGCCTTGAGCAGATGCTCTTTTTTGATGAAGCGACTGTCGCGCGAAAAAATTGCCGGGCCCACATGGCGGCCGATGCAGTAATTGACCGCATCTCCCAGAATGCCCGCCGCCAGCAGCACCAGCACCACCTCGCCATAGCCCATCAGCCCCGCCCCGGCCACCACGCCGGAAGCGAACAGCAGGGAGTCGCCCGGCAGAAACGGCGTGACCACAAGCCCTGTTTCGCAAAAAACAATAATGAACAGTATGGCATAAATCCAAAGACCGTACTGCTCCACAAGTTCAAAAAGATGCACGTCGATGTGCAGCACAAAGTCAATAAAATAGCTTACCATATCCATACGTTCGTATGCTCCTGGCCCGTTTTGTGGCGAAGTGGAACCGCCCGAACGCCCTTGTACCCCAAGCCTGCTTGTGGCACAACACGGGCATGCGACAGAAATTTTCCGCACTCCTGGTCCTTTGCCTCGGCATGCTCCTGTTCTCCCTTTCCGATGCCCGCGCCGATTTCTACAATGTGGGCTTTCGCACGCTTGGGCAGTGGGATGCCGAAAACGGTCTTCGTCTGGACGTAAATATCTGGTATCCCTCGGTGCGCCCCGCGCGCGATATCCAGTACGGCCCCTGGGAAATTTCAGCCGCCCGCGGGGGCAAGCCCGTGGATGGGCGTTTTCCGCTTATTCTGCTTTCGCACGACACCGCCGGATCACGCTTTTCCTACCATGACACGGCCGCGTGGCTGGCCGCCTGCGGCTTTGTGGTGGCGGCTCCCACCCATCCCGGCGACAATATGAACAATATGGACCAACTGCTCACCTGGGAGCAGCTTGAAAGCCGCGTACGAGAACTTTCGGGCCTTGTTTCCTTTTTGCTCAATGATGTGGAAACCGAACCCAGCATTGACCATGACCGTATCGGCGTTCTGGGTTTTGGCGCAGGCGGCACGGCGGCGCTGCTGCTGGGCGGCGCGCTTCCCGACTGTGAAGGCTGGAAAGACTATTGCGCGCAGGCCGGCAAGCACGACATGTACTGCAATGTCTGGGCGCAAAACCGCATGGACGGCCTGTGCCGCAGCCTGCCCCTCACCAGAAGCCCCGCGGACACGCGCATCAAGGCTGTGGCTGCCGTTGCCCCCGGTTTTGGCATGCTCTTCGGACGGGAATCTTTCCGCTGGTTCTATCCGCCTCTGCTGCTTGTGGCGGCTGCCGGAGACAACCTGAACAAGGTTGCCCTGCATGCCCGCAAAATTTACGAATGTACCGGAAAAAAAGCCCGCTGGCTGGTGCTGGACAAGGCTGATGCCGGTGCGCTCATGGCCCCCTGCCCGCCCTCACTGGCTGAGGAACTGCCCGAGCTCTGTCGCTCGGTGAGCGAGGAAGACAGAAAAGCCGTGCATAAGAACATGTTCGCCGCGTTGAGCGACTTTTTTCTGCATTATCTCGGCAGTGGTAAAAACCTGCCCCATATACCAGCGCCGCCGGACCTCAGTCCGCCTCTGCCTCCAAAGCAGGAACCAGCCTCGGCCCCGGCGCAGCCGTCAAAACGCAAGCGGTAGCAATATCAGGCCTTTTTATCAACGGGCCATGTTCATACAGCCCATATCCTTGACAATTGTGCCGCCCCTTACTAAAGCTCTTTAAAGTGCGCTTGTTTTGCTGCCACACATTCATGACTGGTAAAATTATCAACTTGACTGTTTGGCCGTAACTAACGTTGCGGCAGGCGTTAAACAGGCGGACAGCGTTTTGCTTTGCTGCTGCCCCGGCATACGGGCAAGCGCTGTCATCATTTGTTTTTTTGCGCGAAACGGCCCTGGTTGCGTAGCGGCGCAACTTTTTCAGAGCAATGGAAATATGAACGGCATGAAGATACTGCCCCTTTGTATTCTGTGCCTCGTGCTTGCGGCAGTCGGGTCAGCCCCGTATGCCGCACAAACGACGACAGCCCCCCAAAATGCAGCCGAGGTTGAAAACGCCTGGGTTGTCATGCCAGCAGGGGCCAGATCTGCATTTATGGGCATTCATGGCGGCACAATGCCTGTCAGTCTGCTTGTCTATGGAGACGGCTCATCGCTGGTGACCTTTGTGGGCCGCACAGGCAACGATTTTCTTGATATGCTGCGACGCACCGACCTGCCAGTGCCAAGCCTGCTCAATGCCACGGCGCATAACGGAACCAGCGGCGGCGTGCTGCCCTCGGGCAAGTCCGGCGTACTTACGGCAGGCAACCCCAACAGCAGCATACCCGTCTTTAATGTTACAGGAGAAAGACTATCCCACATGGACATGGCCCCGGGGCAATTGCAGCCCTTCGGTCTGTCGGACAAGCCTTTATCCATTGAGGGGGAGGTCAGCAGGCCGACCCACCTTTCTCCCGCCAAGCAGTACAGGCTGTTTTTTCAGCCCCAGTACCTGCAGCCCCGCCGTCCTGTACGCTGACGGCAATCACGCGCCCACGAACCCTTGCCGGCTTTGTAGCCATTCCTTTTTTTCTTTCTTTCCTTTCCGTCGTGGGAATTATGGAGCAGAATATGCACCTTTATAGAATAATTTGTAATTTATAGATATTACGCTAAATCAATCCAGAATAACCAGCCAGAGGAGCCGACTATGTCACTTTCCAGTCATCAAAAGGCAATGGAAAGATTGTATACAGCCAGTGTATCACACGCCGCGTCCCGGCCTGCGCAAAAACTTTTTTCACAGGGTCTGAAGCACCTTTTGGAGAATTGCCCGGCCTTTGACGCGTGCGTAGATGAAGACAATCCCTTTTACCAGGAGTTTGTCCTACAACTGCAAACCAGCGTCTGCCTGGAAGAAGATTGCCTGAGCCTTTTCGAGTGCCTGGCAATCTTCTTTCGTTTGCGTCATATGGCCGCCAGCGGGGTTCCGCTCACCGACATCGAGCGCAAGGTTCTGCACTATTTTGAAACCTGCGGAGAATGGCAACCTCATGATGCCACCATTGTCAGCCTTTGGTACTGGTGGCGCATTCCCTTGCAGGCCACCCACTAGAATCGTGTAAATCAGGACCGCTGCCAATGGGTACAAAAATATCCAGTACGTGCTTTTTCCATTGCCCGGCAACTATTGAAGCGGCCCAAGCTGCGGACAGTCCGCAAACTTCAGAGTACCTTCGAATGGCTCTTTTCCACGGATATTTCCTGTTCCCCGGCGTCGGCAGCCTTTTTCCGTAAGGGAATTCATCCCATACGACCTGCGCCGGAATCCGACAGTTTTTTGAGTCCATATCCGATTGTCACTACACCAAAAACCGGGGCGCCGCTTGTTTGTACAAGCGGCGCCCCGTTTTTACGTGTCCTGTCAAGGCAGCTTCACTTTGAAATTGCTCTGGCGGCTGCGTGAGCAGTCACCCGCCGCAAAGGTGCAAGCGCAGCTTCAGCTGAAGACAGCAGAGCTATTTGCCTGCGCGGTCAAGCATCGAAGCGATGCGTGCCTTAAGCTTTGAGAAAGTGCATTCTCAAAGCCCTCTGCATCTGGAGCACTTAACTCGGTTCATTCGTTAACTGCTCCAGGGCAAGCCTATTTCTTCAGGTTGTCGGCCAGCAGTTCCGAGATGTGATCAACCTTGATCTTCAGACCCTGCTTTTCAGCGCCGCCGCGAAGCTGCATGACGCAGCCGGGGCAGTCCACCACCAGACGGTCGGCTCCGGTCGCCTTCATATTGTTGATTTTCTTTTCCAGAAGCTGCGCCGATATTTCGGGGAACTTCACGGAATAGCTGCCGCCAAAGCCGCAGCAGACTTCTTCTTCCTCGCAGGGCACATACTCCGCCGCGTCAGCAATAAGCTCACGGGGGGCCTTTTTCACGCCCAGACCACGGCAGAGGTGGCACGAAGCGTGATAGGTGACCTTCTGCCCGGACTTGTGGAAGTCTTCAGGCTTGAGGCCCAGCACGTCATGGATGAAGGAGCTGAAGTCAATGACCTTGGCTGCAAACGCCTGGCCTTCCACCACGGCGTAGTCCTTGTCCAGTATCTGCGGATAATGGTGCTTCAGGTGGCCTGCGCAACTGGCGCAGAGCGTGATGATGTAGTCATAGTTGCCGCCGCGGAAGGCCGCGATGTTCTGCTTTGCCACATCAATGGAGGTCTTGCGCTGGCCCATCATTTCAAGGGGCAGACCGCAGCAGGACTGCTCCAGGGGGAATTCCACCGCCACATTTTTGGCGGCAAGAATTTTCACGCAGGCTTCCAGCTGCTCGGGGTAGATGAAGTCCTGAGCGCAGCCGCTGAAGATGGCCACACGCATGGTGGGGTTCTGCACCCTGGGCGCGATTTCGGGCCAGCGATCACGGAAGGACTTGCTGGCAATGGCGGGCAGCGCCTTGAAGTTGTGCTTGCCCATAAACACTGCGGGCAGGTGACGCTGGAACTGCGTTCCACGCGTAAAGGGCTTCTGGGCAAAGCTTGCAAACTTGAGCAGCCGGTGGAAGAGCTTGCGGTTCTTCATGACGGCCGACAGCAGGTTGGCTTCGATGGGTGCGCCCTGCTCCTCGTTGAGGCGGGCACGGATTTCGCGAATGAGGCGCGGCAGCTCGATGCCGCCAGCGCAGACATTGGCGCACGATTCGCAGCCCATGCAGTTCTGGCTCAGGATGCGCGCACGTTCCTTGCCGTGGAAGAAGTAGGTAAGAATAAGGCCGATGGCGCCAATGTAGATGTAGCCCATCTTGTGGCCGCCCACCAGACGGTACACGGGGCAGACGTTGGCGCAGGCGCCGCAGCGCACGCAGCGGAAAATCTGCTTGAACAGCGGATCTTTCGCAATCTCGGTACGTCCGTTGTCCAGAAAGACCACATGCATGATCTTTTTGTCATCGGCATTGGCCGCGCAGGGTCCGGCGCCGCACATGAAGGTGACATACGAGGTGATGCGCTGGGCAGTGGCGTTGCGGGGCAGCACCAGCAGGGCGGTAAGCGCGTCGTCCAGCTTGGCCACGAGCTTGTCCAGACCGGCAATGGCGACATGCACGCGCGGCAGCGTGGTGACCATGCGGGCGTTGCCCTCGTTGGTCACGGTAGATACCGAGCCGTTTTCGGCCACGGCGAAGTTACAGCCGCTGATGCCCATGTCGGCAGCAATAAACTTGCGGCGCAGCTGCACGCGGGCCACCTTGACCAGATGCTGCACGTCCGAATCCTGTTTCACGCCGGTGGCTTTGGTGAAGTCGTCGGCAACCTGATAGCGCGAAAGGTGGATGGCGGGCATGACCATGTGGGAGGGGCCTTCGTGCCGCAACTGGATGATCCATTCGCCGAGGTCGGTTTCATCCACAATGAGACCCTGAGCCTCAAGAGCGGGATTCAACTCGATTTCTTCAGCCGTCATGGACTTGGATTTCACCACGCGCTTGACGTTGTTTTCCCGGGCAATGCGCGCAATGATCTCGTTGGCTTCGGCAGCAGTGGCGGCGCGGTGCACATGCACGCCACGCTTTTCGGCTTCGGCCTTGAACTGGGAATACAGTTCTTCCATATGCTGACAGGCGTAGTCCTTGGCATCGGCCACCTGTGCAATAAGAGCGCGCTCGTCCACTTCCTTGAACACGGCTTCGCGGTTGGCGCGATAGGCCACGGCGAAGGTGTCGAGAGTGCGGCGCAGGAATTCGTCATTCAGAGCTTCGTCCAGCTCCTTGTGGTAGCCGGAACTGCTTTTAAGGGCGTCATGCATGGGTTAGTCCTCCAGAAGAATGATGTGGAGTTCCAGCGGGCCATGTACGCCCACGGCTGCCACACGTTCAATATCAGCCGTGCGGCTGGGACCCGTCACCAAAGTGGTATAGGTGGCCGGGGCCGAGTTCATGCGCTCACGCAAAAACTGGGCAATGGACGGCAGATCGGGGTAAATATCGGACTTGCGCAAAAGAATCATGGACACTTCAGAAATCATGCCCGTCAGGCGCACGTCTTCGCTGTCGGTGTTCAGCATGCAGGTGGCGCTGGCCGCAACACCCACAATGCCCGTGGAAAGGCCCACATCAATGCCGGCGAGGTAGTTGCGCAGCCCTTCGCGAATGCAAAGAAAGCCCTTTTCCTCACAGGCCGCAGCCAGAGAGGCAAAGTCCGCATCGTTGAGCTCGGGGGCTGCAACAACACGCTGCACACGGGTAGGCACGTTGTTGGGGCTCAGGGGGCCTTGCGCAGTGCCGGGTTCATCAGCCAGAATTTCAGCAGGGGCCTTGCCGGCGCACACGTCCACAACATATTGCAGGGCCGCGGCCATGGTGGGCACTTCCTGCACCACTGCGCTGACCGCCGCGGCCTTGGCGGCAAAGGCTTCGACCAGTTCCTGGTTCACAGGGGGCATAAGGATTCTCCTTTCGGTCATCATGATTACGCGGCCATGCCGCGCCGCTCCGGCGGAAAAATGCTTTCCGCCGGAGCGGCCATTTTTATCTCAGGCTTTCAGCGTATATTTCAACGGTATGTTTGACGCGCACACGGTCTTTGTTGTGCGAGAGCACGTCTTCAAGCTGCATCATGCAGGCGGGGCAGCCCGCAGCCACAACCTCGGCCCCGGAGGACACCACGTTGTCGCGCTTGCGCTGGCCTATCTTGCGTGAATAGTCATAATGGAAAAGGTTGAACGAGCCGCCGCAGCCACAGCAGCGGTCAGCTTCGGCCATTTCCACCACCTTGTAGGCGGGGTTGGCCGCCATGACGGCGCGGGGCTGGCCCACGACGCCCAGGGATTTCTTGAGATGGCAGGAATCGTGGTAGGTCACTGTGGTGGCATTGCCCGCCGGAGCTTCGGCAGGCTGCACCTTGAGCACATCCACAAGAAAGGCGTTGATGTCCATGGCCTTGGCAGCAAGCTGCTCGGCCTTGCGCAGTTCCACGGCGCCCAGGCGTCCGGCATAGCGGGGCCAGAGTTCCTTGATGGTGGAAGTGCAGGAACCACAGGGGCTGAGAATATAATCAAAGTCCGCGCCGTCAAGAGCGCGCAGGTTGACCTTCATCTGCTTGACCATGCCGTCGGCATCGCCGGAAGACAGGGCGGGGATGCCACAGCAGGTCAGCCCCTTGGGCATGAACACCGCCACCTTGTGGTGACGCAGCACCTTGAGGCAGGCTTCAGCCATGTCAACATACATCTTGTCGCCCATGCAGCCCGGATAGAAAGCCACCTTGATGCCGCCAGCCGGGCGACGCTCGTCGAGCGCGCCATGACGGACGTGCAGCGGCTTTTTTGCCAGCGGGCGCATATGGCGGTCACCCAGCATGAAGTTCAGCATGGGCGCGCACACCGTGCCCTGAGCAGAACCTGTGCTGCGGAAGATCAAGCCCTGAACCGGAGCGCCCATGCGCATGGCAAGGTTGAACACGCCAGGCTGCGGCAGCACCGCGCGGAAGATCATTTTCTTGACCGGGTGCAGGCCCAGATAGGCATTGACGATTTCCCGCGCTTCCATAAACACGTCCATGATCTGGACACCGGGAGGGCAGGACGCCTGACAGGAGCCGCACAAAAGGCAGCGGCCCAGCTTGTCGGCCACAGCTTCGGGGTCCTGAATCATTTCATGGGCAAGATTGTCGATGAGCGCCAGCTTGCCGCGCGCCACGTCGGCCTCCATACCGGAAGCGCCGAACATGGGGCACACGGCCTGGCACATGCCGCATTTCATGCAGGCCGTGACTCTGTCGTCCAGCGCCATGAGGCGCTGGGCCAGTTCGTGCAGATTACTCATGTAAGGCTCCTAGATTCCCACCAGCTTGGTGGCGTTGAACAGGCCCTTGGGGTCAAGGGCGCGACGCAGCCGCTGAGAGAACAGAATGGTGCCGCGCGAAGTTTCTTTTTCCATCCACTTGGCCTTGGCCGTGCCGATGCCGTGCTCGCCCGAAAGCGTGCCGTGCAGCTTGAGGGCCACATCGAACATTTCGTCAATGGCCTCTTCCACGCGGTGGAACTCGTCCTTGTCGCGCTTGTCGCACAGGAAGGTGGGGTGCAGGTTGCCGTCACCGGCGTGACCAAACGTACCGACCTCAACCTTGTACTTGGCCGCGATTTCGTTAACGGCCCTCATCATGGCAGGGATCTGCGAGCGCGGCACGGTGGCGTCTTCAAGCACGGTGGTGGGACGGCAGCGGGCCAGCACGGGCAGGGCCATGCGGCGGGCTTCCCACAGCTTGAACTTTTCTTCGGCGTCCTTGGGCACGTGCACGGCAGTGGCGCGGTTGGCCTTGAGCACGCGCTCCACGGCTTCGGCGTCATCAGCGACCTGAGCGGGATGACCGTCCACTTCGATGAGCAGAATGGCCCCGGCTTCACGCGGCAGACCGGCCTTGGTGAAGTCGTCCACGCGCACGATGGTGTTGTTGTCCAGAAATTCCAGCGTACAGGGCACAACGTGGGCGGCAATAATGCCCGCCACAGCTTCGGCGGCGTCCTGCACATTTTCAAACACGGCCATGAGCGCCTTGGAAGCCTTCGGCGGGGGCACAAGCTTGAGAATGGCCTGGGAGATAATGCCAAGCGTGCCTTCGGACTGCACCATCATGCCAGCCAGGTTGTAGCCGGTAACGCACTTGACCGTGCGCGAGCCGGACTTGACCATCTCGCCGGTGGCGTCAAAAAATTCGATGCCCATCAGATAGTCTTTGGTAACGCCGTACTTGAGACCGCGCAGGCCGCCCGCGTTTTCAGCGATGTTGCCGCCGATGGTCGACACGGCCTGAGAACCCGGATCCGGGGGATAGAACAGATTTTTCTTCGCCACTTCGGCGGCGAACTGGGCAGTGATGACGCCCGGCTCCACCACGGCATAAAGGTCGTCGGAATTGATCTCGAGAATGCGGTTAAGCCCGGTGGTCAGAATGACCACAGAGTCGGAGCTGTCGGGAATGGTGCCGCCGGAAAGGTTGGTTCCCGCGCCGCGCACGGTCATGGGCAGACCGTTGTCATACAGTTTCTTGACACACACACCCAACTGCTCGGCAGAGGTGGGGCGCAGCACAAGAGCAGGAACCACGGGGGTCAGCACTGCCGAGTCATACGAATAGCTCTGCCGGTCAGCTTCGGAGCTGAACACGTTTTCCTTGCCGATGAGGTCTTCAAAATCCCTGATCAACGCCTGGCTTGCCATGTGGCCTCCTTAGAACATCTGTAATGGTGGAGGGCGCAGCCCGCGCGCCCCACGCGCCAGCCCGGACATGCCGGACACATGTGCGGCCGGTTGTCCAGCCGGTCAGCTTTTCTACAAGAATAAAGTCATATATCTGCGATTGCCAGCCTTGCATAGGGGATAAGCCCAAAAACTTTGGTATCACTATCAGACCTCGGTACTGCCCCTTGCGTTTTCGCAAAAACAAGCTCGCGAAAAATCAGCACCAACCGGAAATAAAAATATTTTTGAAAGGATAAAACTCGTGGGCAGAAAAAAGAAAGAGAAAAAAATCACCCCTCAGAAGCCACGCCGCGCCTGAAGCAGCCCCCTGCACAGAACACGCGGAAGCAGGGGCAGATCATGCATCAAAGGCAGGTTATGCATCAGGCAAGTTCACTTCTCCGCGTGAATTAGCCTGAAAAACCTGCCGGAAAATGCGTTGGGGCAGAACTTTTCCCTGCCGCAAGCGGGCTTTTCAAGTGTTCACTGCCTTCATGCCGCGCCCGCTACGGCGCGCGCCTGCACCAGCACCAGCAAGCCTGCACCCAGAGGCATGGGGCGCGCCCTGCTTCGCTCCTGATCATCAGAGCGGTCACCGTAAAATTTGCACACGCTTTTCTTGGATTCCGTATATGACAGATAAGACTGACTGAGGTGTCCGTCAATGCGGCACATGTGACAAAAAGCCCCGAAAAGCGCGCCCCGCGCGGCCAGATAGCCCGTAAACGCACCCGGACAGCGGGCGCGCCGCGGGCGCAGCCCGAATCCGTTTCAGCCGCAGCAGCGCCGGTGTCTACACCAGTGTACACGCTCCCCCGCACAGGGTTTTTCGTCATTTTCCCTGCGCCCACGTCAGCCCGAGACTGTGCAGCCAAAGTTCATTTCTTGAGGCATGGCAAGACAGACCTAACAGTAACATGGCGAGAGAAAAGGATGTTCGCCACCCGGACCGGCAACCGCCGGTTGCACAGCCGCCCAGAGACCTGACAGCAAAACCTTTGGAACCCTGACAGGGAGGACGCAGGCGGCCCAGATGAAGAAGCTGCCGTGGTGCAGGCAACAGCAGGCCTAGCCCCTGGCTTTCATGCGCGCCAGCCGGGTGGTGAGCAGGCTGTTTTCTTTCCAGAGCTGCCTGTTTTCTTCGCTCAATTCCCTGCGTTCATCTTCCAGACGCTCAAGACGCTCTTCAAGCCTGCGACAGCGCGCGCATTCCTGATGGAGCATTTTTCCGTTCTGCACGAACGTAATTCCGGCCTGCGGCATGGCGGCATGCGCGGCAACCCCCAAAATGCCCGGCAGAGGCAGCGCACTGCCTGTCGGCTGTTTTCCCGGTGCAACAGCCTGTTCTTCAGGAATAACGGGAGGGCCTTCACCCAGAAGAAGCCATTGGATCGAAATTCCGGTCTCGTGGCAAATTTTCAAAACAACATCGGTGTTTGGCAGATTTTCATCACGTTCATATCCGCCAAGAGATCCTTTGCTAACCCCTATCTTTGCTGCAAAAACTTCTTGCGACAATGCTCCTCGCGCGAAACGAATGCGAGACCCAAGCGTTTTCATAGGTAATACTATCCCAATGCCCAATCAATGCCGCACCGTCCTGTAAGATCAAAATATCATTTACAATCTGAATATATACATGAAATATTACTTCATAGTCAATATTCAGGTTGAAATGACTGAAATTTTGATCTAATACTGCAGTTGGGCGGTTAAGGTTCACGTTTTAGCAGACCAACCATATCCGCCTACTTCGGGGAAAGCAATATTTTCAGCTAGACCCTTCATGAATTGCTTTCCCCGTCACATGCAGAGGATGGGCCGCTTTTATGGCCTTTAAAGAGGACAGGCCGCTTTTACGGCCCTGATGGTGAATCTTTAAGGAGGAAGCACATGATTTTGTCCAAGAACGCGGTTGGAAACCTGATCAACAGGTATAAGGCAGTGTTGGGGAAATGCCGACTGCTCAACGCCTTCGGCTCGCTGGCTCTGGCTGCGGCCCTTACCCTGGGCAGCGCCGGGCTGGCAGCTGCGGCGGATTGGGATGGAACCAACCTGACAGTCGGGACTGACGGCGACCAGACAAGCCTCACCGTTGGATCTGATGTGGTCCTTTCAGAAACCCTGACCATCACTGACGGCGGCACTGTCACAGTGACCACGGATGGACGTATTTCTGCAGGCGACGTCGCAGTGCCCTCCGACGGCAAGCTGCTGGTTAAGGGCGGAACCCTGAACATCAATGGCTATTCAGATTCGCGCGATCTGCAGATCACCGGCGGAACCGTCAACATTACCGGCACAAACGGCAACGGCTGGCGCGAAAACGCCCTTGGCGGGTACGCCGAGACAGTTGATGAAAACGATGCCGCTGCATCAACGGGACATCCCACACTTGTGTCCGGCGCCAGCACGGTGGTCAACATCACCTCTGCCAACCTTTTCGGTGGCGCGGCCACAGACTTTGAAACCGCCCAGCTGGAAATCTCCGGTGGCGCGACTGTCAACCTTATGGGGCTTTCCCCGGACGATACGCATACAAAAGACTTTGATGATGCGGGCATGCTTTTTGCCGGCAAGGGCACTTCTGCTCTTGACAACAGCCCCAACCTGCTGATCACCGGCGCAGGCACGACAGTCAACATCGCCCAAAGCAATCACGGTGTTTTCAATGCCGGTGTTACGCACATTACAGGCGGAGCCACGGTTGATGTGCAAGGCGGTCTTTTGCTGACCGGCTATCTGAACTCCCTCCCCGCTGCCCCCGGCACAACCGTCACCGAGGCCATGACCAACGCACTGCCCGGTGTGACGCAAGTGGCAGATGGCGGCAGCATTGTCGTTGGCGACAAGGGCCATCTCGTACTCAATAAAGGCATGAGCCTGGGCATTGCTGCCGATGGCGAACTTGCTAATGGCGGCAGGGTCGCCCTTTATCAGGAATCGGCGCTGGTCTACAGCGCTGGTGGTGACAAAAAGCTGGCAGGCACTGTGGCAAACGCTGGAACCATACAGGTTACAGACGCCAAGCTGGATCTGACCGGAGCCACGCTTGAACAATTCAGCGGCACTGCCGGAACCATCGCTGTCGAGCGTGTTGCGGATGATACCAGCAACCAGATGGCCCGCGTGGACATGACCGACACCAAGCTTGCGGACTGGCTTGGAAAAGACGGTTCCGTAACCGTCAAGGGCAACGGTACACTGCATGCCCGCCTGCATCTGGGCGAAAATGCAGAACTGGATGCCAGCAAGGTCGGCTCCGCTATCGAATCCGGCAAGGTAGCCCTCCTTGGTCGTGGCAGCATTCAGGCGCAAAACATGACGCTGACCGGCAATGCGCTCGACATTGGCAACGCCGAAACCACGCACAATCGCATCAAGGTCAACAGCCTCACCCTTGATCCGGGGACTGCTGATGCGGACTTTACGCTTACTTCCGGCAAACTGTACCTCAAGGGCGAGGCAGGTTCCGCGCTTAACCTCGGGGGAACCGGTGCGCTGGTAATTACGGACACCCAAGGCAAACTGGAACTTGGCGAAGATGCAAACCCCGGCGGCAACATCAATGCCAACGTCACCAGCGAGGGAACCGTTAAGGTTACTCAGGGCAAGTGGACGCTGGCCCAAGGCAAAACGCTGAATATCAAAGGCGGCAGCCTTACCGTTGGCGGCGGACACGATGTCGGGAGCGCTGAACTGAACGTTCAGGGCTCCCTGCAGAGCGCCCAGCCCGGGGTCAGCGGACACGACACCGGCATCAACGTCATGAATAACGGTGTGCTGTCCGGCGCTGCGGGCAAATTTGTTACATACTCAGGCGACACCGCAACAATTGCGGATGACCTTGCGCAAGTATATGTGGCCAATGGCGGTACGTTGCGCCTTGACGGGCTGGAAGAAATCACCCTTGCGCAGGCGAAGGACACCAAGAGCAAAGTACTGGTTAACGGCAGCACCGGCCTCATCAGCTATGGTGACGCCAAGGTAGTCGTTGGCATAGGTGACAAGGATGCTGACGGCAACATCACGAGCGGTTCCATCGAAGATTCCAATCTGGTGGTGGCTGGTGAAACTGTGGGCTATGACGCTGGCGGCGGCGATACTGTCACCGTGGCTGGCGGCTTCGGCGTTGATGCCTTGGCTGTCGCCGATAATAGCGGCACTGGTCCTGTCACCGCCACCATTGCTGGCGACACCACCCTGCTGGGCAATGGCGGCCAGCTGATCACTGCTGGCGGCGGTGCGGCCACCAATGTCAACGTCGACGCCGGACAAAACCTCAATCTCGGCTCCATCGGCGCGACGTCCAAGGGCGGCACGCTTAATGGCAACGTGGGACTGGCCGGAGCCGGTTCCGCCCTGAATGTTGCTGCCGCAAACTATACGGTGGGCGATATCACTGCAAGCACTGCCAACAACGGCAATGTCAACGTCAACGCTGGCGGCGGCCTCACGGCCGAAAACATTGGCACGTCCGGCAATGCCGTCGGCAACGTCAAGGCCAAAGGCGGCAGCCTTGCGGCTGCGTCCATTGATGCCGTGGCAGTAGGCGCGGATAACGGCGGCATGGTGAAGGCTGATAAAATCACTGCCGCCAGCATGTCTGTGACCAACGGTGGTTCTGTCGCGGCCCAAACGCTGACGGCTTCCGCAGCCGTAACCGTTGCCAACGGCACGCTGGCAACAACCGGCACAGGCGCTGACGCCAGCAGCGCAGGCACGCTTACCCTGACCGACAGCAAGGCCGCGCTTGGCGACATGACTGTGACAGGCGCGACCAGCGTTACCGGCGGCAGCCTTGCAGCCAACAGCCTTTCTGTGAACGATAACGCCACCTTCGTTGACGGCGCAAAGGTCAATGTGGGCAGTCTGGATGCTGGCGGCAAGATCATTACCGTGGGCAGCGCCAGTGATACGAAGTCCACCAGCATGGTAGTGGAAGATCTCACACTTGGCGGCGGCAGCCTGCTTATTGACCCGGACTGGACGGCGGCCGGCCCCAATACCGTGGCCGCCCTCACCATCGGGGGAACGAACATCGACGGCAATGTGGGCGTGGGCCAGAACTCCATGCTGACCATAGGCGACACCAGCAGCGCATGGCTGACTGAACAGGTCAATGCGGCCACCAATGGCGCGGGACTTACTCCCGGCGGCGTCACTGCCGCTCTGGGCCTCAAGGAAGCCCAGGTGCTGGGGGACAACACAGGGACAGGCTACAGCCTTGTGGTGGACGGCGCACTGGACAATACGGGCCTCACTACGGCACTCGGCGCTACCAACACCGCCACCTTTGCCGATAATTCCCTGCTGGTGGTCACTGCCGCCGCAGCCTCCGCTCCTGCCGGGGCGCTTTCGGCCACCACTGCCACAACAGCCACCATCGGCGACAGCGCAAAACTGCGCATCACTGACGCCAAAGTAGGCCAGCACTATACCGTGCTTGGCAACAATATGACGGTAGCCCCCACCTACGGCACCGGTTGGACAGGTTCCAACTTCAGCACCGATTCCCGCATGGTCAAAGGCTCGTTTGATGCCGCCAGCGGCGTGCTGAGCACGGCCCTCAACTCTGCCGCCAATGTCTATCCCAGACTTGACGGCGAGCTTGTGAAGGTGCTGGACAATGCCTACACCGCCGATCAGGTTGGCCCCAGCCATGTGGATTCCGACGTGAAGGGCGTGCGCTTCCTGTCCCGCGCCACCAGCGACAACTTCATCGGCGGCGATACCGATCTGGCCGCCAAAACCATTGAAAGCGCCGCCCGCATAGCCGCGGCCGGTGCAGTACCGCAAATGACCATGGCCGCCAACAACGCGGCTGGCGCGGCCATTACCCAGCGCACCAGCATCGCCCAGCCTGATGGCAACGGCCTGCAGTCTGTTTCGCTCGACAAGACCGACGGCGTGAACAAAAAGGGCATGGCCCTGTGGATCATGCCCCTGTACCAGAGCCAGAACGCCTGGAACATGGAAGCCGGTAACAACTATGACCTCAAGTGGCACGGCGGCCTTGGCGGCGTGGCCCTTGGCGGCGACTACACCTTTGACAACGCCCTGCGCGCGGGCATCGCCTTCAATATCGGCGGCGGCTATGCCGAAGGCGAAGGCGATCTGGCAAAAACCACCAACAGCTTCAACTTCTGGGGCCTTGGCGCCTACGCCGGATGGGCAGTGGAAAACTTCGGCCTCACTGCCGACGTCAACTACACAAGCACCTATAACAAGGTAAAGCAGGAACTGCCCGGAGCCATGCAGATGCGCGACCTCAAGAGCGACATCACGGCATACGCCCTGAGCACCGGCCTGCGCGCCGAATACAAGCTCAATACCCAGTA
The DNA here is from genome assembly GCA_905214305.1 of uncultured bacterium. Classification (GTDB taxonomy): domain Bacteria; phylum Desulfobacterota; class Desulfovibrionia; order Desulfovibrionales; family Desulfovibrionaceae; genus Desulfovibrio. The sequence goes on from CAJMLK010000010.1 coordinate 68,134, forward strand.
TGTGGACATCATCCCCCATCTGGGCGTGCGCTACATGTATGTGAACACCGACTCCTATGACGTGAAGAGCAAGGGCACCGTCATGCACGGGGACGAGATGAACCAGAATATCTGGACATTCCCCATCGGCGTGACCTTCAGCAAGCAGGTTGGAACCGGCAGCGGCTGGTATGTGAAGCCCAGCCTTGACCTCGGCGTCATTCCGGCCACCGGCGACATTGAGGCCAAGAGCCAGATTCGCTTTACCGGAACCGGAACCAAGGCAGAACTGGACACCCATACCATGGACTACATGAGCTATACGGGCGGCCTTGGCCTTGATTTTGGCAACAACAACCTGTCGTTCGGCCTCAACTACAACATACAGGCATCTGAGCACACCACCTCGCACGGCGTGTTCGGCACGGCCCGTTACGAGTTCTAGACAGTGTCCAAGCCAGAGTAAAACCAACGTATAAACAACCGGTGCGGG
>CAJMLK010000011.1 GCA_905214305.1 uncultured bacterium
CGCCATTCGTAAGGCTCGCAGACTCGCCAACGACTGCCGCGAAGACAGCAGAGCTGTCTGCTTGCACGGTTAAGCATCGAAGCGATGCGTGGCTTAAACTTTGAGAATGTACATTCTCAAAGTTAATTTGCTCTAGATACGCATCTGGCTGTCGGTAACGCCCAAAGCCCGCAAGTGCAGATAAACCTCTGCGCAGGCTGTGGCATCGGACCCCGCATGATGATGGTCCAGAGCAATGCCGAAGTGTTCGCACACATGGTTCAGCTTTTTGGATGGCAAAGGCAGGCTGCGGCGCGCGCCCTTGAGCGTGCAGAGAAAATGCCGCCCCGCCGCATCCGCCCCCGCTTCGCGACAGCAGGCCAGCAGTACGCGCCTGTCAAAAGAGGCATTGTGCGCCAGCAGCGCCTCAGCCCCTTTCATGAACGCCTGCATCCGGGGCCAGACGTCACCGAAGGCCGGGGCATTTTTGAGCATGGGCCAGGTCAGGCCGTGAATTTCCGTAAAAAGCACTCGCGATGAAGGTGGCCGCACAAGGCTGTAGAACTGCTCAACAACACGGCCATCTTCAATGCGCGCAAGGCCCACAGCGCACGCGCTGTGGGCCGCAAAACCAGATGTTTCAAAATCTATAGCCACGCAGGGCGGGCCAAAAACGTCAGCCAAGGTTACTCCACGTTGTTTGCGGCATTATGCGCGGCTTCACCAAGGCGGGCCATGATATAGTCGCGCATGCGGTCATCGTCGCTTTCAAGATTGAAGCAGCGGGCGTCTTCGTTCATCAGCCCTTCAGGGACAAAATCGCCCAGATCTTCAGCATCGGTAACCATGTTGTTATAAAAGCAGACGGAGAGCCAGCGGTTGTCCGGCTCGTCGTCCACCACATCAACCAGCACAAAAAGCTCGCGTCTGGTCTGGGCCGCGTGTCTGGCCCGCAGGGAATAGCTGACGCCGGGGCGTCCCTTGAACGTAAAACTCATGCCGCTGTGTGCGGCCAGAAAATCCATATAGGCCACAAAGGCGGCCTTGGCATTTTGCGGATCAGTTTTCCAGCCATCCAGAAATTCATGCAGTTCCTGTGAGCCGACAACGTTCATATGCGTCCCCTTTTTATCTGCCCCACTGCCAGGGCGGAGTGCCGATATTCAGCCCCCATACGCCCCGCTTGTTTACAACGGCCTCATGTTCCTGAATCATCCAGCGACGGCAGAAAATAGCCCTGCATGTCTGTCTGTCAACCCAGGCCAGGCCTTCCACAACCAGTTGATAGTTGACCGATGTACCGCCAACCTGCACAAGAGCGCTCACTGTGCCCGACTCGCTTCTGCCGACGGGATCAAATGTCACCTTGGTTCCGCGCGGCATGATCTGGGCCAGACGCTGCAAAGCCTCCGGCCCGAAAGGCTGGTTTTGCGACGGGGCGTCGATGCCGTAAAAGCGCAGCACGGTAAGGTCCTCTTCGCTGTTGCGTTTACTGCTGACGGAAATGGTATTGCCGTCTTCAACACGCACCACCCACGCCTCACCGGCAAAAACCGGGCACACGGCACACACAAGGCAATACGCCAGACACAAGCAGAACGTCCGAAACATGGTACACACCCCAATGCAGAAGCAACGCCCGAAACCGGGGTCTTGCCTGTCGTAACGGCCAGAGCATTTAACACTCGAAATGCTCGCGTACGGCTGGCAAAAGCCTGCCTGCGCGCATTTCGTGGCAGGGATTTTCCTGAAGGTCCCTGCAGAGCAGTTCATTCATTTCATTCGTAAACTGCTCAAGAACAGCTTTTCGGTAAAACAGAGCCATCGCACTTTGAAATTGCTCTGGCGAATGCGGAAACAGACGTCCGCCACGAAGGCGCAGGCGCAGCTTCATCCGCTGCCCGAAGGGCTTGCGGATGCTTCAGGCCCTGTAACGAAGGAACATGCCCTGTAAAAACCAAGAATGCCCGTGCCGCAAGCCTTTTGTCAAGGCACGGCACGGGCATGCATCTGTCTGTGGGCACACCCGTCACAAACGGGCATGCGTTTTATGGTACGCTATCCCCAGACGGCGCGACCAATCTGATAGGCCGCCGTAGACACGGCATATGCCACCGCCGTATTGAAGACAACGCTGAAAACCAGCCAGCCCCAGCTGCCTGCCTCTTGCTTGATAACCACAAGAGCCACAAAGCAGGGGGAATACATGAGCACAAAAAGCATCAGCGAAAGAGCCGTGGCCTTGGACCAGTTGGCGTCACTCTTCAGCCGTTCGGCCAGAGGAGCCGCGTCTTCGGGGTCCTGTTCGCCGATGGCGTATGCAGTTCCCAGGGTGGAAACAATGGCCTCCTTGGCGGCAATGCCCGCAAGCAGGGCTATGTCAGTACGCCAGTCAAAGCCCACGGGCTTTGTGGCCGGTTCCACAGCCTTGCCAAGACGACCGGCCGCGGAATAGGCCAGCTCTTCTTCACCCAGTTCGTCACGAACGCCAGCCAGCTCTTCCTCAAGGGCAGTGCGCTCATCGGCCCCTTCGGCCAGAGCGGCAATCCGGCTTTCAATCTGTTCTATCTTCTGCTCGAAAGGCGCGGCCATTTCTTCGGGCAGCTTGGGGAATGTCATGCCCGCCCAGATGATGATGGAGATGGCCACCAGCACCGTACCGGCCTTTTTAAGGTACATCCATGCACGTTCCCAGCAGTGCAGCAGCAGGCTGAACAGTGTGGGCATGCGATAGGGGGGCAGCTCCATGACAAAGGGTGTGGCTTCGCCCTTGACGATGGACGAACGCAACAGGCGCGCCACCAGCAGAGCCATGACCCAGCCGGCCAGCATGATCAGAAACATGACCGTCGCCGCCTGATCGGGGAAGAACGTTCCCGCCAGCAGCAGAAAGACCGGCAGCTTGGCCCCGCACGACATGTAGGGCAGGGTCAGCAGGGTCGCCAGCTTTTCCTTGGGGCTGCGCAGGGTGCGGGTTGCCATGGCGCCGGGAATGGCGCAGCCGCCCGCAATGCCGCCGGAAATGATGTAAGGCATGACCGAGGCGCCGTGCAGGCCGAAAAAGCGAAAAATGCGGTCCATCATGTAGGCCACGCGGGCCATGTAGCCGCTATCTTCCATAAAGGAGATCAGGGCGAACATGATAAGAATCAGCGGCACAAAGCTGACCACACCGCCAACACCGGCAATGATGCCATCCACCACAAGGGAGCGGGCCAGACCATCAGGCATGACTTCGCCCAAAAATTCGCCAAGCCAGGCAAAGCCGTCTTCAACCCAGCCCTGCGGATACGCGCCCACTTCAAACGTGACGTAAAACATGAGGTACAGCACGCCAATCATGAGCAGCGGGCCGAACAGGGCGTTGGTAAGCACCTTGTCGAGCTTGTCGGAAAGAGCCAGACGATCCTTGCCGGGATCCTGACGGAAAACACCGTCGCGCAGGATGCTGCGGATGTAGCCGTACCGGTGATCCGTAATGAGGGATTCAAGGTTGGCATTGAGCGTGGCACGCACATGATCCGCTGTTTTTCTGCACTGGGCCGCAAGCTCGTCGGCTATTCCGGCATCGGCGGCGCGGGCCTCGGCCATGATGACCTCATCACCTTCAAGCAGCTTGAGGGCCACCCAGCTGGGCAGATACCGGTCGGTAAGCAGGTTGGTGGCGGTAATGCGCTTTTCAAGTTCAAGCAGGGCCTCGTCCAGCTCCATGCCATAAGAAATACGCATGGGGTGGCGCTTGCCGTTTTTGGCAAGCTCAACGGCGGCTTTCATGCCTTCCTTAAGCCCCTCGCCGCTACGGGCCACCATTGGCAGCACGGGAACACCCAAAAGGGTCCCCAGGCGCTCCATGTCGATATGCACCCCGGAAGCGCGCGCTTCATCCATCATGTTGCAGCAGAGCACCAGCGGCGTGCCCATTTCGAGCATCTGCACGGTCAGCAGCAGGTTGCGTTCAAGAGCAGAGGCATCAACAATGTCAATGACCGCCTGCACATTGTCGCCCGCCAGCTCCTGCCGGGCCACGCGCTCTTCCTGAGAATAGGCCGTCAGGGAGTAGGTTCCGGGCAAGTCCACCACCGTGACGTGTGTGCCGTCCACGATGATATGGCCTTCTTTTTTATCAACGGTAACCCCGGGGTAGTTGCCCACATGCTGCCGCGCCCCGGTGTAGCCGTTAAACACCGTGGTCTTGCCGCAGTTGGGGTTGCCCGCAAGGGCAATGCGCAGGCCATGACCGTGACCGTGACCATGACCATGGGCATGGCCGCTTTCATGGCCGTGGCCGTGCTCGTGTTCATGCCCGTGGCCGTGCTCGTGGCTGTGGCCGTGGGTGTGCTCGTGGCCGTTAGCGCCAGTGCCGGAATGTTTCATTTCGCTCATTGAAATGCCCTCCCCTCTCCGCAAGAAACGCAAAAGCGCCCCTGCAGACCATCAGCCATGACCGTGCCGGAAAAATTGCTCATACTAGCCGTCCTGAAAATTCTAAAAAAGTATGGCGACTCCGGGAGCTTCCCATACCCGGTGACCGGCCGGGTGCCTGCGCTGCCGCCTTTGAAAGAAAAGTCTGTATGCCCTTGGAAAAGAAATGAAAATGAATTCCAAAGTCCTAGCGGGTTTATATGGTTACACCTCAAATGTCAAGCTGCACCAACATATTTTTGCTCTTCAACGCTGTATCTCACTACTTATAAACAAAATTTTTATCACAATAAAACTTGCCCGGCTGTGGAAGAAACTTCCGGCAGCCGGGCAATGCATTGGAGTCATAAGGACTCTCCCTATGAGTGATGTCGCGTTTTAATAAAGGCTCACTTTCACCATATCAGAAAACTCGCAGGCATGGTTCAAAAACATCGGCTAAAGCCCGGATCGCAGGGTCGTCAGCCTGGCATTCCCGCCCGGCCGCCATACGCACCCCTACAGGTCATATGGTGCATACTGCCACATGAAGCTGCCCATATTTCAGCTCATGCGCGTCATATTTCTGCCCATGCTTTTCGGAACAGACGTTCTGAACCGCCTGGCTGCGCCAGCAGCTTCTGGCAGTACAGCGTCACCGCAAGCTCCATTCCATTGCAATACGCATTCACAAAGACAAATGTATCTAGAGCAATTTCACTTTGAAATTGCACTGGCGTCTGCGTGAGCAGACGTTCGCTACGGAGGCGTAAGCGCAGTTTATCTGCGCGGTTAAACGCCGAAGTGAGCGTGCCTTAAACTTTGAGAATGTATATTCTCAAAGTTAATCTGCTCTAGGATACGCGCAGACATTCCCGCAATGAGGATACGCCGCAAGAATGCACCATCTGCAAGGGAATATTGCGCGAGCGGGCTACCTGCACAGCCTTTCTCTTGGCTTCGTGCGAAATCTTGTTGGTAAAAACGATCATGGCATCGGGGTTGCCGATCTTGTCGATAAAATTACGCTCGTTACGGCTGATGCACTTGAGGGAATGGCCTGTTTCCTTGGCTGCGGCTATGTAATCTTTTTGCAGCCTGTCCATGCCGCCTATGAGGGTGACGCACATATTTTCGCTCCTTGTCGTGTTGCCGCCGTGGCGACAACGGTGTTGGGGTGAATCGCGTTGTCCTTTTATAATTGAAATTGAATTTCAAAGTCAAGCACAAACATATCCCTGCCACCATTTTGGCGCGAAAACATTTACACAATCGGGGTCAACCCATTGTTTCCTATCAAAATACCATGAATTATTTTTTGAAAAAGGGCCTTCTCCCCATTTCGAAAGAAGGCCCTGTGGCCGCCGGTACAAACCGGAACACATTGTCACCGGGCCTGAAGACTCCCGGCTTGCGCATCGCGTGCCTGCATGCGTGCTCCCGAAGCGGCCAGAGCAGTTTCAAGATGAAAATGCTCTGGCTGATCCACCTATTTCCAGCGGGCCATAAACTCTTCGGCGCTATGTCCTTCGTCAAGGTGTTTGAGCAGCGCACTGCCAAAAACCACGGCATCAGGTCTGGCGTCCTGCGGCAGTTCCCTGATCTGTGCGGGTTCACGCAGGCCAAAGCCAAGTGCCAGGGGAAGGCTGAAAACCGAACGCGCCCGGCGCATGGTATCGGCTACCTGCGGGGCCACGTCTGCCCTTTCACCGGTAATGCCCATGACCGAAACCACATAGACATAGCCCTCGCCTTCCTCGGCATACAGAGCCATGCGCTCGGCGCTGGTATTTGGCCCCACCAGCGGGATAAGGGCGAGGCCCTCTTTTTTCAGGGCGCGGCGCAGCGGGCCGGACTCTTCATACGGCAGGTCAGGAACAATAAAGCCATGCACGCCGCCTCTGGCCGCATCATGAGCCAGTTTTTCGTAACCGTACTGCAAAAAGGGATTCAGATAGCCCATGAGCACAATCCCGGCCTTGACCAGCCCCTTGCGCTCGGCAAGCTCCGTAAGAATGCCGCGCAGGTTTACCCCGTCACTGAGCGCCCGGCGCGAAGCCTCTTCCACCACCGGCCCGTCGGCAACGGGATCGGAAAACGGCACGCCTATTTCAATGACATCGGCCCCGTTTTCATCCAGTTCCATCACTGTGGGCCAGAATGTTGCGCCGTCGGGAAAACCGGCGGTCAAAAAGGGAACAAGGGCCGGACGTCCGGCAGCATTGGCCTTGCGTATCTTGTCTTCAAGCAGGTTCATGACTACACCTCGTCCTGCCCGCGGGCAACGCCCAGGGCCTTGTTGATAATGCCGAGATCCTTGTCGCCCCGGCCCGAAAGGTTGACCACCACCTGTTGGCCGGGCTTGAACTCGTGCGGATGATCCAGCACCCACGCCAGCGCATGCGAAGATTCCAGCGCGGGCAAAATGCCTTCTGCACGGCACAGCCGTTGAAAGGCCGCAAGCGCATTGGCATCCTTGACCATGCCGTAATGGACGCGGCCCGTCTTGTGCAGCCAGGAATGCTCGGGGCCAACGCCCGGATAATCCAGCCCGGCGGAAATGGAGTGCGAAGGTTCCACCTGACCGTCATTATTCTGCAAAAGCATGCTGTACGCACCGTGCAGCACGCCGGGAACGCCAAGATTGAGCGGTGCGGAGTTAAAGCAGCCCGGTTCGCCGGTTCCTGCGGCCTCCACGCCCACAATGCGCACCTGTTTATCGTCAATAAAAGGATGAAACATGCCAATGGCATTGGATCCGCCGCCCACGCAGGCCACAACGGCATCAGGAAGCTGGCCGGTTTTTTCCATCATCTGGGCGCGTGTTTCACGGCCTATGACGCTTTGCAGTTCACGCACCAGCAGCGGAAAAGGATGCGGCCCCGCAGCCGTGCCAAAGCAGTAATGGGTTGTTTTCTGGCTGCCTATCCAGGCGCGCAGGGCTTCGTTAATGGCGTCCTTGAGGGTACGCGTGCCGCTTTCCACCGCGTGCACGGTGGCGCCGAGCAGCTTCATGCGCATGACGTTGGGAGCCTGGCGCTCCACGTCTTCCGCCCCCATATAGATGGTGCATTCCAGCCCCAGCCGGGCCGCAGAGGCCGCCGTGGCAACACCGTGCTGGCCCGCCCCTGTTTCAGCCACCAGAGCCGTCTTGCCCATATGTCTGGCAAGCAGGGCCTGACCCAGGGTATTGTTGATCTTGTGCGCGCCAGTGTGCAGCAGGTCCTCACGCTTGAGCCAGAGATCAAAACCCAGTTCCCGTGACAGGGTGGGACAATGGCTCAACGGCGTCTCACGACCGGCATAGTTGCGCAGCAGGTTTTCCAGCTCAGCCTGAAACGCTTCCGAGGGGTAGATGTCGCGCATGGCGGCCTCCACTTCCATCAGCGGCGGCATGAGCAATTCGGGCACAAAGCAGCCGCCGAACTCACCAAAATATCTGTTCGTCATGACAAATACCTATTGCCTTTCTGTTTTGCGGCTACCGCCAGAGCGGCCGCCAGCTTTTGCGCATTTTTCTGTCCCGGCGCATCCTCCACGCCGGAATTGAAATCCAGTCCATCGGGCGAACACCGGCTCAGGGCCTGCCCCACATTTTCCGCGCTCAGGCCCCCGGCCAGCAGCCACGGGCGCGGCGACGGCAGGTGGTCCAGGTCTTCCCAGTCAAGACGCGCCCCGCTGCCCCCGCCAGCCATGCCCGCATCCAGCAGGTAGCAGGCGCAGGCATCGGCGTGGCTTTGCAGGGCATTATACAGCAAGGCCCTGTGACAATAGCGCGCGGGCCAGATAACACGGATAACACGTTGCGCGCCCACAGCCCTTGCACAGTCCGCATCCTGCTGTCCGTGCAACTGGGCCATGTCCAGCCGCGCTTCGGCCATGATGCGGCATATCTCCTCTGCGTCCTGATCTACAAAAACACCCACCCGCAGCATGCTGCCGCTCTCCAGTCCGGCCGCCTGAGCCGGGCTGATGCACCGGGGACTGGCAGGATGGAAGATAAAGCCGCACATGCCGGCCCCAAAAGAGGCGACCAGATCCACATCTGCCTGTCGGGTGAGTCCGCAAACCTTAATGAGCATGGCCTTTCTTCTCCCCTGCCGCACAGGGCGCGGCATGAGCGACAGCTTGCGCCTGCTCCAGCAAACGGGTCAGCGCCAGCCCCGGCGTGCCGCCTGCCATAAGGGCGCTGCCCACCAGCACTGCGGCAAAACCGGCTCTGGCCGCATCCAGCAAATGTTCGCCGCTGTCCATGCCGCTGGCAGCGATCCACACTTCATCCCTGTGTGGGGGGCAGGTTCGGATCATGTCCAGCGGAGCCTGACGATTCGTCACAAATGTACCCAGATCACGCGCATTTACCTGAATAATACGCGCCCCGCTCTCGCGGGCAAGGTGCAGGTCTTCCTTGTCAAAGACCTCAACCACTGCCTGCATGCCAAAACTTTCAGCCTGCTCCCGCAACTCCCGCAACGTGCGGGCATCCGGTGTGAGCCGTACGATGAGCAACAGGGCCGATGCCGGAGTGGCCGCCGTGGCTGTCACCTGAAGCGGGTCAAAGATGAAGTCCTTGCGCAGGAGGGGCGGCTGCGCCCCCGCGTACAGAGCAGGGTCTGCCGCCGCTTGCAGGTAGCCCGGATCGCCATGAAAATACGTCTCTTCCGTCAGGATGGACAGGCAGCTTGCCCCTGAAGCGGCGTACTGGCGGGCCGCCTGCGCAACGTCAATATCCTCGCAGATTGCCCCGCGTGAAGGCGACGCCCGCTTGTATTCGGCCACCACGGCCAGCGAGTGTTCGCCCAGGCTTACGGCAGGCACGGAACAACCGCGCAGGGCCGCCGCAAAATCCGGCCTGGGGCCGTTATGGGGCGCGGGAATTCTGTCCTGCGCCGCCAATCGGCGCAGGGTATCGATTTCGGCCGCCTTGGCCTTGATAAAACGCTCAAGCAGCATGCAGCACCTTCCTGCCAAAGCCCCCGCCTACGGCTTCGCGCGCGCGCGCCATGCACAGGGCCATGTCCATGTTTTCTTCCAGCAGATACACCGCCAGCCCCACGTTGAGGGCCACCATATCCAGCATGGCGCGCGGGCCTTCGCCATTGAGGATTCCCCTGAGCACGGCCACGGCCTCATCCTTGCCGTCCACCGCCAGATCCTCCACGGCGCACGGCTGAATGCCGAAATCGCGGGGGTCAAGCGTCATGGGTGTCACAGAACCGGCATGCAGCAGGGCCACGCGCGCGGGGCCGATGGGCGTGACCTCGTCATAGTCTCCCGCGCCGCAGACCACGGCTGCCCGATACAGCGGCCCCTGAAGCAGCGTTTCGGCCACAAGGTCCACCAGTTCCGGCCGGGCCACGCCCATGAGCAGATGGCTGGGCCGGGCCGGATTGATCATCGGCCCCAGAATATTGAAGAGCGTGCGTACGCCCAGCTCCTTGCGCACAGGGCCGATATTGGCAAACGAGGGATGAAAGTGCGGGGCGAACAAAAAGGCGAAGTTGCGTTTTCTGACCATTTCGGCCACAGAAGCGGGGTTTTCGTCCAGCGCGATACCGAGAGCCTCAAGAGCATCGGCGCTGCCGCATTTTGAAGAAACGGCCCGCCGTGCTTGACAACCTTGTAGCCCATGCCCGCCAGAACAAGCGATGTGGCTGTGGAACAGTTAAAAGAATTGCGTCCGTCGCCGCCTGTGCCCACCACGTCAATGCTCGTGCCGGACACACCGTCCACCCGCACGGCTCTGGCAAGAGCGGCCCGCGTGGCGTGGGCCAGTTCCAGAGCACTTTCGCCCTTCATGCGCAGCCCCATGAGAAAGCTCCCGGCCTGTGCCGGAGTCATTTTTCCGTCCATAAGGGCGGCAAAGCCCGCTGCGGCCATTTCAGCGCTGAGGTCTTCGCCACGGGCAAGGCGCTCAAGAATCTCGGCAAAATTGGAGGCCGCTCCACCGGGAGCCACCACCATCTGCGGAAAATTGTCCAGCAGGCGCAGGCCGTCGGACGTAAGAATCGATTCGGGATGAAACTGCACCCCCACCCAGGGGCGGTCATTATAGCGCAGGGCCATAACTTCGCCTTCAGGGCCACGGGCCGTGACGGTAAAGCGGGGATTTGCGGCGTCCTCATCGGCGCGCACCACCAGCGAGTGGTAACGCCCCACCCGCATGGGATTGGGCAGGCCGGAGAACAGGCCCGTGCCGTCGTGGACGATTTCCGACTGTTTGCCGTGCATGATGCAGGGGCCGACCTCCACCCGCGCCCCGGCGTGCAGGCCAAGCAGCTGATGGCCCAGACACACGCCAAGCACCGGAATGCGCGGGTCAAGCCGCCGGAGAAATTCCGGGCAAAAACCCGCCCGGGAAGGATGCCCCGGCCCCGGAGAAATGCAGACCCTGGCAAGTTCCGGGTTTTCAGCCATGTCGAGCACAGCGGGATCGTCATTGGTCATGACTACCGGCTTGTGGCCCAGAGCGTGAAAAGCCTGTACCAGATTGTAGGTAAAAGAATCGTAATTATCTATAAGAAGAAACATACTCTTGGTCCTCCGTCCGCAGGGCAAGGCGCATTATCGCTGATTTATTGCACACTTCCTTCCATTCCATATCCGGGTCGGAATCGTGGACGATCCCCCCGCCCGCCTGCCAGAAGAGCCTGTTGTCGCGCAGCCACATGCTGCGGATGGTAATGCCCATATCCAGATTCACGCTGTCCCTGTCCAGGCCGAGCCAGCCGATGCAACCCGCGTAGGGGCCACGGCTGCGGCCCTCAAGCTCGCGGATGATCTGCATGGCCCGTATCTTGGGCGCGCCCGACACCGTGCCCGCGGGAAACGTTGCGGCCAGCACGTCCAGAGCATCCAGCCCCGCATCAAGGCGGGCCGTTACCCGGCTTGTAAGGTGCATGACGTGGGAGTAACGCTCCACTTCCATGCAGCGCTCAAGCGTTACCGTGCCGGGGCGGGCCACGCGGCCAAGGTCATTGCGGCCAAGGTCCACCAGCATGACGTGCTCGGCGCGCTCCTTGGGATCGTCCCGCAGTTCGGCGGCCAGACGCGCGTCTTCCAGATCATCGGCCCCGCGCTTGCGCGTGCCCGCAATGGGCGAAAGCTGCAGGCAACCCGCGGTGCAGCGCACCATTACTTCGGGTGAGGAGCCGAAAAGCGTCAGTTCCGGAAAGCGCATATAGAACATGTAGGGCGAAGCGTTAAAACGCCGCATACGCCGGTACAGCTCAAAAGGATTGCCCATGAACGGCGTGGAAAAGCGCACAGAAGGCACGACCTGTATGGCTTCGCCCTGACGCAGCATTTCCTTGATGCGGCGCACAAAATCCTTGTAGCCTTCCTCGTCGGGCTCGGACCGCACGGAGCCGGGGTCAATGGCCGGTCCGGAAGCTCTGGCCGCATCCGTTTCCAGCGGCTGGCGGCCGCTGTTCAGGGGTCGGTGGCTGCCCAGACTTACCTGACAAAGCCGGTTGTACAGGTGATCGAAAACCAGCACCGTTGCAGGCAGCATGAGCAGGCAATCCGCCTCGTTTTCCGGCATGACGGACGCCAGAACAGGATTGAACAGCCCCGCCATGCCAAAGCCAAGATACCCGTACAGAGCACGGGTAATGGGCGGCAGGTCTGCGGCGTTTTCCGGGGGCTGCACGTCAAGGGCGGCCATGAGGGCACGCAGCCCTTCAACAAAGGGGCGCCCCTCAAAAGCCGTGAGCGCTTCAAGCCGCTGGTCTTTCACATCCAGCGCCAGCCTGCCATTGCGGCAGGCGATGAAAAGAGCCGGATCGCAGGCAAGAATGCTGTAGCGCCCCCAGCGGCCGTCCACCTCGGCGCTTTCCAGCAAGATGCCGTTACCGGCGCCCACCATGCCCATGAACAGGCTGATGGGTGTATCCATATCCGCCGGCAGCCAGCGGGCGGATTGTCGCAACGTAAGCAAATGCAACCTGTCACCGTTCTCTTTCATCTGCCGTATCCTCGAATTTTAGTGCAAACACAAAAAAGCGCCGCCTCCCAAGGGAGACGGCGCCTGCATACAGCTATACCTACGTATCGGAACTATTTAGCCCGCACGTCTCCCCCACGCTGTTCAATGCGCCACCACCAGCCCTGATAGCTGCAAACAATGGTGTTGGGGAAAGTGCTCATAAAATATGTTCCTTGCAATTTTTTAAAAAACTACACAGCGGCTCTGCACCTGTCAACAACAAATTTCATTTGCAATAAAAAACGCGCTGCGACGCCGGAGCCGCCTTGCGCCTGAAGCACCCGCACAAAACAGGCAGCCCCGGCCGTTCCAAAGCCGTGCCTGTGGGCACATGCCATGAAAAGGGCCGGGGCTGCCATAAGAACAGGTTCAGGATACGCTGCCCTGACAGGGGGCATATCCGCCGCGCGAGAGCCTTTTCGCCCTGGGAACATCCGTTTTCAATGCTTCCGGGGCGCCCGTTTCGGCGCGCAACAGCGCAGATAGATTGCTTGCGCCTCCGCGGGGGCTTCTGCTCCCGCATCCGCCAGAGCGATTTCAAAATGAAATTGCTCTATTTGCCGAACAGTATCTCCTGATAGTTGGGCAAGGCCCACAGGTCGTCGGCAACGCGCGTTTCCAGCATGTCGGCGTGGCGGCGCACCTCGTTCATGCACGGCAGCACCTCGTTGCAATAGCCGCGTGCTGCTTCCATGCCCAATCCCTGCGCGTCCACCTCGGTCAGCACATTTTCAAGGGTCATGATGGCGCCCTGCATCTGCCGCAGCTGGGCCGTCACTTCTTCAAGAGTGAAGGTTTTCGGCTCCATGCCGATGGCCTGCATGCTGGCTGCCGTGGACGCCAGTTCACCCTGATAGCGCATGGCTGCCGGGAAAATGACCGTGCGGGCGATGCGTATGGTCAGATTGGCCTCGGTGCGCACGGTTTTGCAGTACTGCTCCAGATAGATGTCCTGCCGGGCCTTGAGCTCCGCCCGATTGAGCACCTCGGACTTTTCATAGATTTCAATTACTTCAGGGCGCGTAAGTTCTGGCAGAGCTTCAGGAGTGGTGCGCAGGTTCGGCAGTCCGCGTCGCACGGCCTCCTTATGCCAGATTTCGGAGTAGCCATCACCGTTAAAGATTACGGCGCTGTGCTCTTCGATGACATGACTGATAAAAGACTCCAGCGCGGTCTTGAAGTCGCGGCCCTGAGCCAGCTCTTTTTCAAGCCAGTCGGCGGCAAAGCCCAGCGAGTCGGCCATCATGACGTTAAGCGCCGTGATGGAACCCGCAGCAGACTGGCTGGAACCAAGCGCGCGGAATTCAAAGCGGTTGCCCGTAAAAGCCACAGGGCTTGTACGGTTGCGGTCGCCCGGATCAGCGGGCAGGGGCGGCAAGGTATCCACACCAAGGTTAAGCGCGCCGCGCCTTTTGCCATTGACGGCATCGTCAACCCGTCCGGCACGGAAAGCCTCAAAAACCTCGGTAAGCATGTCACCGAGGAAGATGGACATGATGGCAGGCGGGGCCTCGTTGGCTCCCAGGCGATGATCATTGCTGGCGCTTGCCACGGTGGCGCGCAAAAGGCCGCCGTACTTGTGCACACTGCGGATCATGGCCGCGCAGAACACCAGAAACTTGGCGTTGGCATACGGCGTTTCACCCGGCTCGAAGAGCGACCCCAGATCGGCGTTGCCGATGGAATAGTTCACGTGCTTGCCCGATCCGTTCACTCCGGCAAAGGGCTTTTCGTGCAGCAGGCATTTGAGGCCGTAACGCTTGGCCACGTTACGCAGGGTGGACATGATGATATGGTTGTGGTCCACCGCCACGTTGCTGACCTCATACAGCGGCGCAATCTCGTACTGGCTCGGGGCGGCCTCATTGTGACGGCAGCGCACGGGCACGCCCAGCTTGTAAAGCTCACGCTCCACTTCCATCATATACGAAAGCACGCGCTGGGGAATCACGCCGAAATACTGGTCGCTGAACTCCTGCCCCTTGGCCGGGCGCGCACCAAAAAGGGTACGTCCGGCGATCTGGATGTCGGGGCGGGCAAAGTTGAAGTTGTGGTCAATGGAAAAATACTCCTGCTCAAGCCCGGCATAGGCCACGACCGGCAGTTCCGTCTCAATGCCGAAAAGGCTCAGCACCCGCTTGGCTTCGCGGTTGAGGGCCTGACTTGAGCGCAGCAGCGGCGTTTTCTTGTCCAGCGCCACCCCTGTCCACGAAAGGAACATGGTGGGGATGCACAAAAACGTTCCGTTGGGATTTTCCATTATGTATGCGGGGCTTGTGACGTCCCAGGCCGTATAGCCGCGCGCCTCGAACGTGGAGCGCAGACCGCCGGAAGGAAAGGACGAAGCGTCCGGTTCGCCCCGGATCAGCATGGAGCCGGAAAACTCCGCAATAACCCCGCCCGCACCGTCAGGCATGAGAAAGCTGTCATGCTTTTCAGCCGTTTGCCCGGTAAGCGGATAGAAAATATGGGTAAAGTGCGTTGCCCCCTTTTCAATGGCCCAGTCTTTCATGACCGCAGCCACGGTATCGGCTATGGACGGGTCCATGCGCTGGCCGAATTCAATGGTCTTGCGCAGCGAACGATACACGCCCTTGGGCAGGCGCTCGCGCATGACGCGGTCATTGAACACGTTGCAGCCGAAGATGTCCGTGGGTCTGGTATCGGCAAAATTCAGGGGAGCCGCTTCGGGTTTGTAGGTGGTAATGGCCTGAATGGCGCTGTGTCTGGCGGTTTTGCTGCTCATGACAAACCTCGCGTCAAAAAAAGGGGTGACGCACCAAAATCGTTGGAAAACACTTTCTGCCGGCGGCGTCCGGGCGGCCCGTGCCGCCACATACCGGAAAGCCTGAAACGGGCCGGCAGCCATCTGCCCACCGGCCCGGAATCTGTCTAGTTGACGCTGACAATCTCAATTTCGAAGGTAAGAGACTTGCCCGCCAGCGGATGGTTGGCGTCAAGGGTCACTTCGTCAGCGGTGACTTCGGTGATGGTCACGTCCATCTGGCCCTGCTCGTTGGAAAGCTGCAACGGCACGCCCACGTTAAGGGGAATGTGGTCCGGCACCTGGGCGCGGGCCACGGTAAAGACCAGTTCAGGATCGGTTTCGCCGTACGCTTCCGCCGGGGGAATGGTTACGGTAACGCTTTCTCCGGCTTCACGGCCGTCAACCGCGGTTTCGAAACCGGGAATGAGCATGCCCTGGCCCATGACGAATTCAAGGGGATCGCGTTCACGCGAAGAGTCGAACACCGTGCCGTCATCCAGGGTTCCCGTATAGTGCGCGCGCACTGTGTCGCCTTTTTTGATGGGCATAAATACTCCAGGGGTCTTGCGGACGTTTGGGCGGGCGCCCTGCCGCATGGTGCTATGCTCGCGCCCCTGCGGCACAAGCGCAAAAAAACGCCCGCAGTGAAAAAAGAAACCAAAACACGGCACGCTTTTTATGTCAATGTGACAGTGCGCGGCCAGACGGCAGACAGACCCGGACTTGACAGCGCACAGCATGACCACGATAATTGTTAATTATTCGAACTGTAGATCACCGCCCCGCGCGGGCCACCAGAAATTTCTTGAGGCATCCCCGAGGTACCCATGTCCGACATCCGCTCCAGCTATACTGACCAGCTTCAGTTTTACGGCCGCCACACCCCGCGCGAGCTGGCCGAAACCTTCGGCACTCCCCTCTATGTATATAATGAAAACGTGTTGCGCCAGCGCTGCCGCGAGTTGATGGGGCTTTCCAGCCTCCCCGGTTTCGGGGTCAACTACTCGGTCAAGGCCAACTCCAATCCCGTGCTGCTGCGCATGGCGCGTGAAGAGGGCCTGGTGGTGGACGCCATGAGCCCCGGCGAACTCCATATGGATCAGCTCGCCGGTTTCACGCCCGAGCAGATTCTTTATATCTCCAACAACAATTCGGTGGAAGAGTTACAGAACGCCCTCAGCCACGGCCTGCTCATCAGCGTGGATTCCGTAGCGCAGCTGGACGATCTGGGCCGCATCAACAGGGGCGGCAGGGTCATGGTGCGCTTTAATCCCGGCATCGGCGCGGGGCATCACGCCAAGGTCGTCACCGCAGGCAAGGAAACAAAGTTCGGCGTCAATCCCGAACAGATGGACGAAGTTTTTGCCCTGCTGCAAAAGCACGACATGACACTTGTGGGCATCAACCAGCACATCGGCTCTCTTTTCATGGAAGCCGGAGGCTACCTTGATGCCGCCGAAGTGCTGCTGCGCCTTGCGGAGCAACTGCCCCAGGGCGCGCTGCAGAATCTTGAAATCATCGACTTCGGCGGCGGCTTCGGCATTCCCTACCGCAAATACGAAGGGCAGCCCCGGCTGGACATGGACGAACTGGGCAGCCGCCTGCACGCGCTTATCAGCGGATGGGCCGAAAAAACAGGCTATGCGGGCCGCTTCCTTATTGAACCGGGCCGCTATGTGGCCGCCGAATGCTGCGTACTGCTGGGCCGCGTGCAGGCCGTGAAAAACAACAGCGAAAAACGCTATGCGGGCACGGACCTGGGCTTCAACGTGCTTGTGCGCCCTGCCATGTATGATTCGTTCCACGATGTGGAGATCTACGGCGAAAACAGCAGCGAAAAGCGTGAAACACTGGTGCAGACCGTGGTGGGAAACATCTGCGAAAGCGGCGATATTCTTGCCAAAGACCGCCAGTTGCCCGAAATTGTGGAAGGCGATGTGCTCGGCATACTTGACGCCGGCGCATATGGCTTTACCATGAGTTCCAATTACAATCAGCGCCTCCGCCCGGCGGAAGTGCTGATCCAGAGTGACGGCACGGCACGGCTCATCCGGCGCCGCGAGTCGCTGGACGATCTGGTACGCTGCCTTGAGGGCCTCGCATAAGGCCGCTGGCCCGGGGTTGATGGTCCGGCCTGCTGCCGGGCGCTGGCCCACCTGCGGTTTACATGCGGCGTGACGGCGAGCGCTATCGCTTCTGCCGGAGCTGGCCCGCCTGCTTCGGGCATGCGCGCAAACGGAGCGTGCCCTGCGGACGCAAACCAGCCGTCTCTCCCTTCACGGGCCGCCTTGCGGCCCTGACAAGGGCAAACCCTGATCCTGCCACATATAACTTCGTGACGGACTGCCGTAACGGAACTGTGATTCTGCCGTGATCGAACAACGCGGCCTGTCCGCACCTCAGCTTCGGCCAACGCCCGACCTGAGCACCTCACCCCGTGCAATATGGCGCCTCACCTGGCCCCAGATGCTCATGATGTACCTTGTGTTCTTCATGGGCTTTGTGGCCGTTTGGGTGGCGGGGCAGATAAGCGCCGAGGTGCAGGCCGCTCTGGGCATGGTCAACCAGTGCGCCCTGTTCCTCATGGTGGTTGCCATGGCCATTTCCAGCGGGGCCACCGCCGCCGTGAGCCAGTCGCTGGGCGCACTCAGGGTGGCGCGGGCGCAGCGCTATGTGGCGACCACGGTCATCGGCTGCTTTGTTCTCGGTTTTGTCATGGCCCTTCTGGGCTGGCGGTTTGGCGATGCCATTCTGGGCATGCTCATGGTCCCGGACAGCATCATGCCCGTGACCAGAGAACTCTGGCAGGTCAGCATGCTGGCCCTGCCCGCCCAGTACGTCTACGCCGCCACGGGTGTCATGTTTCGCGCCACCCGTCAGGTCATTCCGCCCCTGTGGGTAGCGGCCGTGGTGTGCGCGGCCAATCTACTGGCCTGCCTTGGCTTTGGCCTGGGCTGGTTCGGGCTGCCCAACTGGGGCTACATGGGCCTTGCATGGGCCACGGTGGGCGCCCAGTGCCTCGGCGCAATATGCAACTGCGCCCTGCTTGCCCATTCCGGCTACCTGCAACGCCGCACCCTGCCCACCCCGCGCTGGCTCAAGGCCGGTCTGCCCTATCTGGTCAAGGTGGCCCTGCCTGCGGGGGCCGCGCAGATCGTCTGGCAGTCCGGCTACCTGACCCTTTTTGTACTGGTGGCCTCGTTGCCCCTTGACAGCGTGAACGCTCTGGCCGGACTTACGGCCGGGCTGCGTGTGGAGGCCCTTCTTTTTCTGCCGGGCATGGCCTTCAACATGAGCGTAGCCGTGCTTGTAGGCAACAGCCTTGGCGCCGGCAAACCCGCCGAGGCCAAAAAGGTCGCCCTGTTCATGGTCGGCGCGGCAGCCATGGCCATGAGTCTCATGGCAGCCCTGCTCTGGCCTTTCCGGCAGGACATCGCCCTTCTGCTTTCACAGGAACCCGGCACTCAGGCCCAGATTGTGAACTACCTGACCTTCAACCTGCTTTCCACGCCCTTTTCCATTGCCAGCACCGTCATGGGCGGCGTAATGACCGGGGCGGGAGCCACCAAATACAACCTGATGATTTTCGGCGGCACCTTCTGGCTGGTCCGCCTTCCCCTGGGCTGGCTGCTCGGACACGTGCTTTGGGGCACGGCCTCGGGCGTTTTTGTTGCCATGCTCGTTTCCCAATGCCTGCAGACCAGCATCATGCTCTATGTGGTGCTGCGCCGTGACTGGATGCGCTTTGCCATGAGCAGGCTCCGCCAGCCGCACCCTGCCTGACGGCCCGCAGGGCCCCTGTGCCTTCCGATGGGCCTTTCCAAGGAGAACAAAACCGTGAGTAAAAAATTCATTCCTGTAAGCCTGGACGACAGCGGGCGCTATTATGACATCTGGCAACGCACCCCTCAGCGTTCGCTGGACTACACCCTTGCCAACCTCTGGGGCTGGCAGGAATACTATGGCCTTGAATGGTGCTTTGACGACAACATGTGCTGGATACGCCAGACTCGCCCTCATGAAGTATGCTGGGCGCCTGTTGGCGACTGGAACGCGGTGGACTGGAAGAGCCTTTTGCCCTGCTCTTTCAACGAAACCGCCCATGAGGTGGTGCGCGTGCCCGAAGAGCTGCTGCATGTCTGGCAGGAACGCCTGCCCGGACTGGTGGACGCCGAAGAAGACAGGGGCCAGTGGGAATACCTGTACAAGCAGGAAGAGCTTGCTGACCTGCCGGGCAACCGTTTTCATAAGAAACGCAATCATTATAACAGCTATATCAAGAACTATGGCGACCCCGACTACCACGATCTTGATGATCGCATGATCGAGGACGTGCTGGCCGTACAGGACGACTGGTGCCAGTGGCACGAATGCGAGGACTCCCCCTCGCTGCGCGCCGAAAACGAGGCCATCAACCGCGTGCTCAGCCACTGGAACAGTTTCCGCAACCTTGTGGGCGGATCACTGTATGTGGACGGCAAGATGGTCGCCTTCAGCGTGGGCGAAAACCTTGACGGCACAAGCCTTGGGGTGCATTACGAAAAAGGGCTCAGCGGCTTCAAGGGCGTTTACCAGACCATCAACTGCACGTTTGCCCGCCGGGCCGGAACAGGATTCACCTATATCAACCGCGCTCAGGATCTGGACGAAGAAGGCCTGCGCCAGGCCAAAATGACCTATCTGCCCGCAGATTTTCTGCGCAAATACAAGGTACGCATCCGCAAGGCATAAACGTTTGCCTGCATGCATACATGCGATGGCGGAACGGCCCGGCAGGCTCCAGGCTGTTCCGCCTTCCCTTTTTCCGGGAAGCGGCGCGAGCCTCTCGACCCCGGACCGGGCTTCTGGCATTCTGGCCGCGAGGGGTTTCGTCAACTGCGGAAAAGAAGAAAAAGATGATCCTGAAAACATTTCTGCTGTTTGTGGTCACGGCGGTTGCCGAGATCGTGGGTTGCTATCTGCCCTATGTGTGGCTGCGCAAGGGTGGCTCCCCCTGGCTTCTGGTTCCGGCGGCCCTGAGCCTGATGGTCTTTGCATGGCTTTTGACCATGCATCCGGCCGCCAGCGGGCGGGTATACGCGGCCTATGGCTGCGTTTACGTAGCAACCGCTCTGGCATGGCTTAAACTTGTGGACGGCGTGAGCCTTTCCACCACCGACATGGTGGGTGGGGCCGTGGCTCTGGCCGGAATGCTCATCATTGTTTCCGGCTGGGGCAGCCCGGCCTGAACACGGCGTACGGCGCAAAAGCAAAGGGGCGCGAAGGATTTTACCCTTCACGCCACTCAAAAATGCAGTCGCACGCCTGTCGGCGGCAGCGCACTTGCGAAATCTGGCGTCACCAACGGGATTTGAACCCGTCTTAGCGGCTTGAGAGGCCGCCGTCCTAACCGGATAGACGATGGTGACAGCGAGGCTTCTTTTAAGTAGAGCACGCTTTGATGTCAATACCGCAAGGGCGGACATTCCCAAAAAGCTGCGAAAAACAATATTATTGGCATTTGCATATTTGAAGTGCTATTTTAAATAAACGGCCCACGACTGCGGCTGTTCCCGGAGGACCATACACATGCTTTCCCGCCTTCGCCTGCTTCTGCCGGCACTTGCTCTCCTGCTTCTGGCCGCCTGCGGCGGCAAAACCGTTCCGCCCCGCGACGGTCAGGCCCCCGCATGGATGGGAACCATTGCAGACCTGCGCCAGTTTCCCCAGAATCTGGAAGTTTACGCCCAGAGCGTCGGGCCGGGCAAGCGCCTCATCTCCCAGGCTGAGCAGGATCGCCAGACAGCGCGTTTTGACCGCATCTTTTTCGGCCCGTGGGACATGCGCAAAACATCCATGCGCAAGCGCGATGTGGCAGCCATTTTCGGCAAGGCCCGAGGCTACAGACAGGGCAGCGAACGCTGGACACAGACTGAATGGGACGCAATGGCCCGCAATGCCGACCTCAAAAACTTCCCCACACGCGCCCAGGCGGCCATTACGGTGCGCAACGCGGATCTGCGTGAAATGCCCACGCATCTGACGCGCTTTTCAGAACCCACACCGGACCCGCGCGCCAATCCCTTTGATTACTTCCAGTATTCCCTGCTCCCTCTGGGTACGCCGGTGCTGATTGCCCACACCTCACGCGACGGGCGCTGGCATTTTGTGGAATGCCCCATAGCAGGCGGCTGGGTTGATGCCGAGGATCTGGCTCTTGTGGATGACGGCTTTGCCGCCGCATACCGCAACTCCCGCTTTGCGGCCATTGTCAAGGACAATGTGCGTCTTGCAGGGGCCAACGGCAGCAGTGGTCCCTCTGGCGGCCAAAGCGTGAGCATCGGCGCCATCTTGCCCCTGCAGGGCGGGGCCTCCGAAAGCAGCCCCGTGAACCTGCTTGCCCCGGCGAAAGACAGCAACGGCATGGCCGTTACTGCCCCTGTGACCATTGCGGCGGGCGATGCCGTGCTCCGTCCGCTTCCGCTGACGCCGGGCAATGTGGCCCGCGTGGGCAATGTCATGATGGGCCAGCGCTACGGCTGGGGGGGCATGTTTGGCGAAAGGGACTGCTCCGCCCTGACGCGCGACCTTTTCACGCCTTTCGGCCTCTGGCTGCCCCGCAATTCGGCGGCTCAGGCCAGAACAGGCGCGGTCAGCTCCCTTGAAGGCATGAGCGCCAAGGAAAAGGAAGAGACCATCCTGCGCAACGGCGTGCCTTTTCTGAGCCTTGTGGGCATGCGCGGTCACATCACCCTTTATGTGGGCAAATATCACGGCCGCCCCGCCATCTTTCACAACGTCTGGGGCGTGCGCACCATTGACGGCCCGGACAGCAATGCCCGCTTTGTCATCGGCAGGGCTGTGGTCACGTCCATCACCCCCGGTGATGAACTGAAAAATCTCTATCGCGATACCACATTTGTGGACAGGCTGCGCACCCTCTCAACCCCTGCGGACACACTCCAGTGAGCACGCTGCAACTGGAAATAACAGCCGGGCAAGCGGGCCAGCGCCTTGACCGCATACTGGGCACGGTGGCCCCGGAGCTTTCGCGGGCAGCCCTGCAAAAGGCCGTACAGTCCGGCTGCTGCACCGTGGACGGCCTGCCTGAAAAACGCCCTGCCGCCAAGGTGCGCCAGGGGCAGGTCGTGCTCCTGAACCTGCCGGAACACCGGGGCAGCCTGCAAGCCGAAGATGGGCATCTGGAACTGCTCTGGCAGGACGCGCACCTTGTGGTCTGCAACAAACCCGCGGGCCTTACGGTGCACCCGTGCCCGTCCTGCCCGGAACAAACTCTGGTGCAGCGTCTTCTGGGGCGTTTTCCGCAACTGTCCAGACTGGAAGGACAGCGGCCCGGCATTGTGCACCGTCTGGACAAGGACACCAGCGGCCTTCTGGTGGTCGCCCTTACAGAGTCCGATCGCCTGACACTGAGCGAAGCCTTTGCCGAACGTCAGGTTCACAAGGAGTATCTGGCTCTCGTAAGCGGCCTGCCCCCGCTTGAAGGCCAGTGCCGCGAACCGCTGGGGCGGCATCCCACTGCCAAGATAAAAATGGCCGTGGTTCCGGAAAACCGGGGCGGCAGGCAAGCCTTTACAGAATGGCGCAGGCTCTGGAGCACGGAAGACAGCAGCGTGTCGCTGCTGGCCGTGCGCATCCATACAGGCCGTACCCATCAAATCCGGGTACATATGGCGCATATGGGCCACCCCCTGCTGGGGGACAGGCTCTACGCACCCAAGGCTGTGCAGGACATGGCCCCCCGGCAGATGCTGCACGCATGGCGGCTGAGCTTCACCCATCCCGCAAGCGGTGAAGACATGCACTTCACCTGCCCGCCCCCGCAGGACATGCCGGATGCCGCACTGGCAGCCATGCAGCGCATGCGGCGGCTGGTCATCACGGGCAATCCGGGCAGCGGAAAATCGGCCCTGTCTGCCGGTCTTGCCGCGCTGGGCGTGCCTGTCATCAACGCCGATGACGTGGTGGCAGACCTTTACGCTCCGGGCGGTGACGGCAGCCAGTGGATCGACCGCCTGCGCAGCGGCCTGCTCACCACCGGGGGCGCTGTGAACAGAACGGCCCTCATGGCCGCCATGCAGGAAGACCCCGTTCTGCGGCGTGATGTGGAACAGACTGTCCATGCCCTGACCCGGCAGCGCATTGATGACTTCTGGCAACAGCAGGAAAGCAAGGGGGCGGCCCTGGCCGCGGCCGAAATTCCCCTCTACTTCGAATGCGGCTGGCAAAAGGTGTTCAGCCCTGCGCCGTTCAGCGTAGGCGTGCATTGCCCCCTGCCCCTGCGCAGCGCGCGCACAGCGAAAAGCAGGGGCTGGAGTCAGGAAAAAATGGCCGCCCTCGAAGAATGGCAGTGGCCTGAAGACCGCAAGATGGCGGCCTGTGATCTGGTAATCACAAACGAGGACGACCTGCCCCGGCTTCACGAAAAGGCCGCTGACCTGATTGAAAAACTGCGCCTGCTTGAACAGGAAAAAAGAGACGAACAAAGCCGCACGCTGGTCAGACTCTGGACTCCGAACTGAGTGATCATTCTCTCTATCGTACCCTTTTCATTGACACATATTGCTTTATCCGGGTATGGTGGCTCCTTAGTTCCTCTTTTACCGTAACCGCTTGCTGCGCATGCTTTTTGGCCTGACCCGGGGCAAAAGGCATGGCTCTGCCGTAAACGGTACGCCGCAAGCCAGACCTTTCCGGCGTCGCTGCCTGGTGATTTGTTTTTCACGGACGGCAACCGCTTTTATCAGGCCAATGTCGCTGGAAATACTTAACCCTTACGGAGTGCCGCATGCCAGTTCACAGCAAGGCCCCAGACGGTCCCGGCGTCAGCCCCATGATTCTGGCGTTGGAAATCTCCAGCTCCGCACTCCTGCATTACAGCAAGGCGCCCTTTTTGCGCGCCAGTCTCGCCAGCGTGGGCGAAACCCTGCACTGCGGGCAGGTGATTCTTCTGGAATACGCCAACAACAGCTGGGACGAACCGTTTGTGTGGACAAGCTCCGTACCCAGCGCGGCCTGCACGCTGCCCCTGCCAACGCTGAAAGACATGACCCCCCTGCTGGACATCTTTTTGCAGCGCAAGGAGCTTTGCGTTTCTGATACCGGGCAGCTGCCCGAGGGACCACAAAAAGATTTTTTCCTCGCGCGGCAGGTCAAGGCCGCCATGTGCATCCCCATTGTTCACGAAGGCGGACTGTGCGGCGGCATCTGCCTGACAAGACGCCTTGCCGGTCAGGGCTGGTCACAGGACGATGAAAACATATGCCATCTTTTGAGCAACATCATGGCGATGGTGCTCACCCATTTTCGCCTTTACGGCAAGCTGCGGCAAAAGCACAAACAGCTTCACGACATCCTTGACGCATTTCCCAATCCCGTCTGCATTGTTGACATGGAAACAAACAAGATTCTTTTTTCCAATAAAAGCATTGCAGAAACATTTCCCGCATCGCAAAACCCTGAAGAAGACAGCTGTCACAAACGGCTCATGGGCCGGGACAGCCCCTGTCCCTATTGCACCAATCCCATCATTCGGCATTCGGGCGAACCCTATCAATGGACGTACCAGAATGAGGTCACCAACCGCACCTACACTGTGGTGGACAAGGTCATCAAATGGGATAACGACAGGCCGGTGCGCCTTTCCATAAGCACGGACATCACCGACATACTGCGCACCCGGCATGAAAAGCAGTCAGCCGTCATTGCCTCGCAGGCCAAAACAGAGTTTCTGGCCCACATGAGTCACGAAATACGCACGCCCCTCAACGGCATCATCGGCCTCACCCATCTGGCCCTGCAAAGTGGCCCGGAAGGAGAGCTGAAAGAATACCTGCTGA
This sequence comes from uncultured bacterium, assembly GCA_905214305.1. Taxonomy (GTDB): domain Bacteria; phylum Desulfobacterota; class Desulfovibrionia; order Desulfovibrionales; family Desulfovibrionaceae; genus Desulfovibrio. The sequence goes on from CAJMLK010000011.1 coordinate 24,974, forward strand.
AAATCCGCTCCTCCTCCACAAACCTGCTCGCCATCATCAACGATGTGCTCGATCTTTCAAAAATCGAAGCCAACAAGATGGAGCTGGAAAACGTCAACTTCATGGTTGAGGAAGTGCTGGATTTCGTTCACACCTCCGTGCGCTTTGCCATGGAGCAGAAGGGGCTTGAATACCATTGCCATCTGGAAGACGATGTGCCCCTCAAACTCTGGGGTGACAGCCTGCGCCTCAAGCAGGTGCTGCTCAACCTCATGAGCAATGCGGTCAAGTTCACTGCCAGAGGACGGGTGGGACTGCACATCCGCCGGGAGCAGAACAACGAAGGCGACTGGCTGCACTTTGAGGTTTCAGATACGGGCATGGGCATCAGTGACGAGTATCAGCAGCACCTTTTTGATCCATACACGCAGGCCAACTCAAGCATCAGCCGCCGCTTTGGCGGTACGGGTCTGGGCCTGAGCATCTGCAAGCGCATCGCGGAACTCATGCAGGGCAAGCTGTGGTGTGAAAGCAAACTTGGCGAAGGCTCGCGCTTTAACCTGCACATGCCATGTACTCCCGCCCGCAATGTCTACTGCGAAGCCAGCGAGGACACGCACGGCGTCCCCCCCCTGCAAAATGCCGGAAACGCCAAAATCCTTCTGGTGGAAGACAATGAGGTCAACCAGGAGATAGCCAGAGCCATGCTGCGTCACCTCAACATCGAGTGCGACCTTGCCCAGAACGGCCGCGAAGCCGTACGCATGGCGCTGCAAACACACTATGACATGATTTTTATGGACGTATACATGCCCGTCATGGACGGCCTGCACGCCACCCGCGAGATCCGCCTCAACCTGCCCAAAAATCCGCAGGGCAAAACTGTGCCCATCATCGCCATGACTGCCGTAGCCATGCCGGAAACCATGGATGAAATCATGCACTCGGGCATGGACGATTACCTTGCCAAACCCTTTAATCTGGTAACGCTGCGCAACAAGATCATTCAGTGGCTCGGCCTCTGCTGAGCGCAGCTCTCACCACTCCAGAATCTGCGAAGAACAACATGTCCGCCAAGATCGCCAAGACCAATGCCGCCCGCCAACTGGAAAAACACGGTATCCCCCACACCCTGCATCAGGTTGCCGTGGATGAAAACGACCTTTCCGCCCTCACAATGGCCTGTCACCTCGGGGTCGAACCGCAACGCGTTTTCAAAACCCTGGTTGCCCGTGGGGACAAAACAGGCGTGCTCATGGCCTGCATACCCGCCGGAGCCGAGCTGAACCTCAAGGCCCTTGCGGCGGCCTCGGGCAACAAGCATGCGGAAATGGTTCCGCTCAAGGACGTGCGCCCTCTGACCGGCTATGTGCGCGGCGGCTGCTCCCCCCTTGGCGGCAAGAAAAATTATCCCGTTTTTGTGGACGCCAGCGCCCTTGAGCACGACAGCATCTATATAAGCGCGGGCCTGCGCGGCGTGCAGATATGCCTGTCTTCTCAGGACCTGCTCCGGGCCGTGGACGGCATTACCGCCGCCATCGCCCGCCCGGACGAAACCAGGGGCTGATAGCCGGACTGATGCCCCACGCACTGGTCCATCTTCGCGTATCCGCCTGCATCCTCATGCATTCTGGCCGTCAGTTGCGGTAAAACCCGTCCTCGCCGCCTGACAGACCAATGGCCGGGGATATGCACCCGCCGCAGTCTGCCGCCGTTTTGCGGCAGGATACCGCCCGACCATCTGCACGTCCTTGCTCCCGCCCACCAGAGCGCAAAACTTGCGGCCAGGCTCGCGCCCCACAGCAAACGAGCCACGCGCATCATCCGCCTCCCCAAAAAACGGCACACATCTGGGCTTCTTCTGGTCTTCTTCTGGGCTTCTGTCGCCCTGCCCCATTTCAGAGCAATTTCTCCCTGAAATCGCTCTGGCGGATGCGGGAGCAGACGCCCGCCGAGGAGGCGCAGGCGCAGTCTGTCCGCGCGGGTAAACGGCGGAGCGGGCGCCCGAAGCAATGAGAATAGATATTCTCAATGCGAACATGCCATATTCGTCCTGTGGCCGCATGCTGACGCTCTGCTGACATGAAGTGCGGCACTCTGGTCACACAGGCCGCGCCATGCGGGCATCCTGCCCCGTAACCCGCGCCGCCCCTTGACTTGACAGCAGCGTGCGCTACTTTTGACAGGCGTCCTGCGCCATGCGGCCTTTTTTGCAAAACCGGGCTTGCCCCTCGGCCGTACCCGCAGGAACCGCCCGGCAGCACCACAGCAAACGGGACAAACAGCATGACCAATACAAATATCGATGCGTCCGCGCGCCCTGCAGATGTGCTTGCAGATGCGCTTGCGGATGAAACTCTTGAAAAAATAGCATCCTTCCCCGGCGACTACGCGCAGCATCGCCAGCTGCTCTCGGACCTCAAGGAAGACCTCGTGGCCCGGTGCGCAGCAAAAAACGCCGATGCAGACATTCCGGAAGAACTGCGCTGGAGCCTTGCCCGCGACATGCCGGATTTCTCCACCGATGCCCTGTACGTAAAAAGATATTCCCTGCTCAGCATGGCTGGCATTGTTTTTCTGGGCTTTTTCGCCGGGGGCCTTTTATCGGGCCTGCTGGGTCTCATTGATATGGGCGGGGGCATTTTGCGCGTGGCAACGGTGCTCGGCATGCTTTACGGCGCGGAATATCTGGCGGGCAACCCCAAGGCGCGCACGCGCATGCTGACCCTTCTGGGCCTGGGGACCCTTGCCGCCTTTGCCGCCAGCCTTGCCGCAGGCATTTTGCGTCTGACCTCATGGGCGGACTTCAAAAGCGCCGTCTTTGGCACAAGCGGTGGCGCTGGCCTGTTCAAACGCCTGTATCTGTTGCTGGGCGCGTCCTTTCTGTTCGTTTTGCTTGCCAAAAAAACCACGTCCCTTGACGTGGAGGCATTCAGGCCGTCTCTGCGGCGTCAGGCACAGGAGCGCGCCCGCTGGCTCACCACATTTTTTTCAATGTGGGACAAACTCCATGCGGAAATTGAGCTTCTCGGCCACACCGACCACCAGCCCCTGCATGCAGGCCAATGCCCCAGAAACGACTGTCCGCTGGCCCTTGGCGTTGCGCACCTTCTGGACAGCATGGATGGACAGACCAGACATTTCCTTTCGCAACAGCTCACCTTTATGGGCTATGCCCCCGGCGAAGACGACAGTCACATCATATGGGATGAAGATACCCACGCCGGGCTTTATGATACGGTGGGCCTTGTGTCCAACGGCGACCGTTGCCGCGTCTTGCGCCGCTACACCCGCGCCGGAGACAGCATCATGAAGGGGCACGTGCAGAAAGAAGGCTCTCAGGGGGCCGGGACATGAAGATACTTGGCATCGACCTCGGAACCAGCAATACCTACATCTACGGAACGCACAGGCATTCCGTAGTGCCCCGGCCCGTAGTCCCGCCCCGCATCGGCGCGGCGGACGGCTGCGTGGAAACAGTCATTCTGTATGAAGACGACATGCCGCGCCTCATAGGCCATCCGGCTGAAAGCGAATACTACGCCAACGCGGCCATGCGGCCCCGGCGCAGCCTGCGCTGCCAGTTCAAGCCAGAAACAGGCGAAGACGGGTCAGAAGCCGTGCGCTGGATGACGGATTTCTTGCGAATGCTGCGTCAGGCGCTGCCACCGGACACCCTGGAGCAGGACAGCCAGATATACGTGGGGATCCCCGCGCGCACGCGCGAGAGCTTCGGGCCGTCGCTGTCGCGCTGCTTTACCGATGCGGGCTGGCCCATGCCCTCCCTTATACGGGAGTCTGACGCGGCCATGATATCTTGCCTGCAATCAGGGGCCATCGAGCTGGACGATATGGAGCACAGCCTGCTGATTCTGGATTTCGGCGGCGGAACCTGCGACTTTACGCTGGCGGAAAATTCAGAAATCCTCCAGAGCGGCGGTGACCGCCTGCTGGGCGGCCGCCTGTTTGACGACCTCTTTTTTCAGCTTTTCTGCCGCCACAATCCCGGCATGGCGGAACAGGCGAAAGCCGATAATTGCGAGTACTACGTCCACTGGGTTTTGTGCAGGGCCGAAAAGGAACGCTTTTCAAAAATCCTGCAAAAAGACATCAACAGCACCGTGAGCCTGCACCTTTCCTGGTACGACGCGCAGGGCACACAAAAGCACGCCTATCTGCACGATCTCACCTGGCAGCGCATTGTCAGCGCCGCGGAAAGCTATACGGCGTCGCAGCCCCTGCTGGACATGCTCCACCAGTACGCCAACAGGGGCGCTCTCGGCAGCACGGCTTCGGACATGCTGCAGGGCCGCGAGGTGGCGCTCATATCCTGGTTCAAGGATATGCTGTACGACATCAAAAAACAGAAAGGCGTGGACAAGGTCATTCTTACCGGCGGCAGCAGCGGCTGGTTTTTTGCCCGCGACGCCGTACACGACGTTTTTGGCACGGACAACATCGTCATGAGCCCCCGTACGTATGAGGACATTGCCTACGGCCTCGCCCTTTACCCCATGCTGCTGGATACGCATCTCAAGATAAAAACCCTGCTTGAAGACCAGAGCGAGGACTTTTCGCAACGGGTGGCGGGCATTGCCCAGGGCATTTTTGAAAAGCACACCAAGCTGGCTGCGCAAACCTGCGCCGAGCGCATCGCGTCCAGAGACATCATGAGCGTTCTTGAATCCGCACAGCAGTCCCGCAAAACCGTGGAAGAAATAGAACGCGAAATCAGCGAAAAAATCCGCAACGACTCCGGTCTGCTGAACATTATCCGCGAAAGAACAGAAGCCGCACGCACTGAGATAGAACGGGAACTGCGCCAGCAGTTCAGCCGTTGGCTGCGTGAAAACGGCGTGCATCTTGTACCCCGGCTCAACTTTTCGGCCCGCACACTCAGCACCAGTTTTTTTGACGCTGTGCAGGTCAAGATATCGCGCCTCACGCTGCTGAACACCATGGATGTCATGGTGGTTGCGGTTCTGCCCGGTGTGGCGGCCTTTGCCGTTGGTGAAAAAATGCTGCTCACCACCGGAGAACCGGTGTCAGCAGTGCTGGGCGGCGCGGCGGCCTTTGCAGGCACATGGGCGCTGGGCAAGTTCGGCAAAAATTTTCTCCGCACAAAAAGACTGCCCCAGTTTTTGCTCAATGAAAAGAATCGGGAAAAGATCATCGCCAAAAACAAAGAGTATATTCAGGAAGCATTGGGACAGGCTTTTCAGGAAATCCGGCAGGACCTCATGGAAGACGCCAGAGCAAAAATACGCTACTCGCTCAAGGCCCTGCTGCAACGCCTTACAGTGCTGAACCATATCCGGGTGGAGCGCGGCGCGGCGTCATGATACGGGGGCTTCCGGCACACGGCCTTTGCGCAGTCTGCCCGCCACAGCGCTCCATGTGAGGGGTTTCGGGGCATGTTGCCACCTTCTGGGGCGGATTAACTTTGAGAATGTACATTCTCAAAGCTTTCAAAGAACGCCCGCTCTGGCGTTTAACCGCGCAGACAGCAGCAAACGAACAGGCAAAAAAATGCGGGAAAAAGCGGCCCCCACGATATTCCGGCAATCAATGCCGTAAATAGCCGTGGACGGGCCTGACTTTTCCCCGCACTTGCGAGCCATAAACCCGCAGGCTACGGCATGGTGTACTCGCGCACAAAATTAAAGACATTGCCTTCCACTTCAAGGCCCTGCGCTTTGGCCTTGCCGTACCAGACCTGCGCTTCGGCGGCGTTTTCAGGCACACCCACGCCGTATTCGTAGCAAGCGCCCACATAACGCTGCGCCTGAGCATTGCCCTGATTTGCCGCCATCTGTGCCAGACGGAAACTTTCGGCGGGATTTTTGGCAAAACCGTACTTGCCCTGTCCGTAATACAGGGCCAGATTGAACTGGGCTTCGGCATTGCCCGCATTGGCGGCACTGGTCATAAGCCTGACCACTGCGGCGTCATCCCTGGGCACGCCCTGACCCAGTTCATACTGGTAGGCCAGAAGCACCTGGGCCTCACTGTTGTTCTGCTCGGCGGCAAGGCGGAACCATTTGGCAGCGGTTTCCATATCCTGCGGCACGCCAAGCCCGTTTTCGTAGCAACGGCCAAGGATGATCTGGGCGCGGGCGTTGCCGTCAGAGGCCAGCGGCTGCACCAGTTGCAGAACCTTTTTATATTGCCCGATATTGTAGGCCGTCCACGCGTCATTGAGCTTCTGCTCTACCTGATCCGCAGGCTGCGCGGCCACGGCCATGCCCTGGAACAAAAAAAACGCCAGAGCCAGAACGATCGCACCATACTGCTTTTTCATAAAACCTCCTCATGGCCCGTGTTAGTGCCGGGCCTGATGCTGTAAAGAGTAGCGCCGCAAAAAGGGCTTGGCAAGGGCGGCACAGGGGCCTCTTACGGCAGACTCCCCACCTTGCCAACGGAAGCCGCCACCACTTTTCAGCGCCATTGGCTTCACTGAAAGGCTTCATGACCGCATGACTGAAAAACAAGACACCAAGCTGTTTTTACATCACTTTTTTGGAAAATCACGGCTCTGCTGCACACAGGCGCGGCTCTCGCCCCCCTTGACGCCCCGTCATCCAGAAGGCACAAACACGGCAAACACCATCTTTACTTCTTTATAAAAGCCTCCTTTCCGGGGCATAGCCATGCGCTCCACTCCGAAAACCTGTTTTCATGTGGGTAAAAAACAAAGAATGACGCTGGTGAAACAGTTCGAAACCCTTGCGCCGCCGAATCCCAAAAAGCCGCGCAGCAGACACATACCTGAAAACAGGCTCAAATGCCTGAACAGACCAGGAGGTCGAGCATGAGCCATCCCCCGCACAAGCCCCCCCACGAATCTTCGGAGGGGCATGCCCGACACGATGACACCCTGCCTGCCGTCTCCGCCGGACAGGACGCCCACCAGAATGGCCGCCAGGATGAAAACGGCCATAACAGGCATGACGGACATGACGGGCGCCGTGTGCTTGAGGCCGAAGTCATTCTTGATGACGGGCAAGAACAGCAGAACAGTCAGGGGCAGACATATGGACAGGGGCATGGCCGGGGCAGTTCCGACGGCAGGGGATTTTTTTACAGCCGCACCTTTGGCGGACGCGGGGCCGGTGGCTTTCAGGCCGGTGGCGCACCTCTGGGGCACATCTGGATATCGCAGCGCAATGACGCCAACGCCTGTCTTGCCCCCTGCGTAACCTTTGCCATTTTTCTTGTCTGTCTGGCGCAATTCGGTTTTCTGGCGGGACTCGGCTTTGCTTTTTTTCACACCATCGGCTCCATCGCAGGCACGCTGCGCCAGATGCGCGGCATGACCGCGGGCAAGGTTCCCAATCCCTGGCCCTGGCGGTTCGGCAACTGGCTGGTTTCTTTTCTCGTGACGGCATGGCTTGCCGGGGGCTTCAACTAGGGCGGGTCAGCCTTGAGAATGTGCATTCTCAAAACTGGCTTCAGCGCCTGACCGCTCAGGCGAATTATACCTGCACCCTTGCGGCGGGCGACTCTCACACAGCCGCCAGAGCAATTTCAATGTAGAATTGCGCTGGCCGGTTTCAGGACAGTGAAACGAGCATGACATCCGATCCCTGGCTGGTCTATCTGCTGGAATGTGCAGACGGCACACTGTATTGCGGCATTACCCGCGATATGGAGCGCCGCCTTGCGCAGCATAACGGGGCCCTGGCGGGCGGCGCCCGTTACACGCGGGGGCGGCGTCCGGTGAGCCTGCTGGCCGGCAGGCAGTGCGCGTGCATGGCTGATGCCCTGCGCCTTGAACGCGCCGTCAAAGCCCGCCCGCGTCATAAAAAAAAATCCTGCCTGCTGAGCGGAGGCGATGAACAATGCTGACCGTGGACGTTGCTCTGGCTTTTTTTGCCGCCTCTCTTCTTCTCGGCATAGCTCCGGGGCCTGACAATATTTTTGTGCTCACACAGTCTGCTGTTTACGGTGCGGGCGCCGGTGCTGTAACCACTCTGGGGCTGGTCACCGGCCTCTGCGTGCACACGGCGGCCGTGGCGCTGGGCGTGGCCGCCATTTTCCAAAGCTCTCCCACGGCTTTCATGCTGCTCAAGGCCGCAGGTGCGGCCTATCTGCTGTGGCTTGCCTGGCTTTCCTTCAGGGCCGGGGCCTCGCTGGCCCTCACCGGAGGAAGCGGAGCACCCTTTCCCGGCTATGCGGCCCTGTACCGGCGCGGCATTGTCATGAATGTGACAAATCCCAAGGTTTCTCTCTTTTTTCTGGCATTCTTGCCCCAGTTCTGTGATCCCACGCGGGGCAGCATGGCCTTGCAGGTTCTCAGCCTGGGCCTTTTGTTCATGCTGGCAACCCTTGCAGTTTTTTTCAGCGTTGCCCTGCTTGGCGGCAGGCTGGCCCTGTGGTTCAACAAGGCCCCCGGCGGACAGATACTCATTCACCGCGTGGCGGGCCTCGTTTTCGTGGGGCTGGCCCTGCTTCTGCTGCTCAGCGGCAAGTAGCCGGACCGGCATGGCAGCGCCCTGCGGCGGCAGTTAACGACTTGCGGCATTTCTTGACAACGGGTATTGGCAGAGGTATGTAGTCCAACTTTCGAGGTGCAATATGCAGAATTACCGTATATCTCTTAATGATTTGCCGCCCGAAGGCAAAGAATTCCAACTGGATGACCCTGCCATCTGGCAGGAACCCATGAAGGAATTCGGCATGGAATGCCGGGTGAGCAAGCCCCTGAGCGCCAGCATCACTGTGCTGCCCACCGATGGGGGCTGGCTTGTGCGCGGATCCCTTATGGGCGAAGTGGTTCTGCCTTGCAGCCGTTGCGCCGAAGACGCCGCTTCTGCCATAAGCACCCGCTTTGAAGATTTTGAGGAGCTGCCCGGCGATGACGACTTTGAAGGCCCCGGCGGCGGCGCAAGCCTGTCGGGCGTGCAGGCTCAGGACGAAAACGCCGAGAGCCGCCTTGTCTTTGTCAACAACGTGCCCATGCTCGACCTCGCGGCCATCTGCTGGGAAGAGCTCATGCTGGCCCTGCCCGTAACCCCCCTGTGCGGAGCATCCTGCAAAGGGCTGTGCGCCGGTTGCGGGGCCAACTTGAACGAAGGCATGTGCGCCTGCGAACACGATGAGGGCGATCCCCGCATGGCAGTTTTGCGCGGGCTTACCCTGCATAAGAACTGAAAATCGGGCAGAAAAAATTTTTCCCGACCTGAAACGGAAACAAATCGGGTTCGGGCAATAAAAACCGGATCGGGCCACGGCCTTTACAGCCCTGCTTTACGGGCGTAAAAAAGCCACTGCATGCAGGCGGATTCCTGCACGCGGAGCCTAGACATTTTCAGAAATTTTTACTAATCTGCTGAGTCTTGCGGGCGGACCCTCTTTTCAGGTCTGGCCGCCATACCCTTGCTGTATGTGTCCGAAAGGACGGAAAAGGAGAACATCATGGCTGTGCAACAGAACAAAAAATCCCGCTCCCGCAAGGGGATGCGCCGCTCCCATGACCGTGTGGCCATTCCCGCCGTTATCTACTGCTCCTGCGGCGAGCCTACCGTGCCCCATTGCGTCTGCCCCAGCTGCGGCACGTACAAGGGCCGTCAGGTAGTCGCCAAAAGCGAAAACGAGTAATGAACGAGCGCCCCATCATCGCCGTGGACGCCATGGGCGGGGACTTCGGTCCCTCCGTGGTGGTGCCGGGCGCCATTGAGGCTGCCCGTCTTTACGACTTGCACGTCCAGCTTGTGGGCGACACCCCCAAGCTGGAGGCCGAGCTGGAAAAGCTCGTCCTCAAGGACGTGCATTACGACATTGTTCAGGCTGATGATGTGGTGCACATGAACGAAAAACCTTCGGACATCCTGCGCCGCAAAAAAAATTCCTCCATCCAGGTGGCCTGCCGTCTGGTCAAGGAAGGCGCCGCTGACGCCGTGGTCAGCGCCGGGCACTCCGGCGCCACGGTGGCCTGCGGCATGTTTATCATGGGACGCCTGCAAGGGGTGGAGCGTCCCGCGCTGGCCGCGCTGCTGCCCACGGAAAAAGACCCCGTGGTGGTGCTTGATGCCGGAGCCAATGTGGACTGCCGCCCCTATCACCTCTTTCAGTTCGGCCTCATGGGCGACGCCTTTGCCCGCGATCTGCTGGGATACGCCTCACCCCGGGTCAGCCTGCTGAGCATCGGTGAAGAGGAAGGCAAGGGCAACAGCCAGGTAAAAGAAGCCTACGAATTGCTGAAGATGGCCCAGAACCTCAATTTTGTGGGCAATGCCGAAGGGCGCGACATCTTTACCGGCAACCTTGATGTAGTGATCTGCGATGGCTTTGTGGGCAACGTGGTAGTGAAAATGAGCGAAGGCCTCGCGGCCTCGCTTGTGCGCATGCTCAAGAAGGTCTTTACTTCCGGGGTATTGCCCGCCCTTGGCGGCATGCTTGCCAAGGGTGCTTTCAAGCGCTTTGCCAGCACCATTGATTACGCCGAATACGGCGGCGCGCCGTTGCTGGGCCTTCAGGGTCTTGCCATCGTCTGTCATGGCCGCTCAAGCTCACTGGCTATGACCAATGCCATCAAGATGGGCGGCACTTTTGTGCGCAAGGGGACCAACAGCCGCCTTGCCGAGACCATCCTGGCCAACGAAGAGCTTACCCGCTTCTCCCGCGCCATCTAACCGACGGTATACAGAATGAATCCTCTCTGCCATTTGCTTGCGCTGAGCGCCCATGTGCCGGACGCGGTCCTGACCAACGAAGACCTCGCCAGGGTGGTGGACACCAACGACGAGTGGATTGTCTCCCGCACGGGCATACGACAACGCCACAAACTGGCTGATGACGAGAACGCCTCTGACCTTGGCCTCAAGGCTGCCCGCAAGGCTCTGGCCGATGCGGGCGTGGAGCCTTCGGAACTCACCCACGTTATCGCCGCCACCTGCACCCCGGACGTGCTCTCGCCTTCCGTGGCCTGCATCATTGCCGGTCAGCTTGGCGCGGGGCCTGTCATGGCCTTTGACTTTGGCGCGGCCTGCTCGGGTTTTCTGTACGGCCTGTCCATCTGCCGCAGCCTGCTGGCTCACCAGCCGGAAGCCAGAATTCTTTTTGTCTGCACCGAAGCCCTCACCAGACGCGTGAACTGGGGCGACAGAAGCACCTGCGTGCTTTTCGGCGATGCGGCCACTGCCTGCGTAGTCACGGGAACCTCCGCCAATGTTCTGGCCGGGGTAGAAGACGTGGTCTGCAAGAGCGACGGCACGCAGCGCGACCTCATTGTGGTGGGCGGCGGGACCAGCAGCCGCTATGCCAAGGGCGCTCCCGTTGAAGACGATTTTTTCATCACCATGCAAGGACGCGAAACCTACAAGCATGCCGTGCGCAACATGGTTCACATCTGCGAAGACGTGCTGTCCCGCAACGGACTCGGCACGGGCGATGTCAACCTGCTGGTTCCCCATCAGGCCAACATGCGCATTATCGAGGCAGTGGGCAGCCGCCTGGACATGACCGGTGACCGCGTTTTCGTCAACGTGGACAAGTACGGCAATACCTCTTCGGCATCCATCCCCCTGGCTCTTGTAGAAGCCCGCGCAGCCGGGCGCATCAAGGCCGGAGACCGCATACTTGTCACCGCCTTCGGCGCCGGCCTGACGTGGGGCGCAGCCCTGCTGCGTTTCTAGGTCTTTTTTGCTTTGATAAAGCGTCCGTAACGGTGTTACCACCGTTCTACGGCCTTTATGGCGTATATTCTGCTGCAGGGCGCTGCGACCGGTTTTGATCACCGCGGCCCCTGAAAACGCTGGAACAGCCCGGCAAACCCGCCGGACAGGCAGCGCGGACGCGCCAGAACAGCGCGGACGCGCCAGAACAGCGCGGACGCAGGCCATTGTTTCGCGCGCATTTTTCCCCTCCGGCCACAGTGAAGCAGGCATCGGGGGGCTACAGGAAAGACACCTTCAGCAAAGGCAGAACGAGCATGAGTACAGAGCATTCCACGCCCACAGCCACGCCCACAGCTCTTGTGACGGGCGGTTCGCGCGGTATCGGGCGCGCCATTGCCCAAACCCTTGCCCGGGACGGCTTTCAGGTTTTTCTTACCTATGTGAGCCGCCCTGCGGAGGCGGAGCAGACGGTGGAAGAAATCAGGTCGGCGGGCGGTCAGGCCAGGGCTTTTGCCCTTGACGTGAGCGACGGCGCTGCTGTTTCCGATTTTTTCACCACTGAAATCAAGGACAAGGTTGATCTTGCCGTGCTCGTTAACAACGCGGGCATCACCAAGGACGGTTTTCTTATCCGCATGAAGGATGAGGACTTTGACCGGGTAATCAACGTCAACCTGCGCGGGGCTTTCATCTGCACCCGCGAGGCCGCCAAAATCATGAGCAAGGCCCGCAAGGGCCGCATTGTGAACATTTCTTCGGTGGTGGGCCAGATGGGCAACGCCGGTCAGGCCAACTACGCCTCGGCCAAAGCCGCCCTGCTGGGCCTCACCAAGTCCTGCGCCAAAGAGCTGGCTGCACGCCAGATCACGGTCAATGCCGTGGCTCCCGGCTTTATTGAAACGGACATGACCGCCGCCCTTGGCGACGATGTTCGTAAAAGCTATGAGGAAGTTATCCCGCTCAAGCGCATGGGCACTGCCCAGGAAGTGGCCGATGCCGTGGCGTTTCTCGCCTCGGACAAGGCCGCCTACATTACCGGGCAGGTGCTTGGAGTGAATGGGGGCATGTACTGCTAGCGCAGTTTTGCAGTAATAGCGCCAACTGCTTCTGTGCGGAATGTTGCTGACAATCCGCGCCACGAAACATACCCGGATTATCAGGCTTTTTCACGGCCGCCAGACGGCTGCGAAAAACAGGCAGCAATGCCGGGCCTGCAAGGGCAACCCCTGTTTCAGCCGCCACAGGAAAAAGTGCGGCTGAAAAAGCAAGGCATGTTCGCCGGCCAGGCAGTTGACGCAAAAGCACGCACGCAGAACAACCGAAGACGCACCCGGCACAGCCCTGAAGCCGGGGTTTGGATGGATATTAAAATTACCTGGAGGATACCATGTCTGATGTCGCCGAAAAAGTTAAAAAAATCATTGTAGACCAGCTGGGCGTCAGCGCCGATGAAGTCAAGCCCGAAGCCAGCTTCGTGGAAGACCTGGGCGCCGACTCCCTGGACCTGACTGAGCTGATCATGGCTATGGAAGAAGAGTTCGAAGTCGAAATCGCCGACGAAGATGCTCAGAAAATCCTGAAGGTTCAGGACGCCATTGCCTATATCGAAGAAAAGAAATAGCCAAGGTTTGTTCGCCAGATATGCAGCGTGCGAGGGGGCGATAAAGCCCCCTCCCGCACCAAAGGAGCATGCATGACCCGTCCCCGCGTAGTAATCACCGGCGTTGGCGGCGTTACGCCCCTCGCCAACGATATTGAGAGCACCTGGAAAAAGCTGCTCGCAGGCGAGTCGGGCATAGCGCCCATCACGCTTTTTGACGCTTCCGCCTACGATTCGCGAATCGCGGGTGAAGTGAAAAATTTTGTGCCCGAAGATTTCATGCCCGCCAAACAGGTGCGGCGCATGGACCGTTTTACCCAGTTTGCCGTGGCTTCGGCCCAAATGCTGCTCAGGGACGCGGGCTATGAAGTGACGGACGCCAACGCCTACGACACCGCCGTTATTCTCGGCATCGGCCTTGGCGGCCTGCACACCATTGAAACCTACCACGCCAAGCTGCTTGAAGCCGGGCCCAACAGAATCTCGCCCTTCATGATTCCCATGCTGATTTCCAACATGGGGCCGGGCCAGATATCTATTTTTACCGGAGCCAAAGGCCCCAACATAGTTACCACTACGGCCTGCGCCTCGGGCATCCACGCCATGGGCACAGCCTACAGCGAAATCTTGCTGGGCCGGGTCAAGGCTGTCATCACCGGCGGTGTGGAAGCCACGGTAACGCCCCTGGGCGTGGCCGGCTTTACAGCGCTCAAGGCGCTCTCCACCCAGTACAACGACGAGCCTGCCAAGGCTTCGCGCCCGTTTGACGCCAAACGCGATGGCTTTGTCATCGGCGAAGGCGCCGGGCTGCTCTTTGTCGAAACGCTGGAATCGGCGCAGGAGCGCGGAGCCAGAATCTATGCGGAACTGGTGGGCTACGGCGCATCGGGCGACGCCTATCACATGACCGCGCCCTGTGAAAACGGCGAAGGCATGGCCCGCGCCATGCAGAACGCCCTGCGCGAAGCGGGTATCCCGCCGTCGGCCATCGGGCACATCAACGCTCACGCCACGTCCACCATGCTCAATGACAGCACGGAAACCAAGGCCATCAAGCTGCTCTTTGGCGACCATGCCGGAAAGATCAAGATCTCTGCCACCAAGTCCATGACAGGGCATCTGCTTGGTGCTGCAGGCGGCATTGAATCTGTCTTCACCGCGCTGGCCCTGCATGATGAAATGCTGCCCGGAACCATCAACCTTGAAAATCCCGATCCCGAGTGCGATCTTGATTATCTGGCTGACGGATCCAAAAATATCGCCTGCGAGTATGCCATGTGCAACTCCTTTGGCTTTGGCGGCACCAATGCCAGCCTGATCCTGAAGAAGTGGGACAATAAATGACATGTCGGCCGTGATACCTGCCGGAAGGACTGATCTTTCCGGCAGGTATCCGGTTGTGACGCGCCGCATTTTCGCGCAGCGTCAGAGCATGTACATTTTTATAAGGCAGAATGCTCTAAAAAACGCTGGAGGTGTAAATCCGCCTCCGGCAGTCGAGCAGCCCCGGGCGAAGCCGGTTGTGCCAGCGCGCAACCTTCGCACAGGAAAATACGGCGCGGATCACGGGCAACAGTCCACCTGATCCGCGTTTTTTGAAAAAGGCCCCGCCAACGCCACGGCCCGTCTCACTGGTCAGAACCGTCCGAACGCCCGCACAAGGCCGCCGGACGTTGTGTTCTCCACCGGGCCAGCCCAGTACACACACTGCCCGCCGCTGTGGCGGGCAGTATATTTCACTAAGGATGCCACGTTCATGGATGAAATTCTGCTGCAAGACCCGGAAATCGCAAAGGCCATTGCTCTGGAATCGCAAAGGCAGATGGGCAAGCTTGAGCTTATCGCCTCGGAAAACATTGTTTCCACAGCGGTACGTGAAGCCCAGGGCAGCGTACTGACCAACAAATACGCCGAAGGCTATCCCGGCAAGCGCTACTATGGCGGCTGCGAATACGTGGATATGGTGGAAACTCTGGCGCAGGAAAGGGCCAAACTGCTTTTTGACGCGCAGTACGTCAACGTGCAGCCCCATTCCGGCTCGCAGGCCAACATGGCCGCCTATCTGGCCGTTCTCAAGCCCGGCGACACCATTCTCGGCATGGATCTTTCCCACGGCGGACACCTCACCCACGGCAGCCCGGTGAACTTTTCCGGCCGCCTTTTCAAGGTGCTCTCGTATGGCGTGCAGCGCGAAACCGGCCGCATCGACTATGATGATGTGGCCGCCAAGGCGCGCGAGCACAAGCCCCGCGTCATCGTGGCCGGTGCCAGCGCCTACCCCCGCGCCATCGACTTTGCCCGTTTTCGCGCCATTGCCGATGAAGTGGATGCCAAGCTCGTGGTAGACATGGCCCACATTGCGGGCCTTGTGGCTGCCGGTCTGCACCAAAGCCCGGTTCAGCATGCGCACATTACCACCACCACTACGCACAAAACTCTGCGCGGCCCCCGCGGCGGCATGATCCTGTCCACTGAAGATATGGGCAAAACCCTGAACAGCCAGATTTTCCCCGGCATTCAGGGCGGCCCGCTCATGCACGTCATCGCGGCCAAGGCCGTGGCTCTGGGCGAGGCACTGCACCCCTCCTTCAAGCTGTACCAGCAGCAGGTTCTGGATAACGCCGCAACTCTGGCTTCTTGCCTGATGGAAGCGGGGTATGACCTTGTTTCCGGCGGTACGGACAATCACCTGATGCTCATTGACCTGACCAGCAAGGATATCACCGGCAAGGACGCTGAAATCGCCCTGGACACGGCGGGAATCACGGTCAACAAGAACACGGTTCCCTTCGAGACGCGCTCGCCCTTTGTGACCTCCGGCATACGCCTGGGCACGGCCGCTCTTACCACGCGCGGCATGAAGCAGGATCATATGCGCACCGTGGGCCGGTTTATCATCACGGCGCTTGAAAAACGTGATAACGCAGCGGAACTTGAAAAAATTCGTAAAAACGTTGAAGAGTTCGCCCGTCAGTTCCCCCTGTTTGCCCATCTTGCCTGATTACCTGCGAGGGACTGTTCCCTTGAAAGGTTTTCGGCCAGAGCGCATTCACCGCTGAACGGTTCTGTCCGACAGGACGTTCAGTTTGTGTACGAAAAAATATCCGGGCCTTGTAAAGCATATGCTCTGCAAGGCCCGGACGATTGAATTGGCCGGACGGTTCAGCAATGCCTGCAAGTTGCCACTGGTCAGGGGCTTTTGCCGGCACGCGAACAGGCCCACGCTCCCGGCAGTACGCACTGGCAGCACGTACCGGCAGCATGTACCGGCAGGACGCGCAGGCAGACTGCAGCCGCGCGCCCTTCGGCCCAAAGGCAGCACCCCCGCTGACGCGACACAAGGCAACGCGAAATTTGCGGGCCATCGGCCTGCGCACCATGCGGATGCCGCAACAAATCCCGCGTGCCGACCCGCCGAAAAGCCCTTGTGCCGAAAGCGCAAACCGTTGGCTTGGCTTTTACGCTTCCACTATGTACACTAGCGAAAAATTTAACGGATATCCCATGCAAAGATTGCCCTGGCCCCAATACTTCATGAACATCACCTACCTTGTCAGCGGGCGCTCCACGTGCACCCGGCGGCGGGTAGGGGCTGTGGCCGTGAAGGACAAGCGCATTCTTGCCACCGGTTACAACGGCGCTCCCGCCGGGGTTCCCCATTGCCTTGAGGTGGGCTGCCTGCGCGAGCAGCTGGGCATCCCCTCCGGCCAGAGACACGAAATATGCCGGGGACTGCATGCGGAGCAGAACGTTATCATTCAGGCGGCCGTACACGGCATAAATATCAGCGGAGCCGAACTGTACTGCACCACGCATCCCTGCGTGCAGTGCAGCAAAATGCTTATCAATTGCGGTATCCGGCGCATCTATTACGCCGAGCACTACCCTGACGAGCTTGCCGCCACCATGCTCGCTGAAGCCGGGGTTCAACTGGAAAGGCTGGACTTCACCCCGCCCGCCATAAGCCCCCAGCCGGAGTAGCCATGTCTGAACTGGATTACACTCCCTTCATGCGTGAAGCCATTGCGCTGGCGCAGCAAGGTCGCTGGAAGACCTGCCCCAATCCTATGGTAGGGGCTGTTCTTGTGCGCGATGGTCAGGTCGTCGCCAGAGGCTGGCACCGTGCCTTCGGGCAGGATCATGCCGAAGTGGACTGCCTCAATGACGCCGCCGCGCGGGGAGTCGATCCGGCTCAATGTACGCTGGTTGTTACTCTTGAGCCGTGCTGCCACCAGGGCAAGACTCCCCCCTGCACCGATGCCGTGCGCCGGGCGGGCATAAAAAAAATTGTGGTGGGCCTGTCCGACCCCAATCCCGAAGCCTGCGGCGGCGCATGCCGTCTGCGGGAAGCCGGGCTGGAAGTCATTGAAGGCGTCTGCGCAGAAGAATGCCGTGATCTTGTAGCCGATTTTCTTGTCTGGCAGCAGGCACAACGCCCCTACGTGATCCTTAAGATGGCCGCCACTCTGGATGGGCGCATAGCCACGCGCAAGGGCGAGTCACAGTGGATCAGCTCAGAAGAATCCCGGCAGGAAGTGCAGCGCCTCAGGGCGGGCATTGGACGCTGCGGAGGAGCTGTGCTTGTGGGCGGAGGCACATTCAGGGCTGACGATCCTCGCCTTACCGTGCGCCCTCTTTCCGAGGGTGAGCCTGTGGGCCCGCAGCCCCTTGCCTGCGTGCTTACTTCGCGCCTGCCCCAGCCCGACGCCGACTTCTATCTGCTCAGGGAGCGCCCCCGGCAGACCGTTTTTCTGGCCTCCCCCGCCGCGGCAGCCTCCACCACGGCCAAGGCCCTGCGCGACATGGGTGTGCGCGTTCTTTCTCTGGGGCCGAGCCTCCACGGCGGGCCGGACCTGACCCATATGCTGCGCTCCATGCGTGAAGAGCTGAATTGTCCCTACCTGCTGTGCGAAGGCGGCGGTCATCTGGCCCTCAGCCTTCTTGAAGCTGGCGTTGTGGATGAATTTCGTCTGCACATGGCCCCGCTGATTCTGGGAGACGCTGACGCGCAGCCGCTTTTTTCCGGCCGTGCTCCCCTCAGTCTGGACGAGGCCCTGCGCATGCGCGTGACCGGCAGCCACATCAGCGGCGGCGATATTCATATCGAACTGCGCCCGCTACAAGCCGTGGAAGAAAAGTAGGAAGCCATGTTTACCGGTATCATACAAGGACAGGGCGAGGTGCGATCGCTGCGCAAAAGCGGTGCGGAATGCCGCATCTGCCTGCGTCCCCTGTTTACCCTGCCCAATATCGTTGACGGCGAATCCATTGCGGTCAACGGGGCCTGCCTGTCGGTGGAAGAGCACGGGGCTGACACCTTTACAGCCTACGCCTCGGCCGAAACACTCACGCGTACAAGCCTTGGCGCCCTGCAGGCGGGCCATCTGGTCAATCTGGAACGGGCGCTGGCCATGGGTGACCGGCTGGGGGGGCATCTGGTCAGCGGGCACGTGGACTGCCTTGCCACGGTGCGCGAAGTACGCCGGAGCGGACAATCCCTGTGCTGCCGCCTTGTCTTTCCCGCCGAATTCGGCGCGGAGGTTATCCCCAAAGGCTCCGTATCTCTTGACGGCATAAGCCTTACGGTCAATGATTGCGGCCCGGATTTCCTTGAGGTCAACATCATACCCGACACCCAGAAGCGCACTACCATGCTGCACTGGCGGCCGGGCGTGATGGTCAATATGGAAACAGACCTGATCGGTAAATATGTTCGCCGTTTGTTGGGCCCCTGGGCCGGAACCGGCAGGAACGAAACAGCGCAGGCCCCCGAAACATCGGGCCTGAGCAGAGATTTCTTGCTGCGGCAAGGTTTTTTATAGGCCGCATGGCTGCATGCCAGCGCCCCGTGCATTGCCGCGCAGCAGCGGTGTGCGGGCCGCCTTGCGCCGGATGCGGCAGCCGCCCCTCCGGGCGGAATTGCCGGACGCGGTTGCGACCGTGCCTGCATGACATTTTTAGAACCCATATATCATTAAGGAACAGGGCGCATCACTGCGCCGAGGAGTCGCCATGAGCACTGTGAAAACCATTGCGGGCCAACTGGACGCCAAGGGCCTCAAGGTGGCCGTTGTGGCTACCCGCTTTAACGACTTTATTGTCGACCGACTGGTGGGCGGCGCGCTCGACTATCTGGAGCGCCACGGCCTGGATATGGCCAACGTGACCGTGGTGCGCATCCCCGGCGCTTTCGAGATGCCCCTTGTCTGTCAGAAGCTGGCTGCTTCCGGCAAGTATGACGGCATTCTGGCCCTGGGCGCTGTCATTCGCGGCGGAACCCCCCATTTTGACTATGTGTGCGCCGAAGCCAGCAAGGGCATTGCCCAGGCCATGATGCAGCACAGCATGCCTGTCGGTTTTGGCCTGCTGACCTGCGACAATATCGAGCAGGCCATTGAGCGCGCCGGTTCCAAGGCCGGCAACAAGGGCGTGGAAGCTGCCGCCGCCATGCTGGAAACCATCCGCGTCATGGAGCAGTTGTAAACTCATGGCTAAAGGCAAAAATGCCACCAGACGCGGTGAGCGTGAGATGGCTTTTCAGGTTCTGTACGGTCTCTCTTTTACTCCGGCCCGCTCCCTTGAAGAGTTGCGCCGCAGCTTTCGCATGTCGCCCGACAATCTGGCGCGCAGCGAAGAAAGCGGTGTTCCTGTACAAGCCTGCGGCTTTTCGTGGGAACTTGTGCAAGGGGTGTGGAGCAACAGCGCCACGCTGGACGAGACCATCAGCCGCTTTTCGCACAACTGGCGCGTGGACCGCATGGGCCGGGTTGAGCTGACCCTGCTGCGGCTGGCTGCGTATGAGCTTGTTTTTCGTAATGATGTGCCGCCCAAGGTGGCTATCAATGAAGCCCTGGAGCTGAGCCGCCAGTTTGGCGAAGGCAATGCCAAGAACTTTATCAACGGCATTCTCGACGCTGTTGCCAAGGCTCTGGAAAACGGCGAACTGCAACGCTGCGCCGCATCCTCCAATCCTTCTATCTGAACCGGTATGCCCCATGACTCAAGAACGTTACAATCCGCAAGCAATTGAAGAAAAATGGCAGTCCCGCTGGCAGGCAGAAAATGCTTTTGCCTGCAGCCACGAAAGCAACAAGCCCAAATACTATGTGCTTGAAATGTTCCCCTACCCTTCGGGCAACATACACATGGGCCATGTGCGCAACTACTCCATAGGCGACGTGGTGGCGCGCAGCAAACGCATGCAGGGTTATAACGTGCTGCATCCCATGGGTTGGGACGCCTTCGGCCTGCCTGCGGAAAACGCGGCCATCAAAAACAATACCCATCCCGCGGAATGGACGTATGCCAACATCCGCACCATGCGCGCGCAACTGAAGCGCCTGGGGTATTCCTATGACTGGTCGCGTGAAATCGCCACCTGCCGGCCCGAATATTACCAGTGGGAGCAGATGTTCTTTCTGCGCCTGCTGAAAAAAGGGCTTGTCTACCGCAAAAAGGCCCCGCAGAACTGGTGCCCCTCCTGCCACACGGTGCTTGCCAATGAACAGGTCATTGACGGCCTGTGCTGGCGCTGCGACAGCCGCGTGGTGCAAAAGGACCTCACCCAGTGGTTTCTCAAGATCACGGCCTACGGCGATGAACTGCTGCGCGACCTCGGCACGCTTGAGGGCGGCTGGCCCGAGCGCGTCATTGCCATGCAGCGCAACTGGATAGGCAGATCCACCGGCGCATCCATCACCTTTGGTCTGGAAAAAGACGTGGAAGGCGTAAAAGGCATTGATGTCTTTACCACCAGACCCGACACTGTCTTTGGCGTTACCTTCATGACTCTGGCCCCGGAGCATCCTCTGGTGGAACACCTCATCCAGGGCTACGAAAACGCCGATGAAGTCAGGGCCTTTGTGGAACGCATCCGCAACATGGACCGTCTGGACCGTCAGTCCGACCTGCTGGAAAAGGAAGGCATCTTCACCGGTGCGTACGCGCTCCACCCCTTTACGGGTCAGCGCGTTCCCCTGTGGCTCGGCAATTTTGTTCTGGCCGACTACGGCACGGGTGCGGTTATGGGCGTTCCTGCTCACGACCAGCGCGACTTTGAGTTTGCCCGCAAATACGACCTGCCCGTGCAGGTGGTCATCTGCCCCGAAGGGCAGGAACTTGCGCCCGAAACCATGACCGAGGCATTTACCGGTCAGGGCATCATGGTCCACTCCGGCCAGTTCGACGGCATGCCCAACGAAGACGGCAAAAAGGCCGTGGCCCAGAGCCTTGAAAAAGACGGCAAGGGCAAGGCCACCACCCAGTTCCGCCTGCGCGACTGGAACATCTCGCGCCAGCGCTATTGGGGCGCACCTATCCCTGTCATTTATTGCGACAAGTGCGGTGCTGTGCCGGAAAAGGAAGAAAACCTGCCCGTGCTGCTGCCGCTGGACGTGAAGACCCGCAGCGACGGCCGCTCTCCGCTGGCCGAAACACCCTCTTTTGCGCAGTGCGCCTGCCCCCTGTGCGGCGGCCCGGCCCGGCGTGAAACAGATACCATGGACACGTTTGTGGAATCCTCATGGTACTTCGCACGCTTTGCCAGCGCCCGGGATACAGAAACACCCTTTGATATGGACGCGGTGAAATACTGGCTGCCTGTTGACCAGTACATCGGCGGCGTGGAGCATGCCATTCTGCATCTGCTCTACTCGCGCTTCTTCACCAAGGTACTGCGCGACATGGGCTTTTTTCCGCCCGAGCTTTCCGAGCCTTTCAGCAACCTGCTCACTCAGGGCATGGTGCTCAAAGACGGCGGCAAGATGTCGAAATCCAAGGGCAATGTGGTTGACCCCACAGAAATGATCAAAAAATACGGTGCAGACACCGTGCGCCTTTTCTGTCTGTTTGCCGCCCCTGCCGAACGGGACTTCGACTGGTCCGATTCGGGCATTGAAGGGGCTTCACGCTTTATCAACCGCGTATGGCGGCTTTTTGTAGAAGAGCAGGATCGTCTGCTGCCGCTCAAAGGCTGCACATCCACAGCCCGTGATGCCCAAAGCCCCGAAGCGCGAGACCTGCGCCGCCGGGAACATCTGGCCGTCAAAAAGGCCGGAGAAGACATGGGCGACCGCTTCCAGTTCAACACGGCCATTGCCGCTGTGATGGAACTGGTCAACACCATGTACATTGCACGCGAAAAAATGGGTTCAACCGAGGGCGACAGGCGGGTATTCTCTTCTGCCACGGCCACGGTCATCACCCTGCTTTCGCCCATAATTCCGCATGTCTGTGAAGAATTGTGGAGCCGCCTCGGCCATGCCGAGTCCCTGTCCGACGAGCCTTGGCCCCAGTGGGACAAGGACGCAACGGCGCAGGATACGGTCACCGTGGCTCTTCAGGTCAACGGCAAGCTGCGCGGCACGGTGGCGATTCCCGCCGGGGCCGACAAGGCCGCCATGGAAGAAGCCGCTCTGGCTGACAGCTCGGTGCAACGTCACACGGCCGGGCTTACCATCCGCAAGGTGGTGGTGGTTCCGGGCAAGCTTGTCAACATCGTCGCCAGCTAGAACAACTTCACCTAGAAATTGCTCTGGCAGCCGGGCTAATACCCCTTTTGAAGGGCACAGCCGCGCCGACGGCATGCAGAACAAGCCTGCCGACGGCCGCCGATCATGGGCCGGGAATATGATGGGGAAGGGGAGTACGCAAAGAACTCCCCTTCCCCATAACTCTTCCCCCCATAAACTTTTACCGCTATGATGGGATCATGAGCACCACTCGTCCCGGTTTTTCCTTTCTTGTCTGCCCCGACGGGCAACTGCTGCGCGACCATCTCGCCCGCCAGCTGGAGGCGTTTCCTCCGGCTGCCGCTGGCGGTCTCATGCCGCAGAACGCTCCCGCGCAATGGGAGCGCCATGTCTATTGGGGCGACGAGGAACCGCCACAGAGATTCTGGGAGCACCTGACCCTGCAGGGGCTTTTCGGCGCGCCCCGCGCTCTGGTTGTCCGCCAGGCCAACCTGTGGCCCGCCGCCGTGTGGAAAAAGATTTCCCATGCTCTGGCCCGGCCCTCTAACCAGTGCTGGCCCTTTTTTTGCCTTGAGGTAAACTGGGAGCGCGGCCAACCCAAGGTTCCCGCCCATCTGGGCAAGCTGCCTTGCATGGCCTTTGCCGACAAGAAGGGCTGGATATGGCGACAAGAGGGCCTTGGCGAACGCACACTGCGAAAACATGTGCTGCAACGCAGTCAGGCTCTGGGGCTGCCCTTTGCTCCCGACGCGCTGGAACAGTTCTGCGCTTCCGTGCCACCCGACGCGCTGGCAATTGAAAATGAACTGGAAAAACTGATGCTGCTGCGCCGTGCTCTGGCAGACAGTGCGGCAGAACGGAAAAACGGCGATGCTGTCAATCCGGACATGATCTCCACCGCTTCCTGGAGTCCGGAATGCGACGTCTTTGCCTGCATCCGCCAGATGCAGGCGGGCAATCTGGCTGGCGTGTGGAAAGAGCTTGCCCGCAACAGGGACGGCGACAGCCTGCTGTTTTCCCTGCTGGCCCTGCTGGCCCGCGAACTGCGCCTTTTGTGGCAGTGTCAGGCCGGAGAAAACCCCCGCATGCGCCCGCAGGATGCCTCAGCCAAAAAGCAGCTCGCCCGGCGCCTCGGGCCTGCGGGCATCGCACAGGGCATGTCCCTGATAGTAGACGCCGAGCTTCAGGTCAAAAGCGGCCGCCGCAGCCCGGACCAGAGCCTGGACTTTCTGGCCGCCCGCATGACCAGCCTTTTCGCCCAGGCGCACGGCCGCGCATAAGGACGTCTGCGCCGGGCCTCGCGGCTTGTTTTTTCACACCTGAAACGATAATTTCCCTGTAGTCATTCCCCTGCCCTCTTGCATAACCTTCAAGACTGCTTACCTTATGACAACAACGTCAGGTTCCACACCATCGTATGCAGGCCACCGGGCCAGACTGCGTGAGCGCTTCGAGCGCGACCCCGCCGGGATGGCGGAGTATGAGCTTCTGGAACTCCTGTTAGGGTACAGTCTCACGCGCAAGGACACCAAGCCTCTGGCCAAGGAACTGTTGCGCCGCTTTGGCGGCATTCGAGGAATCATGAACGCCAGACCTGATGAACTTCTGGCTGTGCCCGGCTTTGGGCCGGGACTCATGAGCTTTTTCACGGTTCTGCGTGAAACCTTTACCCGCCATACGGATTCTGCCGTGCGCAAGCGCGAGGTTCTGGCCACGCCGCATGCGGTGGCCCGTATGGCCCAGAGCCGTCTGGCGGGCTGTCCGCACGAGGAATGCTGGCTGGCTCTGGTTGACCAGCGCAACAGGCTCACAGCCTGGGAGCGCTTGCGACAGGGCGGCGTGGCCGAGGTTGCCGTGCAGCCAAGAGACGTGTTTGAAGCGGCGCTGTTGCGCAAGGCCAGTGGCATCATCGTGGTACACAACCACCCCGGCGGCAATCCCGCCCCTTCCGAGGCAGACAAGATCTTTACGGCAGAACTGCAAAGACTTGCGCCGCAACTGGGCCTGCGTTTTCTTGATCACGTTATTGTTACCGAGGGAGACTGCTACAGCATCACACAGATGCAGACCATCTAGGCAGTCAGGGAGAATATATGGCCGACTACAACGACAAGAACTATTTGTTGCACATGAACGGGCCTGATTCCGACACCGGGCCTGGCATCGAAAACGAAGATCCGCGCGCTGTGGAAAATCCCGGACAGGATCTGGCCGAAAACGAAGGCGGCCTTGCCGCCGCCATGCAGAGCATTCCCGACACTCTGCCCATCCTGCCCGTGCGCGATGTGGTTATTTTCAACTACATGATTCTGCCGCTCTTTATCGGGCGCGAAAAGTCCGTTCAGGCCGTTGAAGCGGCCCTCAAGAACGGACGGCATTTGCTCGTCTGCGCACAAAAGGAAGAAGCGACCGAAGACCCCGGCCCCGATGACATTTACCGGGTGGGCACGGTGGTGCAGGTCATGCGCATGCTCAAAATGCCCGATTCACGGGTGAAAATTCTGGTGCAGGGCGTCAGCCGCGCCCGCGTGCGCGAATTCAGCCAGGTAGAGCCGTTTCTTGAGGCCCGCATCGACACGCTGTCCGAAGCCACCCCCAAGATCGACGCCACTGTTGAAGCCCTGCTGCGCTCCGTGCGCGAACAGAGCGAAAAAGTGCTGTCCCTGCGCGGGCTTTCTTCGCCAGACGTTCTGGCAGTGCTGCAGGGCGTGGATGATCCCGGCCGTCTGGCCGACCTCATTGCCGCCAACATGCGCATGAAAACGGCCGACGCACAGCAGATTCTGGAAGCGGAAGACCCGCTGGACCGGCTCATGCTGGTCAACACCCAGTTGCAGCGCGAGGTTGAGGTCGCCACCGTGCAGGCCCGCATTCAAAGCTCGGCCCGCGAAGGCATGGACAAGGCCCAGAAGGACTACTTCCTGCGCGAACAGCTCAAGGCCATTCGCAGCGAACTTGGCGACAAGGACGATGAGGGAGAGGAGGAGCTGGAAAGCCTGCGGGCCGCCCTTGACAAGGCGGGCATGCCCAAGGACGTGCGCAGGGAAGCCGACAAGCAGTTGCGCCGTCTGGCAGGCATGCACGCGGACTCTTCTGAGGCCAACGTGGTGCGCAACTATCTGGACTGGCTGGCGGAACTGCCCTGGAAAAAGCTCTCGCGCGACAGGCTGGACATCGCCCACGCCAAGCAGATTCTTGACGAAGATCACTGCGGCCTGGAAAAAATCAAGGATCGCATTCTCGAATTCCTGAGCGTGCGCAAGCTCAATCCGCAATCCAAGGGGCCTATCCTCTGTTTTGCCGGTCCTCC
Organism: uncultured bacterium; assembly: GCA_905214305.1. Classification (GTDB taxonomy): domain Bacteria; phylum Desulfobacterota; class Desulfovibrionia; order Desulfovibrionales; family Desulfovibrionaceae; genus Desulfovibrio. Next base: position 50,951 of record CAJMLK010000011.1, read on the forward strand.
CGGCGTGGGCAAAACGTCCCTCGGCCGTTCCATTGCGCGCGCCCTGGGGCGCAAGTTCCAGAGGCTGTCCCTTGGCGGCATGCACGACGAGGCAGAAATACGCGGGCACAGGCGTACCTATATCGGGGCCATGCCCGGGCGCATCATCCAGAGCCTCAAACAGGCGGGCACACGCAACCCCGTCATTGTGCTGGACGAAGTGGACAAGCTCGGTGCGGACTTCAGGGGAGACCCCTCGTCCGCCCTGCTGGAAGTGCTGGATCCGGAACAGAACCACACCTTCAGCGACCACTATCTGAACGTGCCCTTTGATCTTTCCAAGGTCATGTTCCTGTGCACGGCCAACCATCTGGAGACCATCCCGGCCCCCCTGCGTGACCGCATGGAGGTCATTACCCTGCCCGGCTACACCATGCAGGAAAAGGCCGAAATCGCCCGCAAGCATCTGTTGCCCAAAAAGATCAAGGAAAACGGCTTGCTGGAAAAGGATGTGTCGCTGGACGAGGCAGCTCTGGAAAAAGTCATACGCGAGTACACACGCGAAGCGGGCCTGCGCAATCTGGAACGCGAGCTGTCCTCCATATGCCGCAAGCTGGCCCGGCGCAAGGCTGAGGGCAAAAAGGGGCCGTTCAGGGTCGGCGCTGCCGATGTGGAAAAATTGCTGGGCGCACCCCGCTTTATTGAAGACGAAAAAGAAAAGAAGCTCATGCCCGGCATGGCTCTGGGTCTGGCGTGGACTCCGGCTGGTGGAGAAGTGCTGACCGTGGAAGCAACGGTGATGAAAGGCAAGGGCGGCCTTACTCTTACAGGCCAGCTGGGCGATGTCATGAAAGAAAGCGCTCAGGCCGCATTGAGCTATATACGCAGCCGTGCTGACGAACTGGGCGTGGATCCGTCCTTTGTGTCGGAATACGACATTCATGTGCACGTCCCCGCGGGGGCCACGCCCAAGGACGGCCCTTCGGCAGGCGTAACGCTCACTACGGCGCTGATCTCGGCCCTCAGTGGGCGGCGCGTGCGCGCCGATCTGTGCATGACCGGCGAGATCACCCTTCAGGGCCGGGTGCTGCCCGTGGGCGGCATCAAGGAAAAAATTCTGGCCGGTGTGGCGCGCGGACTGAAGCACGTGATCATTCCGTGGCAGAACACCAAGGACCTTGAAGACGTGCCCAAGGAACTGCTCAAGCGTATTGCCGTGCATCCTGTGCACCATTATGACGAGCTGCTGCCTCTGGTTTTTGAGGGCAAAAACGACAAGGGCGGCGCATCGGGCGCCGGGCAAACCGGCGGCAAGTCCGGCAAGGGCAAAGCCGCATCAGGCAAGAAAGATGTGGTTGCGGCCCTGCCGTCCAAACCTGCGGCCCCTCGCCCCCGGCGAAAGAGTCAGGATGATGACCAGCGGCCCAATGCGGAAGCCGGAGCCTGAAAACGGTGCGTCTGCGTCAATATCTGATTGAAGCTGCGCAAACATTGCAAAAGGCGGGGGCAGACAGCCCCCGCCTTTGCGCGCAGGTGCTGGTGGAAAAAGTATTGCGCCTTGATCGCCTTGCCTGTGTCATGCAGGCCGAGCGACAGTTGAGCGCCCACGAAATCCAGACGCTGGATACCCTGCTCGCCCGTCGTGCCGCCGGGGAACCTCTGGCACACATCACGGGCAGCAAAGAATTTTACGGTCGTGATTTTGCCGTAACGCCTCACACCCTCATTCCCAGACCGGAAACAGAACTGCTCGTGGACAAGGCTCTGGCTGCCGCACGGGAAATGGTTTCTGCCGGAAACTGGCCGGATAGCTCAGACTGGGCCGCCGGGCACGACGTGCAACTGCGCAAACCGGAAAGCATGTCCACAGGTCGAGGTCCCTGTTTCGCGGATCTGGGCTGCGGTTCGGGCTGTATAGGCATCACGCTGGCCCTTGAACTGCCGCACTGGCAGGGCGTGCTGGCGGACATCAGCCTTCAGGCCGTCGCAACGGCGCGCCACAACGCTGCCCGCCTTGGCGCACAGGACCGGCTGACATGCCTCGCCGGGGACATGACCCGCCCGCCCCTGTCGCGTGGCGCGTACGCCATGCTGGTGAGCAATCCGCCCTATATTGCCGAATCCGAGCGTGGCATGGTGATGGAAGAAGTGCTGGCGCACGAACCCCACGGCGCACTGTTTTCGCCGGATCATGGCCTTGCCCATCTTTTTGCCGCCACACGGGCCGCCGCGTGGGCGCTCATGCCAGGAGGCCGGATACTGCTGGAGCACGGCGCGGCACAGGGCGCAGACACACGCCGGTTGCTGCGTCAGCACGGGCTGTTCGAAGCCCCCGTCACCCATCGGGACATGGCTGGTCTTGAACGCTGCACGGTGGCCTGCCGGACAGAACGCCCGATATAGGGGATAGGGGCGTGGCCGGTGTCTGTCGCCCGATGTAATGTTCCCACAGGTTGTTCACCCTGCCACAGAACGGTAAAGCTGGAGTTGCCAGACAACAGCAAACCGGGTGCGAGAAATGGTGCACAACCTGTGGGAACATTGCGACTGGAGCCGATTGGCCTTGAAAATGTACATTCTCAAAATTTACGGACACTCGCTCCGGCGCTTAACCGCCAGACACTTAGCACCTGCACCTTTGCGGCGGGCTGCTGTTCACGCAACCGCAAGAGCAATTTCAAAATAAAATCACTCTGCCATCCCCCATTGCCTCCCTTCTCCTTCGCTTGAAGCCTGCCGCGCTGCGGCAGAGTATTTTCAAATATAACCCGCTAAAATACTGAACAATAGTGGCAGTTTGGCAAGCGATATCCATATTGCTTGTGAAAATGTTGTCTAAACTACATTTTTCGCTAGTGAACTTTGTCACATTTAAAAAACCTTCATTCGGAGGGGAATGCACTTCACTTGAACAGAGGAGAGGTTATGAGAACGCGATTCAAACGCCTTGCGCTTCTGCTTTTCATTTTTGTGGTTTCCTTTGCCGTCAAAGCGGCCGCCTATGAGCTTCACAATGGGCCTACCGGCGTCATGTATTACGAGAAAGACAAATGTTTTAACGGCTACACGCTGTTTACTCCCACAGAAAAGAACAACGTCACCTACCTCATGGACATGGAAGGAAACGTTGTTCACACATGGGAAGTCAAAAATGCTGAAGGCTCCAACTTTCACGCCCGCCTCCTGCCCAACGGAAATCTCTTGCTGTTGCGCAGCGTAAAAAATGAGGACGCGCAGGCTCAAATCGGGGGTTGGGCAGGCATTCTGGATGAGGTGGACTGGGACGGCAATGTGGTCTGGTCGTATCGCATGGCCGACAAAGACCATATTTCGCACCACACTTTTGACCGCATGCCCAACGGCAATACGCTGATTCTGGGCTGGGAGCGGATTGCCAACGACAAAATGATTGCCAAGGGCCGAGATCCCAAAACCGTTCCCACTGAACCTGTGATGATCAAAGGCAAGCCGCTTACCGATTTCTGGGTGGATTTTGTGCGTGAAGTGGACAAAGACGGCAAGACCGTATGGGAATGGCATCTCATGGATCATGTCGGCAAGGGGCAAGACCAGCTTGATCCAAACTATCTCGCCCCCAAAAAAGCCGGAGCCGGTTACGACAGCTATGACTGGTCGCACTTCAACACCGTGGAATTTGTCCCCGGAAAAGACGGCAACGACAAGATATTGCTGAACTCTCGCAATTTTTCCGAAGCACTGCTTGTGGACAGAAAGACAGGCAAGATTGAATGGCGCTGGGGCAATCCCTCTTCTCACGGCAAGGGGCAGGGTCCCACATGGTATGACGATCAGTCGCAGATCATTTTCGGTTCGCATAATGCTGCCATGGTCGGTGAAAACCTGATGTCCATTTTTGACAACGGCTCGGAACGCGCGGAACCCAACCGCTCCCGCGTGCTGGAAATCGACATGACCACCGGCAAGATTGTCTGGGAATACGCCGCCAACGACGGCAACAGCTTCTTCAGCTACCGTCAGGGCGCAGCGCAAAAGCTGCCCAACGGCAATTATCTGGTGACGTCCACCCAGCATGGCCACCTGTTTGAGGTCACCCGCGATAAGAAGGTGGTGTGGGAATTTGTCAGCCCCATCATGGAAGGCAAAAACTCCCCCATCATGCTGGATGCCGAGCACGTTCTGCGCACCCCCAAGGGCGTGCCCGTAACACACATGTACCAGAACATGATCCACCGTGCCTATCGCTACGCCCCGGACTACCCCGGACTCAAGGGCAAGGACCTTTCCCCACAGGGCTATATCGTCAAGGACGGCAAGAAATGGTTTGAAGCAAACTCGAAGTAAGCCACATCACTCGCAGCACAGCATGATAACCGGCGCGGTTGCCTTGGCGGCCGCGCCGACCTGGTCTGGGCATACCCGGCGAAGCAGCGATTTGACCTTTTTTTAAAAAGCCTTACTCTGGCAGCGCCGCAAAAAGTGTTTTTCCTGAGATCGAGCCTGCCCGCAAGCCCGAAAAAACGACGAATAAGCGGAATTTTTAAAAAAATTGCATAAAAATGCATTTTTTACTTGCCAAGCGGAACGGAAGTGGCTAAATAGCACTCTTGCCGCTGGCGTAGCTCAACTGGCAGAGCAGCTGATTTGTAATCAGCAGGTTGCGGGTTCAAGTCCCATCGCCAGCTCCATATTACGCCGAACAAAGAACGGACATCTGCCCGGACTTTACGGCAAGAGCTGAACAAAGGACGGACACTTGCCCGACCTTTGCGGCAAGAGTGGAGGGGTTCCCGAGTGGCCAAAGGGAACAGACTGTAAATCTGTCGTCGTAAGACTTCGGTGGTTCAAATCCACCCCCCTCCACCACCACTTTTCCGTCTTCCATTTTTTTTGGACGGTTGGTGGCTGGTTACAAAAAACTGCCTTGGCTGTAGGAGACAGGGAGCCTGTCGGGGAACTACGGTAGCGTGCGGGAATAGCTCAACGGCTAGAGCATCAGCCTTCCAAGCTGAGGGTTGCGGGTTCGAATCCCGTTTCCCGCTCCATTCCTGCTGAATTCCTCCCCCTCAGTCAACCCGTCCGCCAATGCACGTTCCCTGGTGTCCAGGGACTGAATGCGGACAGCGGGCCGCCCAACGGTTTTTTTCCCACTGCCGCAGCCGTTACGCGAGGAGCAGGCGTTACACACGCAAGGCTTGAAGCACTTTTTTGTAACGCAGGTAAAACGCAAACATTATTTTCTCCAGGGAGACGTACAATGGGCAAGGAAAAATTTGAACGCAAAAAGCCCCATGTAAACATCGGTACCATCGGCCACATCGACCACGGCAAAACCACTTTGACCGCGGCCATCACCAAAGTTGCCAACTTGAAGAGCGGCGGCAAGTTCATTTCGTATGACGAAATCGACAAGGCCCCCGAAGAAAAAGAACGCGGCATCACCATTGCCACCTCGCACGTTGAGTACGAGACTGACAAGCGTCACTACGCTCACGTGGACTGCCCCGGTCACGCCGACTACATCAAGAACATGATCACCGGCGCTGCCCAGATGGACGGCGGCATCCTGGTGGTGGCTGCTACTGACGGCCCCATGCCCCAGACCCGCGAGCACATCCTGCTGGCCCGTCAGGTCGGCGTGCCCCAGCTGGTGGTGTTCCTGAACAAGTGCGACCTCGTGGACGACGAAGAGCTGCTTGAACTGGTGGAACTGGAAGTGCGCGAACTGCTTTCTTCCTACGACTTCCCCGGTGACGACGTGCCCGTGATCCGCGGTTCCGCCCTCAAGGCCCTGGAATCCGACGACGCCAACTCTCCTGAAGCCAAGTGCATTCTTGACCTTCTGGATGCTTGCGACTCCTTCATTCCCGAGCCCGTGCGTGACATCGACAAGCCCTTCCTGATGCCCATTGAAGACGTGTTCTCCATCTCCGGCCGCGGCACTGTTGTGACCGGTCGTGTGGAACGCGGCGTCATCAAGGTCGGCGAAGAAGTGGAAATCGTGGGCATCAAGCCCACCGTCAAGACCACCTGCACCGGCGTGGAAATGTTCCGCAAGCTGCTCGATCAGGGTGAAGCTGGCGACAACATCGGCGCCCTGCTGCGCGGCACCAAGCGTGACGACGTGGAACGCGGCCAGGTTCTTGCCGCTCCCAAGAGCATCACGCCCCACAAGAAGTTCAAGGCTGAAGTGTACGTGCTCTCCAAGGAAGAAGGCGGTCGTCACACCCCGTTCTTCACCGGGTATCGTCCCCAGTTCTACTTCCGTACCACGGACATCACCGGCGTCATCAGCCTGCCCGAAGGTGTGGAAATGGTTATGCCTGGCGACAACTCGCAGTTTATTGTTGAACTCATCGCTCCCATCGCCATGGAAGCCGGCCTGCGCTTCGCCATCCGCGAAGGCGGACGCACCGTTGGCTCGGGCGTGGTGACCGAAATCAACGAGTAGTTCTATGAGAGTCAACATACTTCTGGCTTGCACTGAGTGCAAACGCCGCAACTACAGCACCCGGAAGAACAAGAAAAACACTACCGGTCGGCTGGAAATGAAAAAGTATTGCCCCTGGGACAAGAAGCACACGGTGCATCGCGAAACCAGGTAACATAATTCCGCCGGGGGGCGTCAAGCCCCCCGGACGGCACGCAGGGCAGTAGCTCTAACGGCTAGAGCGGCGGTCTCCAAAACCGCATGTTGGGGGTTCGAATCCCTCCTGCCCTGCCATTTTTTATCTCCGGACAACACCATGGCAAAAAAACAAGCTCAAGCTGCCGACCTCAAGGCCGACAAAGCCCCCAACGTCTTCGTGCGCTTTGCGCGCTACGTTGAAGACGCCAAGGCCGAGTTGCGCAAAGTGACGTGGCCCACGGTAAAAGAAACACGTAAAGCCACCTTGGCCGTGTTGGGCTTTGTAGCCGTGATGGCCGTCATCCTGGGGCTGGTTGACCTTGGTCTGTCATCCCTGATCAAGACCATACTGTCCTGAAGGCCGATATGAAAGATCCTGTTATCGACGAAACTTCCGAGCTGTCGAAAAAAGCTCGCTGGTACATCGTGCACACGTACTCGGGTTTCGAGCAGCGTGTGCAGAAAACCATTAACGAGTTGCGCCGCACCGGGCAGGAACAAGGTCTGATTGAAGAAGTTGTGGTTCCTACCGAAAAGGTCATCGAACCGACCAAGGGCGGACAACAGCGCACATCCACGCGCAAGTTCTACCCCGGTTATGTGATGGTGCGCATGGTCATGACCGACCTGTCCTGGCATCTGGTGCAGTCCATACCCAAGGTTACAGGTTTTGTGGGCGGCAAAAACCGTCCCACCCCCATGCGTGATGGAGAGGCGGAACGCATTCTGTCACTGATGGAAACACGCCAGGAAACCCCGCGACCCAAGTTCAACTTTGACAGGGGTGACGAGGTGCGCGTCATTGAAGGGCCTTTTGGAGGCTTTAACGGCGTGGTGGAAGACGTTAACTACGACAAGGGGAAGCTGCGCGTCTCCGTTTCCATTTTCGGGCGTCAAACCCCGGTGGAACTGGACTTTGCGCAGGTTTCCAAAGGCTAGACCCTTCGTTTCCGAAGGGTTTTTGCGGAAGGGCTCCTTCCTGTCCGCACGGCGCGTTGCAGCACCCTTGAACAGCACGCCGCACAAAGTGCCACCTAACCTTGCTTAATGACTTGCCCCCGCGCGGCGGCTACGGCCGATCTGCGCGAGCATTGATGAAGGACAAAGCAAATGGCCAAAAAAGAAGTTGCCAAAATCAAATTGCAGATTCCTGCGGGCGCGGCCAACCCCTCCCCGCCGGTAGGTCCCGCCCTGGGTCAGCATGGTCTGAATATCATGGGCTTCTGCAAAGAGTTCAATGCCCGTACCCAGGACCAGAAAGGCATGATCATTCCCGTGGTCATCACGGTCTATGCTGACCGTTCCTTCACCTTCATCACCAAGACGCCTCCGGCCTCGGTGCTGATCATGAAGGCCGCCAAGATCGAAAAAGGTTCCGGCGAACCCAACCGTAACAAGGTTGGCAGCCTGACCCTGGCTCAGGTGGAAGAAATCGCGAAGCTCAAGCTGCCCGATCTCAACGCCGCCTGCCTGGAATCTGCCATCAAGTCCATTGCGGGTACGGCTCGCAGCATGGGCATTGACGTAAAATAAGGCCATGTCGCACCGCCACGGGCCTGCCCGGGGCACTTGCAGCATTAACGGCCTTTGGGCGCAGCCGTCGGCTCAATGAACCGACCGCAACGCCATCGTTGAAATCAATTGTACTGCCGTCTTCTCTCAAGCAGAAAAACGGCAGGAGATGCAAAACGACAAGGATTATCTCATGCCCAAACATGGCAAAAAATTTCGCAATGCTCTCGAAGGCACAGACCTTCAGGAGCGCTTCAGCGTAGAAGACGCTGTAGGCAAGTCGCTGGGCGCTGCCTTTGCCAAATTTGATGAAACCGTTGACGTCGCTATCCGTCTCGGTGTTGACCCCAAATATTCCGACCAGATGGTGCGCGGCGCCGTTACCCTGCCCCACGGGCTTGGCAAGACCGTGCGCGTGGCCGTCTTCTGCAAAGGCGAAAAGCAGGCTGAAGCCCGCGAAGCCGGTGCGGACGTTGTTGGTGCGGAAGACCTGGTGGCCGAAGTCAAAGCAGGCAACCTCAACTTTGATGCTGCCGTTGCCACCCCTGACGTCATGGCCCTTGTGGGCCAGATCGGTCGTCTGCTTGGCCCCCGCGGCCTTATGCCCAACGCCAAGACCGGCTCCGTGACCTTTGACGTGACCAAGGCCGTGACCGAACTCAAGGCCGGGCGCGTCGACTTCAAGGTCGACAAGGCTGGCGTGCTGCATGCGCCCCTTGGCAAGGTTTCTTTTGGTTCCGAAAAGATTCTCGGCAACCTCAAGGCCCTGCTTGATACCGTGAACCGCCTCAAGCCCTCTTCGGCCAAAGGCTCCTATCTGATTTCCATGGCGGTTTCCACCACCATGGGTCCCGGTTTCAAGGTGGACATGTCTCAGGTTAAAAAATTTCTTGAAGGGTAACTTTCAAGTTTGATGGCGGCCTGGCTACAGGTCGCCATCAAAATGTCTAAGGAACAGGAATACGAGTCGAAGACGGCAGGCGGGCTTTTAGCCCTTAATCGCCCTGCCCAGACGCTTCTACTTTGGCTCGGCATTCCACCTGGCAACCCCGAACGTGAGAGGTATCACGTGAAAAGGTCTGAAAAAGCCGCAGTTATCGAAGCCATCAAGGCCAAGGCCGACAAGGCTTCTTTTGCTGTGCTGACGGACTTCAAGGGTATGACGGTGGAAGAGCTGACGAACCTGCGTGGCAGCCTTCGCACGGCTGGCGGCGAATATCTCGTCGTTAAAAACACGCTGGCTCGTATAGCTCTGACCGACGGCACGCACGACGTTATCAAGGACAAGTTCCGTGAAAACATCGGCGTGGCCTTTGGGTTCGATGACCCTGTGGCGGTGGCCAAGGCGTTGAGTGATTTTGCTAAGCAGAGCAAGCTTTTTGAATTGCGCTGCGGCAGTCTGGACGGCAAGGCTCTTGAAGCCGCCCAGATTGACGCGCTGGCCAAGCTGCCCGGCAGGGAACAGCTTCTCGGCCATCTGCTCGGCACCATGAACGCCGTGCCCACCAATTTTGTGTCGCTGTTTGCCAACGTGCTGCGTGGCCTGCTCTACGCCCTCAAGGGTATCGAAGAGCAGAAGTCCAACGCCGCCTAGTTGTGCATCACCGCAATCATCCGACTTTAAGCCAAAGATCAGGAGACTATCATGGCCGTTACCAAAGAAGAAGTTGTTGAATTTATCTCCAATATGACCGTTCTCGAACTCTCTGAGTTCATCAAGGAACTCGAAGAAAAGTTCGGCGTTTCCGCCGCTGCGCCTGCCGCCGCCATGATGATGGCTGCCCCCGCCGCCGCTGCTGAAGCCGCTGAAGAAAAGACCGAGTTCGACGTCATCCTGAAGGAAGCCGGCGCCAACAAGATCGGCGTCATCAAGGTTGTGCGCGCTCTGACCAGCCTGGGCCTCAAAGAAGCCAAGGAAAAGGTTGACGGCTGCCCCTCCACCCTGAAGGAAGCCGTGTCCAAGGAAGAAGCCGAAGACGCCAAGAAGCAGCTGACCGAAGCCGGCGCTGTTGTCGAAGTGAAGTAAGCACGTTTTTGACGCGCTTTTTAGCGGGGCCTTTTTGGCCCCGCTTTTTTTATTGGTCATTTTTGCTATTTTTTTGTTTTTGCAGGCGTATTTTCTTTTTGCCAACTGCGTATTTTTTGTTTATATTTGGCAAGCGGAAAATTTTCTCCAGAAAAAGCTTGCCAAAATGTAAAATTCTTATTATGTATCCTCTTTCATGAACGGCACAGGAGGCCATTTTCTGTTTAATATAACTTACTGGATAAGTACATATTTTTAAGGTAGATACCCGAGCCCAAGCCCTGTTTACCCAGACAGGGATGGGTTTTTTTCGCCTTACCCCGCACAGTAAGCAATTGCCTCCCGCCGTGTCTTACGCTTTCAGGGTGCAGTGACAGCAAGTTTTTTGCCCGCCGGCTTCGGCAGATACTTCTTTGTCGCTCCGCCGGGGCGCAACCGCTACCTATCTTGAGGTACCCATGGGCCAGCTCACCAAACAGTTCGGCAAGATCAAGATCTCCCTCCCCATCCCCCATCTGCTGAATCTGCAGATAGACTCATATGAAAAGTTTCTTCAGGAAGGCGTTCCAGAAGCCGAACGTCGCCCTGATGAAGGACTTGAGGGCGTTTTTCATACGGTCTTTCCTATCGAAGACTTTAACAAGACCGCCAGTCTGGAATTTGTCAGCTATGAAATAGGCGAGCCCAAATACGACCAGGCCGAATGCATTTCCAAAGGCCTGACGTACGAAGCCCCCATGCGCATTAAAGTGCGCCTTGTGGTGTATGATGCCGACGAAGCCTCGGGCAACCGGACTATTCGTGACATCAAGGAGCAGGATATCTATTTTGGAACCCTGCCCCTCATGACCGAAAAAGGCACCTTTATCATAAACGGCACAGAACGTGTCATCGTCAACCAGCTCCAGCGTTCGCCCGGCATCATTTTCGAACATGATGGCGGCAAGACGCATACCAGCCGTAAAGTGCTGTACTCGTGCCGCGTCATTCCCATGCGCGGCTCCTGGCTGGACTTTGACTTTGACCACAAGGACATTCTCTACGTCCGCATTGACCGCCGCCGCAAAATGCCCGCCACCATCCTGTTCAAGGCGATGGGCATGAGCAAGGAACAGATCCTTGAATACTTCTATACGCAGGAAACCTACCGTCTGGAAGAACGCAACACCATTTTCTGGGAAGTGCGCAAGGAACTGTACCGCAAGGACAACGCCTATGCCGACATCGTCGACAGCGAAGGCAATGTCATCGTCAAGGCGGGCAAGCCCATAACCAAGCGCAGCTGGCGTCTTATCTGCGAAGCGGGCATCGAGGCCATTGAAATGCGCCCCGACACCCTGGACGGCATGTTCCTGGCCGTCGACGTGGCCGACCCCAAGACCGGCGAACTGCTGGCCGAAGCTGCGGACGAAATCACCCCCGGGCTGCTTGATCGCATGCGTGATGCCGGCATTGACCGCGTCAACGTGCTGCACACCAAGGGTAATGACACGTCTTCCTCCATCCGCGACACCCTCATGCTGGACCGCATTCCGGATCAGCTGAAGGCGCAGGAGGAGATCTACCGTCGTCTGCGTCCTTCGTCGCCGCCCACAGCGGAAATTGCGGCCAGCTTTTTCGACAATCTGTTCCGCAATCCCGACTATTATGACCTGTCACCCGTGGGCCGGTACAAGCTCAACCAGCGCCTCAGCCTGGACGAGCCTTCCGACCTGCGCACCCTGACGGACAATGATATCCTTACGGCCATCAAGGTGCTCGTCCACCTCAAGGACAGCCACGGCCCTGCCGACGATATTGACCATCTCGGCAACCGCCGCGTGCGCCTTGTGGGTGAACTGGTGGAAAACCAGTACCGCATCGGCCTCGTCCGCATGGAGCGCGCCATCAAGGAGCGCATGAGCCTGCAGGAAATCTCCACGCTCATGCCCCACGACCTCATCAATCCCAAGCCTGTGGCCGCCGTGCTGAAGGAATTCTTCGGCACTTCACAGCTGTCACAGTTTATGGACCAGACCAACTCCCTCTCCGAAGTGACGCACAAGCGTCGCCTCTCGGCCCTTGGGCCCGGCGGTCTGACCCGTGAACGCGCGGGCTTTGAAGTACGCGACGTGCATACCTCGCACTACGGCCGCATCTGCCCCATTGAAACGCCCGAAGGTCCGAACATCGGCCTTATCGTTTCTCTGACCACCTTTGCCAAGGTCAACGACTACGGCTTTATCGAAACGCCCTACCATGTGGTGCGCGAAGGCCGGGTCACGGACGAAGTGGTCCATCTTGATGCGTCCCGCGAAGGCGATCAGGTGGTGGCGCAGGCCAACGCGGTGCTGGACGAACAGGGCAACCTGGTTGACGAATTCGTCACCGTGCGCGTCAAGGGTGAAGTGGAAATGCGTCATCGCGACGAAGTGACCCTCATGGACATTTCGCCCAGCCAGATGGTTTCCATTTCGGCCGCGCTCATTCCCTTTCTGGAACACGACGACGCCAACCGCGCGCTCATGGGTTCCAACATGCAGCGTCAGGCCGTGCCCCTGCTCCGCTCCGAGAAGCCCCTTGTGGGAACCGGCATGGAAGTGGACG
>CAJMLK010000012.1 GCA_905214305.1 uncultured bacterium
TGGCCTGATCTTCATGGATGGACGCCACGGCGGCGCTGACCTGCGGGGCGTCGTTAACACCATTGATTGTGATGGTGATGGTGTTGGTGGCCGTGCCTCCGTGGTTGTCGTATACCGTGTAGCTAAAAACATCGGTGAGGTGTTGTCCGTCAGCCAGATTTTGCAAGCCGGGGGCTGCATGGTTCAGCACGTAAGTATAATTGCCTGCGGCATCCACGCTGAGGCTGCCGTACAGGCCCGGCGTGTTGTGCTGCTCGGTGAAGTTGAGGCTGTCATTGGCGTCCACATCGTGCGGTGTGGGCAGGGTTCCGCCCACAAGCCCCTGATGTTCGGTCAGCGAGGCTGAAGAGGCGGCCACGGTGGGGTTGTCGTTGGTTCCGTTGATGGTGATGGTCAATGTTTTGCTGACACTGCTCTGGCCGTCCGTAACGGTAAAAACAAATTGTTCTGTAAGCGTGTCGCCCTGGCTGAGCGCCTGCACTTCTGGCCGCGTGTTATCCAGAACGTAGCTGTAGTTGCCCTGCGCATCCAGAGTAAGTACGCCGTAAGCTCCAGCGCTGCCTGCCTGCGGTATGAACTGCGGCACATCGCCCGCGTCCACATCATGGGGCGTTGGCAAAACGCCCATGAGCACCGGGCCGTCTTCGTCCGTCACTGCTGTGGCGGCCGACACCGTGGGTACGTCGTTTGTGCCGTATATGGTTACCACAAGATTTCCGGAGGCCGTGCCCCCGTGGCCGTCATCCACCGTATAGGTGAATGTTTCTGTCAAAAAATCGCCTGTGCCCAATTGCTGCACGGCGGCCAGACTGTTGTCCAGCGTGTAGACAAAGGTTCCATCGGCGTTGAGAGTGAGGCTGCCGTATAGCCCGGGCGCGTTGGTCTGCGCCAGATACCGGGGAGAATCACCAGCGTCGATATCCTGTGGCGTGGGCAGTGTGCCTGAGGTCTGGTCTTGATCCTCAAGTATCGAGGTGGCTGCGGAATCCACCGTGGGCGCGTCATTGAGACCATTGATGGTAATGGTGACCGTGTTTGAGATGGTTCCGCCGTTACCGTCATCCATTGTGTAGGTGAATGTTTCCGTGAGCGTCTGGCCCGCTGCCAAACCCTGTACACTCGGCAGGACGTTGTTCAGTGTGTAGGCATAGGCTCCGTTGGCATCAATGCTGAATGTTCCATATTGGCCCGGCATGTCGTTTTGCGCCACAAATGACAGGTTGTGCCCGTCTGCATTTTGTGGTGTGGGAACTTGGCCGCTAACGTCAGTGTCGTCTTCGGTCAGGGACGCATGGGCTGCTATGGCGGTGGGACCCGTGCCGCCACCCGGCCCTGTACCTCCGCCGGGGTCGGTTCCTCCGCCCGGCCCTGTGCCACCGCCGGGGTCAGTACCTCCACCCGGACCCGTGCCGCCACCGGGGTCGGTCCCTCCACCGGGACCAGTACCTCCGCCGGGATCAGTGCCTCCGCCCGGACCAGTACCGCCGCCGGGATCAGTTCCTCCTCCCGGTCCAGTGCCACCGCCGGGGTCGGTTCCGCCACCCGGCCCTGTACCACCTCCCGGATCAGTATCTCCGCCCGGACCCGTGCCACCGCCGGGATCAGTTCCTCCACCCGGACCCGTGCCTCCGCCGGGACCAGTACCGCCACCGGGGTCAGTCCCTCCACCGGGACCAGTACCCCCGCCGGGATCGGTCCCTCCACCCGGCCCTGTGCCGCCACCGGGATCAGTTCCTCCTCCCGGACCCGTGCCACCGCCGGGGTCAGTGCCACCACCCGGCCCTGTGCCACCGGGACCCGTGCCGCCGGGATTCGTGCCGCCTCCCGGATTAGTACCTCCACCGGGACCAGTGCTGCCGCCCTGATTCGGATCTGTACCGGTATGGTGACCACCGCCCGATCTGCCCCCCAGGCCGCCACCGGAAAAAAACTTTCCGTCACCGGTATGGGACAGACTCTGGCCCACGGTTTCTCCATTGTCCGTCCCCGATCTGCCCCGTCGTATCATTTCGTCATTACCGTCAAGGCCGCCAAGGGAATCGATGCCTTCCTGAAGAGCGTCATGCTCATGCCCCTGAAAAGAGGCGTTGCGCGTGGCGGCTATGCCCGGCTCGGGCATGCCTTCTTCACCCAGCGAGGAAAAAAATCCGGCAGGCGACATTTCCCGGCCATTGACGATGATGGCCGGGTGCGCGGCTGCCATCAGGTCTGCCAGGGATTGACCCGGCCCCGCTGCCGCAAGCTGCACGCCCGGCGGCGGGGCCGGGTTCAGGTAATCTTCAAGAACCAGCCGGGAGCCGTCCTCGCGGGAGAAAACGAGATTATATCCCTCCAGCCCGACAAAAAGTCCCTGCATGGAGAAATTCAGTTCAATGCGTGATTGGTGTGAAAGGCCCTTGAGCACTATCTGATGCCCCGGAGGGGGCATGTACAGAGGGTGAGAAGCAAGCATATGCGCCTCGTGGTCTATCGTTCTCTCATGGCATTTTGCTGTGCCTTGAGCAGGGGTTTGAGCAGGTAGTCCAGTACGGTTTTTTTGCCGGAGATGATTTCCACCACGGCCACCATGCCGGGTATGATGGGCAGGTGCTCGTTGCGGTAGGTGATTTCATTCTTTTTGGTGCGCAATTTGACCAGATAGAAAAAATCATTCCTCTTGTCTTCGATGGTGTCGGCGCTGATCTGCTCCACAACGGCCTCAAGTCCGCCGTAGATGGAAAAGTCATAGGCCGATATCTTGACGATGGCGCGCTGTTCCGCGTGAATAAAAGCGATGTCTGCCGGGCGAACGCGGGCTTCGACAAGCAGGGTGTCGCCCAGAGGCACAATTTCCATGATGGGTTCGCCAGAGCGCACCACGCCGCCAATAGTGTTGATGGCGACCCTTTTGACCGTGCCCCGCACCGGAGCGCGCAGCTCTGTGCGGGTAACGCGGTCGCCGCCTGCCGAAAGCAGAGCCTGAAGCGAGGTCAGTTCTGTGCGGCGCTTGTTTATTTCTGCTGTTATTTCAGCCTCGTATTCAGCCTTGTGCAGGCCCAGCTTGCGCTCGACCTCAAGGGCGGCTTCTTCCGCCTTGCCCAATGCGGCCGAAACCGCTTCCAGATCGCCGCGCAGCGTCACAACGCGCTGCTCCAGGTCGAGATAGTCCACCCGCGGGTAAAGTTTGCGCGCTTCCAGCGGCTTTGCCAGATCACGGCGTTCTTCGGCCAGAAGAAGGTTGTGCGCGAGCTGGGTTTTGCGCCCGCGCTGCTCGTCCACATCTTTGAGGCGCTGCCGGTATTGCGAATTAAGCATCGCCATTTCTGAAAGGAATCTTTCGCGGCGGCTGTGGTACATCTCTTCCTGATCAGCCACGATTTGCGGGGCAGAAGCCAGCAAATCCGCATCAAATACTGGTGGAACAGAGTTTTTTTCCGCTTCAAGGCGTATGAGGGCCACGCGGTTTTCCTGCGCCTTGGTCAGGGCATCGGTGTACTGGCTGGCCGCCCCGAGGTTGTCGAGGCGGGCAAGCGGCTGGTCTTTTTCAACAACCTGTCCTTCGCGCACCAGCACTTCACGCAAAATGCCGCCCTCAAGGTTCTGGATCACCTGGGTTCCGCTGGCGGCAACCACTTGCCCTTGACCGCGCGTGACTTCGTCGATGGTGGCCCAGGACGCCCACGCAACAAGAACGCACAGCAACACGGCCGTGCCGAGGGAAAGAAACACGGCTTCCACCCTGCCTTTGCGTTGCAGGGCTGCGTCCACCTTGTTCATGTAGGGCAACTGTTCTTCATCCTGTGCCGGAGCAAGGCCGAACAGGCGTCGCCAGAAATTGGTCAGGGCGCTCATGATGCTTTCCCCATGGCGGTTTCTGTGGTGGCGCCGGGTGTCACGGGTGGTACGGGTGGCGCGGGTGGCGGCGCAGCGGATTTTTCAGCGGCGGGTTTTTCCTCGTCGGCAGGGGGGCTGGCGCTGCTGTCTGCGGTCTGCTGCTCCTCGCCCGCAGGCCCTGCCTGACGCTTCTGCTTTTTGCCGGCAATGGCCTCCAGCACCTTGTCGCGCGGGCCGTCGGCCACCACGCGGCCGTTGTCGAGAATGATGAGGCGGTTAACAAGAGCCAGCAGGCTGGCCCTGTGCGTGATGAGTACAAGGGTTTTGCTTTCTGACAGCTTGGCAAGCCGGGTGATCAGCTGGCTTTCAGATGCCTTGTCCATATTGCTTGTGGGTTCGTCCAGAATAAGCACCTCGGGGTCGTGCAGCAGGGCACGGGCCAGAGCAACGGACTGTCGCTGACCACCGGAAATGGCAAGTCCCTGCTCGCCCACCGGCGCACCAAGGCCACCGGGCAGCGCACGGATGAAGTCTGTGGCTCCCGCCTGATACGCCGCGCGCAGCACCCGCTGATCTTCGATGCCGGGATCATTGAGGGCGATATTGTCGCGTATGGTTCCGTAAAAAAGGGTCGTGTCCTGAGGCAGGTAGCCTATGCGGCCGCGCAGGTTCACGGCGTCCATCTGCCGCAGATCAACGCCGCCAAAGCGCACGGCCCCGTCCTGAGGCGTGTAAAGGCCCATCATGAGGCGGCCGATGGTGGACTTGCCCGAACCCATGCGCCCGATGATAGCCACTTTCTCATGGGGGCGGATGGTAAAGCTCACATCTGACAGGGAATTGTGCTTTGCCCCCGGATAGCTGAAGCTTACGTGACTGAAGCTGAAGGCGGGCTGAAGCAGGCCAAAGTCCGTCTTGTCGTGCTCGGCCGGGTCTTCGATGGGCAGCTCCATGATGGTATTCAGCGCGGCGAGGGCCATGCGCGACTGGTGCAGGCGCGAGATCATGCCCGCCATCTGCATGAGCGGGGCCATGGCCCGCCCGGCCAGTATGTTGCAGGCAATAAGGCCGCCCATGGTCATCGCACCGTCCATGATGCGATACACGCCCCATACGATGACGCCTACCGACACAAGCTGGCTGAGCCCGCTTGAAATGCTGAGCGTCAGCGTGGCGTAGCGGCGCGAAAGGCGCGATGTTTCCGCCGAGGCATCGCAGATCTGCTCCCACAGATAGAGCAGGCGGCTTTCTGCCCGGCTGGTCTTTACGGTTTCAAGCCCGTGCACGATTTCAATCAGCAGGGCGTTTTTCTGCATGTTCAGCAGGTAGTTTGTGGCGGCATGGCGGCGCGCGCCCATTTGCAGCAGCAGGCCCAGCCCCACCATGAGGGGCACGGCGGCCAGGGGCACGCTCACTATGGGGCCGCCGATAAGAAATATGAGGGCGAGAAAGATGATGAGAAAAGGCAGGTCAGCCAGAACCACCAGACTGCCGGAACTGAAAAAATCGCGTAATGATTCAAACCCGCTGAAATTGTTTACCAGTGCGCCCGTGGAGTCGGGCTTTGCGTCCATGCGCAGGTTGAGCACCTTTTGCATGAGCCTGCTGGACAGCACCACGTCGGCGTTGCGCCCGGCCAGATCCACAAAATAGCCGCGCACATTGCGCAGGATGAAGTCCACCATATAGGCCAGCAGCACGCCCGACGCCAGTACCCACAGGGTTTCTTCGGCCTGATTGGGGACAACGCGGTCATAAACGTTCATGGCAAAGAGCGAACCCGCGATGCCGAGAAAGTTGATAATGACAGTGGCAATGATGACATGCTTGTACAGCGGCATGTAGTGGGCGATGACATCCCAGAACCAGCGTCTGGTGACGGGCAGGGCGATGCGGGCGCGGGCGTCCATTTTTTTGATAAGACTGCCAAAAACCGCATAGCCGGTGTACTGCTCTTCCAGTTCTTGCCGACTGACGGTTTTGGACTGGTCGCCCTCTTCGGGAAAGATCACTTCCGCGGTGTCTGCCCCGGCATCCTGCCGGAGCAGGACGCAGCTTTGCTCGTTCTTGAGCAGCAGAATGCAGGGGAGTACAAGGGCAGAGATGCTGTTGAGATTTTTGCGGCGCACAATGCGCGCGTCAAGACCGTAGCGCTTGGCCGAACGCAGGCAGGCCGAGGGCGAATCTGAGCTTGGGCCGCCGCGAATGCCGCTGAGCAGCAGGGGGAGTGACACCGGCTTGCCCAGAATGCGCAGCAGGGCGCGCAAGGAATGCGCAAAGGACGGAGTGTGATCCGCATTTTCGGGTATGCTGTCTGACACGGCCTTGGGGTCCGTATCAGCTGCAAATTCTTGCTCTTGCCTCATGCTGCCCTTTGCAGGACATCCACTTCTCTCTAGTTTGATAATAGAAAATAGTATATAGAAAATGCAAGAGAAAAAGTATCGCTTTTGGCGGATTCAGGGCAGATAATCGTGAAAATAAACATTCTTGACGCTCAAGGCACGCCAGCAACGGCGTTCAGAGCAATTTCTTTTTGAAATTGTTCTGGCGGCTGCGTGAGCCGTCGCCTGCCGCAAAGATGCACGCGCAGCTTCAGCCGTTGCGGCAGGCATCGAAGCGAGCGTGCCGTAAACGTCGGGGATGTACATTCTCAAGGCTGATCTGTTCTGACAGTCCGCAAAAAATGGGCCGGTGCTGCACTTGCGGCAGCTGTTCACGCAGCCGGGAGGGCGGTTCAAGGTAAAAACAGTTATTATGAAAATCAGATAAGGCTTTCCTGTTCGTCCCGCGGTGCTGCGAGGGCAGGCTGCGCCGCATCGCGGGGACCGAAAAGACTGTCTGCCAGCTTGCGATGGGCTGCGGGCATGGCCAGACTCTCCAGTTCTTCGGGGCTTGCCCACCGGCACTGGGTCGCGGCGGTGAGTTGCGGCGGTGTGGGGCCGGGGGCGTCGTGGGGGCGCGGCCCCGTGCCATCAGGATTTCCGGCAAGCTCAAGGCCGAAGCAGTGCAGGGTAAGCCGGTAGGTGGTGTAGCCGTGACGGATGACGCCGTATCTGGCCGCCACCCGTACCTCAAATCCCGTTTCTTCCATAAATTCGCGAACCACGGCCTGCTCCGGGCTTTCGCCCGGCTCAACCCTGCCGCCGGGAAATTCCCACAGATTGCCCCATACCCCAGAGGCCGGGCGCTTTTGCACAAAAAGCTTTTCTCCGCAGCGCAACACGCCTGTGACCGCATTGACCGGGGTTATGACGGCCCGCTTGCCCGGAACCGGGCGCTGATCTTCAATGCCCAGATGGCGGCTTATGCAGAAAGCCTCCAGAGGGCAGGAGGCGCAGCGCGGTTTTTTGCGGCACACAAGCGCCCCAAGCTCCATCATGGCCTGATTGTGGGCGCGGGCCTTGCCGTGGGGAACAAGCCTGAGCGCCCACTGGTGGATGACGCCTGCGGCAGGCTCCTGCTTGACGGGGCTGTCCACGTCAAAAATGCGCGAAATCACACGTTCCACGTTGGCGTCAACGCAGGGCAGCCTTTCTTCAAAGGCGATGCTGGCAATTGCCCCGGCCGTGTAGGGTCCCACCCCGGGCAGGGCGCGAATGTCAGCAGGATCGCGGGGGAATATGCCACCGTGCTCGGCCATGATCTTACGGGCCGCCGCATGGATGTGCCGCGCGCGCGAATAGTAGCCAAGCCCTTCCCACATGCGCAGCACGTCTTCTTCATGCGCGGCGGCCAGAGCGGCAATGTCGGGGAAGCGTTCCATCCAGCGGATGAAATAGCTTACGCCACGCTCCATCTGGGTCTGTTGCAGCATGACCTCAGAAATCCAGACCTCATACGGCGTATAGCTGTTCCGCCACGGCAGGGCGCGCTGATGGACGGCAAACCAGTCCAGCAGCGCATTTTGCAGCGCGGGGATATGGTCTTCTGGAGGAAAATGCCGTGGGGGACGGGCAGGGCAGGTGTGTGCAACGGCCTCTTCCAGTCCGGGCAGGGGATTGGAAAGCGCGCGGGAATTTTTGCCTGTTCCGGGAGCTGCGGGGGATTTTATGGCTTTCGGAGACATGCGGGCAGTCTATACCCGGCGGCGGGCATTGTCATCTGGCGGGGCATGGCCTATATTCCGGGGCGGGCGCATCCCGGCCTTTGCCGTAGCGCGCCGCCACCACAAGTAGCAAGGAGCTGTCATGGCTGATAATCCCACGGTTTTGCTGGAAACCACGTCCGGCGACATTTTGCTGGAACTTTTCCCCGACAAGGCCCCGAAGACCGTTGCCAACTTTCTGCAGTATGTGGATGATGGTTTTTACAACAATACCATTTTCCACCGCGTTATCCCCGGCTTCATGATCCAGGGCGGCGGACTCGGCGCGCGCATGGACGAAAAAGCCACGCGCGAGCCTGTTGCCAACGAGGCCGATAACGGCGTGAAAAACGAGCGCGGAACCATCGCCATGGCCCGCACGCGTGACCCGCACAGCGCCACCGCCCAGTTTTTTATCAACCTGGTGGACAATGATTTTCTCAACCACAGCGCCCCCACCCTTGACGGCTGGGGTTACTGCGCGTTCGGCCGCGTGACCGAGGGCATGGAAATTGTTGAAAAGATTGCCAAGGTTAAAACCAAGAGCATGGGCATGCACGAAAACGTGCCCGTGGACATGGTGCTCATTACCGGGGCCAGCCGCTTCGAGTAATATTTGCCGCAGCAAGGCCCGCGAGGCTGGCACAGGCGCTTTGGCCGCCGTCATGCAATCTCGCGGTGAAACTGCTCAAAAGGCGCGCCCCGGTTCTGTTCCGAGGGCGCGCCCTGTTTTTTGTATCTGACGGGCAGAAAATGCGGGTTTTCGGGGGCCGCAAGCAAACATTCTCGCAGTCGCGATTTTTATTCAGCCTGCAATGCCCCGCAAAATCAGTGCCCCGCAAAATCAGTGCCCCGCGAAATCAGTGTCCTGCGGGGTCAGGCCGGTTGCGGGCATCCGCGGTATCCGCTTTGCACACGCCGGGGACTTTGCTATGCTGGCATTGACCGGAGCGCCCGGCGGCTGTGCCGCCGCATCGGACCGGCGCGCCGGGACATCTCCACCACCAACGTAAGGAGACCCTTATGTCCCGTGATATCATCAATGCCATTCAGGCTCCCTATCGCCATTCCTGGAGCCTGCTCACCCAGTTCATGGATGTCTGCCCGGAGAATATCTGGAATGAGACACGCGGCGGCTGGCCAGTGTGGCAGCAGATTGCCCACACCGTTGCCGTACTGAACTTCTTTACCCTGGGCGAAAATGAAGCCCCCCTGCCCGCGCCCTGCGATCAGGCCACGCTGATGCTCAAGATGCAAGGCTCCTGCGCGGTTTGCAAGGATGCCATGCGTGATTATGCGGAGGCAGTGCGCCTGTGTGTTGATGACTGGCTGGAAGGCATTTCGGATGCCGACCTTGTGCGGGTACACACGGTGCTGAGCAAAAAGATCGGCAGGGATGTGACCTACGGGGCAGCCGTAGCCATGCTTGCCAGCCACACCTGCTACCATATCGGCGGCTGTGACGCGGCTCTGCGCGATAACGGTCTGCCCGGAGTGTTTTAGGGCAATTTCTTTTTGAAATCGCTCTGGCGGATGCGGGAGCAGACGCCCGCCGAGGAAGCGTACGCGCAGTCTGTCTGCGCGGTCAAACGCCGGGCGGGCGTCTTGGAAGCGTTGAAAATAGATATTCTCAATGCGATAATGCAATAGGGCGGTTCCATCGCGCGGCTGTTGCGGCAACTGTTGCGACAACTGTTACGGCAACTGCGCGAGGTGGCTGGCTGCGAATGCCGGCCCCAGTCAGCCCGAATGCCTGCCGTGGTTTGTGCAATGCCATTGCGGGCCAAGCCATGCCTTTCTTTTCATCGCGCTTCTGCGCCCGCGTTTGCGAGCCATCTGCCAGAAAATCTCCAATACCGCTTCCTAACGGGGCAGCCACCGGCCCGGCCCGCCCCGCATGCATGAGTACCGCGACAGTCTGTCGGGTGCAGGGCCGCATAAAACAAGGAGAAAGCCATGACCACATGGAAGAGTGACCCCGCCCATTCCCGCCTTGGCTTTGTTGTCAGGCATATCACGATTACTGATATAAGCGGCAGGTTTGCGGAATTTACCGCCTCGGTCCAGATCGGCAAGGATGACCTTTCCGACGCAAAATTCAACATGGCCGCCCGCGTGGCCGCCATTGACACCGACGTGCCCGCAAGGGACGAGCATTTGCGCAGTGCTGATTTCTTTGAAGCCGAAACCTATCCCGAAATCACCTTTGCCAGCAGCCATGTTCAGATGGACGGCAAGGGGGAAGGCAAAATACGCGGTGCGCTGACCCTGCACGGCGTCACAAGGGATGTGACGTTCAGCATCCACGCCAGTGAGGTGGTGACCAATCCTATGAACAATGCTCCCACCCGTGCCTTCAAGGTGTGGGGCAGCATAAAGCGGAGCGAGTTTGGTCTTGGTCCCAGTATTCCTGCGCTTATTGTGGGTGAAGAGGTTCATGTGACGGCGGATGTGGAGTGCTCCCCGGCTTAGAGCAGTTAACGAATGAAATGGGTTGACTGCTCTGCAAGGATTTTCCTGAAAATCCTTGCCACGAAATGCGAAAAGGCAGGCTTTTGCCTGCCGTAAGCGAGCATTTCAGGTGTCAAATGCTCCAGATGTAGAGTCCTGAACACCAGAGATGCCCGCCGTGGCACTGAAAAGCCGAGGCCCGCCTTTGCGGGCGGGCCTCTGGTCGTGCTGCCAACCTTGGGCGCATGGCGCTCCACAGCATGACCGAATTTTTATTGCGCACAGTGCGCATGGCGTTCAAATATCCGGGCGGCGGCGTCCGCCGTGGGTGAAAGACGCCGCCGCCTGTCGACTCCGGCGGTTTCGTGCCTTCCGGAGTTTACGGCCATGCCGTCCGCAACGGTCTGGGGCAATAGACCTGCGAGGAACGGTAGGGGCATGTATGGCCGTTCTGAAATCTCTGTACAGCCGTGCCGAAGCCGACATATTCAGCAGGGCGCGGCCTTTTGTGTTACGAACTTTAAAAAGATGCTACATGCGGGAAAATATTTTGGCAAGCAGAAAAACACGTTTTTTAAAATCGTGTTACGCAAGGGCGAAAAAGATAGTGAAATCAATCGTCTCACACGTCTTGCCCCTTGGCGGCAGCGTGCGGTGGCAGTCGCTGGTCTGCTGAAGAACGTCGGCAACAGGTTCCTGCCTGCCGCCCCTGAGCGCCGTCAGTTGCCGTAGCGTGTTGCTGCGGGCGGCCCGCAGCCGGTTTGGGCCACCGTCTTCATGACATGCTCAAAAGCTGTATGGCGGCCAGATGCTCCAGCTCTTCTGTCAGGCACAGGGCTTCGGCCAGACTGGCGCCCGTGCTGCACAGGCCATGCCCGGCCATCCAGACGGCGGGGCTGGTGCGGGCGGCCTGAGCCACAGCCTGCGCCAGTTCCACCGTGCCGGGGGGCAGGGCAGGGGCAAAACCCAGACGGGCACGCCATACATCGGCCTCAAAAAGGGGCATGTTCAGAAAATCTTGCATGTTGCCGCCAAGTCGCAGGCTCAGGGCCAGCAGGCGGCGGGGATGGGTGTGCAGTATGGCGGCACAGTCCGGCAGGGCGCGGTAAACGGCCAGATGCATGCCCGATTCGGTGGAGGCCGGGCCACCGCACAGGGGAGCGCCGTCAGCGAGATTCACAAGGCAGCAGTCAGCCGCAGTGAGCCGTCCCTTGGCCGCCCCGGACCGCGTGAGGCAGACAGTTTCATGACCGGGGGCGGACAGGCGCAGGCTGGCGTTGCCGTTGCAGCCGGAAAGCAGCCCCTGGCGCCATGCATCGCGGCAGATGGAGCGCAGGTCTTCCACCGCATGCGGTGGCAGTTGCCGGGTGGCGGAGAGCGTGGTCTTATCCGTCCTGTGATGGGCAGCGGTCATGACAATGTTCCTTTTTCCTGCCACGAACTCAGGTTCAGGCAGGAGATGTCGCCGGTCTGGCTTACTTCTACGGTCTGTATCAGGCGGTTGAGCAGACGCTGGAGCGCCTTGTGCTCCGGGTTGAGGCTGAAGCTCAGCCCGTCCGGCCCTTCTACGGGCAAATACTTGCGGCCGACCTTGAGCGGGATGATGCCCTTTTCAAACAGCAGCAGATACATGAGGTACGCTCTGGTTCCGGAGAGGGCGGCTGTGCGGCTGGCAAGCTTGCTGTTTTCCATGTCCGCATCGTGCTGTTCCGGTTCCGCGCCCAGATGGCGGACGGCGTCTTCATGTGGCGCATAGGCCAGCAGATAGCCCGCCTGCCGCGCGCGCCAGCTGTATTCCAGGTCTTCATAGCCGTAGCGGCCGTAGCCCTCGTTCCAGAAGCCGAGCTTTTCATGCACGGCGCGGGGAATGCAGGCACAGGCTCCGTTGCAGCATGCCACGCTGAGGGCGTGGGTGCTGTCGGCCAGCAGCAGGGGCGTACCCTCATGCCAGGGACACAGGCGGTAGCCTGCCATGCCCACGCGCGCATCGGCGGCCAGCATGCCTGTGAGGCGCTCAAGCCAGTGCGGATCGCGGATTTCAACGTCATTGTCCAGCTTGATGAAATAGTCTGCCGTGTCCGCGTCGTCCCAGGCCAGATTGGAGGCCACGGCCACGCCCATATTGCGCCTGAGCAGGCGCAGGCGCATGTGTGGATGCACCTCGGCCAGCTCTGTGAGATACCGGGGCGTGCCGTCAGTGCTGCCGTTGTCCACCACGGTGAAGGTGTAGCCGGGCGGCGTCTGGGCAAGCAGGCTTGTGAGGCACAGGCGGGTGAGGTCAAGCCTGTTCCAGGTCACAATGCCGATGTGGGCGCGCATGTCAGGCGTCCTGCCCCGTGGCCTCTGTGCCCGGCAGGCATTGTCTGCCCTGCCCTGTGGCCGCTCTCGCATCCGCTCCCGTGCCCGGCTCTGTCCCCGGTCCCGCATCTGGTCCCGTATCTGGCCCTGCATCTGGCTGGGCCTGCTGCCCCGTGTCCTGCCCGGCAGGAGGTTCGGCATCAAAATGGTCAAATCCGCCGCCGAGTTTTTCCAGCAGCTCGTTATTGCACACAATGCCGCCGCCGGACGTGACCACGCCGATGCTGAACAGCCCCGGTATGGCAGCGTGCAGGGGGGGCAGCATGTCGGGCGCGCAGGAGCCGAGCAGGGCGTAATCCTCGCCGCCGAGCAAGGCCTCATGGACAGGATTTTTGCCCGTGTCCGCGGCGTAGCGCAGCACTTCGGGGTGCAGGCGGCCCTGCGGCAGCACGATTTCGGCTCCAAGGCCGGTGCACTTTTCGGGGCAGGTGACACTCAGCTCCCCGCTGAGGCCCAGCAAGCGGGGCAGGTCGCGCAGTATGCCGTCCGAAAGATCCATAAGGGCCGGGGGCCGGGCGTTGTATCCGGCTCTGGACAGCATGAGGCCCGCATCCACCTGGGGAACGGGGCGCAGATGCGCGGCACAGGCAGCGGGCCACTGGTGCAGGGCCTGACGCCCGTGCTCCTCAAGCTGCGCCAGCCCTACGCGAGCCAGCCCCAGCGGGCCGACGAGAAAAAGAATGTCGCCCGGCATGCTGCCGCCGCGCGCAAGAAAGCTGCCGGGTTCCGCGGCTTCGCCCCAGACGGTGATGGAAATGTGCAGGCCTGTGCTGCGGGACAGGTCGCCGCCCGCCAGCGCCATGCGGTGTTTGCCCGCCAGTTCGGCCATGCCGCTGAAAAACCTGTTGAGCCAGTCCATCTCCACCCATGCGGGCAGCCCCAGGCAGAGGGTAAAGGCCAGAGGGCGCGCCCCGCAACCGGCGAGGTCGCTCACGTTGACGGCCAGCGCCTTGTAGCCCGTGTCTTCGGGGCTGAAGTAGCTCCGCCTGAAATGGATGTCTTCCAGAAAAAGATCGCTGCTGACGCAGAGGGGCCTTTCCGCCTTGAGCACGGCGCAGTCATCGCCCCTGCCCAGCAGCAGCGAAGGGTGTGCCTGCGGAAAATATCCCGCCAGACAGGCCAGAATGCGGTCTTCTGAAAGCGGAGCTGTACTGGCGGCAGCGCCGCCCGGAATGGTGGACGGGACCATATCAGTTCTCCATGAGCAGATATTCGCTCAGAATGATCTTGAGCCCAAAGCCGGGAAAGTTCACCTGCACCTTTTCGGGCGAGATGTGCCTGATGATTTTGCCCCGGCCAAAAATGCGGTGCTGGCAGTAGCACAGCTGGCCCTGCCCGGCGGTGCTGCCGCTCTGTGCGCCGGTTGCTGCCGTTGTGTCGGCCACGGGGGGCGCAAGGGGCCGCGTGCCTGCGCCGGTGGCGTCCTGCGGCGGCAGCTGGCAGTCGTCATAGGCGGCGTGTTCCTGCGGGGGCTGCATGCCTTGCGGGCGCATGGCGGGACGGGCCTGAAACGCGCCCGGCGAGCCGAACCCTCCGGCCACGCGGCGCGAAATGCCGCCGCCAAAACCTTCTACCCATTCTTCCACCAGCCCCGGAGCCAGCTCGCGCACAAAGGGGCTCTGGTTCACATGCTGGCTGCCACGCTCGGCCCTGTTGTACAGCGATGCCGGGGCGTACAGGTCAAGGCACTGGCGTGCGCGTGTGCAGGCCACGTACATGAGGCGGCGCTCTTCTTCAAAGTCTTCGGGCCGTGCAAGGGCGTGACGCGAGGGAAAGCGGTCTTCCACAAGGTCGATGATGCACACGGCATTCCACTCAAGCCCCTTGGCCGAATGCACGGTGGAAAGGGTGATCTTGCCCTCGGTGTCGTTTTCGTCCTCTTCGGGCGATTCCAGGGCCAGATCGGCCAGAAAAAGATCAAGGTGAACGTAGCCGGACGCCATCTGGATGATTTCTTCAAGTCCCTGCTGGCGGCGGGGCCAGTCTTCGGGGTACAGGTTTTCCAGACGCGGGCGGTAGTGCTCCAGCACGGCGGCCAGCGTGGAGGACGGCGACATGGGGCGTGTGCGCAGGTCATTGATGAAGCGCATGTCTTCCAGAAAGCCCGTGTGGCGGGCCAGCGCCTTTTCCGTGGCGGCCGGGTTGCCGCTCAGAACCGCCGTGTACAGTTTTTCAACAGTCTTGGGGCCGATGCCGCTGTGCTGGGCGGCCACGCGGGCAAAGGCGGGCAGGTCCAGCGGATTGAGCAGCAGCCGGGCGTAGGCCATGACGTCCTTGACGTGGGCTGCCTCGGTATAGCGCAGGCCGCCGTACTTGCGAAAACCTATGCCGGCCTGATTAAGCGCCATTTCAAGATTATAGGAGTGGAAGCCCGCTCGAAAAAGCACGGCTATTTCGTGCGGCATATGGTCGCGCAGCAGCTCTTCAATGCGCCGCACCACAAGGCGCGCCTGACTGGCATCGCTGAGGGGGGTTATCAGCCGTACCTGTTCGCCCCCTTCCTTGCGGGTGAACAGCTTTTTGCGAAACGATTCCGCCGCATGAGCCAGCAGGCTGTTGGCGACCTCGAGTACGGGTCTGGTGGAGCGATAGTTCTCTTCCAGACGGATGACGCGCGCGCCGGGGAAAAGCGTGGGAAAATCCAGAATGTTGCGCACATTGGCCCCGCGAAAGGCGTAAATGGACTGCGCCTCGTCGCCCACGGCCATGACGTTGCCGGGGGGGCCGTTTTCCGGCCCGGCCAGCAGGCGCACAATTCTGGCCTGCACCAGGTTGGTATCCTGATATTCGTCCACAAGAATATGGCTGAAGCGCTGGCGAAGGTCGGCAGCGGCGGCCTCGTTCTGCCGCAGCAGGGCCTCAAGCTCGAAAAGCAGGTCGTCATAGTCCATGAGACCTTTTTCGCGCCGGTAGGTATTGTAGGCCTCGCCCAGTCTGGTCAGGCTTTCGGCGTGGGGCAGCAGGTGAAAGGCATCGCGCCTGAGCACTTCATCCAGCGGCAGTTCCTTGTTGCGGGCCTTGCTGAGCAGGCCCACCACTGTCTGCGTTTTGGGAAAGGACTTGTCGCCCTTGCCAAGCTTGAGGTCGTCGCGACAGTGCTTGACGGCAGCGGTAATGTCTGCCGCGTCCATCACGGTGAAGGGACGGTCGGTGAGCCATGCGGGCTTCCAGCGGCGCAGCACACTGAAGGCAAAAGCATGAAAAGTGCCGCCCTGCACGCCGGAAAGGCCGTGGTTCAGCAGCATGCCCGCCCGGTGCAGCATTTCCTGCGCAGCCTTGCGGGTAAAGGTGAGCAGCAGCATGGATTCGGGCGAAACGCCGTTTTCCGCCAGCCAGGCCAGACGGTAAACAATGGTGCGGGTTTTGCCGCTGCCCGCCCCGGCCACAACCAGCACTGGGCCATCGCCGCTGGTGGCGGCTTCATATTGGGCTTCGTTGAGCGCTTGAGCGTAATCAATCATGGTACAACCTTGGAGTAAGTCGGCAACCGAACCGGAGCTTGCGACGCGCGCAGGAACCTGTGAAACGCCCGGGAACCCGAAAGCGCGTACATGTGCGGCTGAAACAGCCCTGCCTGACGGTCACGAAAGCCCGTGGATGCGGATGCCGGAACAAGTCTAGCATAAGGCCCGCCGGGCCGCCAGAGCGTCCGGGGCAAAAGCCGTGCCCGGAAGCGCATCGGGCGTACCCTTTGTACGCTGCGCATCCGGTTCAGGGGACGGACAGAAATCTGCCCTGTATCTCCCTGTACTGCGCGGTAACGTGCAGTGCGCGGGCCGCGCATGACATCACAGCACCGGGCTGCGCTCGCAATGGGCAACGTGCGGGTGCGCGAAGCGTGGCCACCGGCCCGCATGCCCGCCCCCCCCCCACACAGGTGGGTCACGGAGCATGCTTTCACACGTTTTCGGCGGCGACGGTCCTCATGCCCTTGCGGGGCAATATCGTGCCCGTGGGCCGGGTGTATTGGCGTGTCTGGCGAGTGTGAAGGCTTTTCTGGCGCGAGCACGCTTTCGCGCAGTGGCGGCCGCCCGCAAAGCGATATTCTGCGCGGCTTCACAGCGTTTCGCATTGACGCGGCAGCCCCCTGGGAGTACATATAGGCACTCTTGCGACATTTTTCGCATGGTTGCGGGGCAGCATGCCCGGCATGCGTCCGGCATGTGCCCAATGTGTATCGGGGCATGCATGCGGCGCGTCCGCACCCGCTGCGCGGCGTCTGCCCGTACGGGTGGCGGAGCGGCAATTTCCACGGCGGCAAAGCGGCCCTTACCGGCCGCGCCGGAAAACATGAAGGAGTTTTTCATGCCTGAAGAACAAAGCCAATTTCAAAGCGCCGTTGCCAGCGTGCTTGAATCGGTCATGTTTGAAAACTGGCTGCGCTTTTACTTCATCAGCGAAAAGCCCGAAGCCGCTTCGGCCGAAGGCGAAGCGCCGCTGTTCATGGCTGTGCCGGTCAAGGGCATGGAGCGCATATCCGAGCTGTATCCCCATCTGCTGCCGCTGGCCGACGAAATGAACGGCAAGGAAGTGACGTTTGAAACTTCACAGCGCGCCATCTGCAACCATGTTATGGCCCATGTGGATGGCAAGCTCATTGCCCGCGACAGCGCGGCCATGATCTTTAACAGTTCCACGTTTCAGGTGCAGATGCAGCTTTTCAATACCTGGGTGCAGATGCACGAAGACCAGCTTGATCGCGGATTTACGGAGTTTGGTGCGTGGCGCAAGCTGTTTGACGAATGGCGGCAAAGCCCCGGCGCACGCGAGCTGGCCGAAAAGATAACGTTGAGCCTGCACAGCGCCTCGGCTGAAAACCACAAGGACACGGTGCAGTAGCCGTGTCTGGCGCTTGCCGCAGGGGCTGCCCGGCGGTGCGTTTGTCATGAATTTTGCGGGCAAGGCAAAAGATATGCCCGGCCACAGGCGTCTTCAAGGCGTGAATGCCACGAACGCCCCTGACTCTCCGGCCTCTGCGGAAACTGCGGATACCGTGCATGCCCCCGGTGCTGCGGATGCTGCGGATACCATGCACGCCCCCGGTGGTGCGCAAGGCCCTCCGGCACGACGGCTTTCCCTGCTGGAGCATCTGGCCCATGCGGCGCTTGAGCGCGCTTTGGCGACCTGCGTTGCAGGCGCTGTTTGTGCGCGGCACGGTGAGCAATGCGTGTCGCATGGCGTGAGCCGTGCCTGCGGCCCCCTCATGGTGGACGCCACCGCGGGCAACGGGCATGACAGCCTGTTTCTGCTTGGCGCAGCGCCCCGCAATGCGCTGTTGCTGGCAATGGATGTTCAGGCGCAGGCCGTGGCGGCCACGGGCGCGCTGCTTGCAGCCCACGGGTTTTCCGGGGCCGCGCGGGTGCTGCACACAGGGCATGAGCGTCTGGCCGAGGTGCTGGCCGCGCTTGCTCCGGAAGACCGGCAACGGCCTCTGGCCTGTGTTGTGTTCAATCTGGGCTGGCTGCCCGGTGGCAACAAGGGGCTGGTGACCACGCCCAAAAACTCTTTGCCCGCCCTTGAGGCCGCGCTGGAAGCGTTGGCCCCCGGCGGCTGCATCAGCCTGCATTGCTATTCCGGCCATGACGGTGGAGCGGAAGAAACGGCTGCCCTTGAGGCACGGCTGCGCAGTCTGCCGCCGCGCCGCTGGCGAGTGCTGACACTGGCCGATGCCAACAGGGACCGGGCCGCAGAAAGTCTGCTGCTGGCGGAGCGTCTGCCGGTGAAAAAAGCCCGTACCTGATCGGGTGTTGACGCGCGTGGGCAGCCGGGCGAGATAATTTTTTGTACAAATACTGGCGGACAATGCGGGCCGCAGGCGAGGGGAGTAAAAGTTTTTTAACTAAACAGGATTTGTTCCTGAAGTTAATAGTCTTATAATACAGAGTATTGAAGGATATTTATTTCAAACATCCATTGGCACGGCCATTGCACAAAAGAAAGTACCTTCCTTTCTTTTGCTGACAGCCTCCTCCAAAATAGAACGGCCTGCCTCCCCAAGCGGGCCGTTTTATTTTTCACCCCGTGCAGCCATGAGGACAGTCATGCAGCATTTTCTGGCATCAGAGTATAGTCCGGCCCGGCCTGAACAGGCGGGTTTTCATATTATCCCCGTGCCGCTTGAGCAGAGCGTTTCTTACGGCGCGGGCACAGCCCTCGGCCCCTCGGCTCTGCTTGAGGCCTCCCAGCAGCTTGAAGCCTGGGAATGCGGGCATGCGCCCGGCGAGACAGGTTTTTATACCGCGCCGCCGGTGGACTGCGGCGGCCCTGTTGAAGAGGTGCTTGACCGTATAGAGGCCGCAACGGCCCGAGCCATTTCCTGCGCGGCCCTGCCCGTGCTGCTCGGCGGTGAGCACACCGTAACCCTTGGCGCGCTGCGCGCTCTGGCAAAAGAGGCGCAACGCAGCGGCGAACCTTTTGGCATTGTGCAGTTTGATGCTCACGCCGACCTGCGCTCCGCGTATGAGGGCAGCCCCTATTCTCACGCCTGCGTCATGCACCGTGCCGTGGCCGACCTTGGCCTGCCGCTGGTGCAGTTTGCCGTGCGCGATTTCTGTCGTGAAGAAGCCGAGGTGCGCAAGGCGCATGCTGTTACGCATTACGATGCCTATTTCATGGCGCGGGTGGGCCTGCCCGAGCAGCCCCTGCCCGAGGATTTTCCCCGGCGCGTCTATGTGACCTTTGATGTGGACGCATTTGATGCCTCGCTCATGCCCGCCACCGGCACGCCTTCACCGGGGGGCATAAGCTGGCGCGAAGCCCATTTCATTCTTGAGCGCTGCATGGCCGGACGCAGGGTGGTGGGGCTTGACGTGGTGGAGCTGGCGCCCATAGAGGGCCTGCATCATTGCAACTTTACGGCAGCCAAGCTGACGCATCTGCTTATGGGGCTGGCCCATGCGGCCAACACTGCCCCTGACGGAGCCTGAGCAGTGGCCGATTGGTCTGCGGCCTGACGGTTGAGCGTGGTTGGCGGGGCCTTGCGGCGTTTAGGGGTGCATCCGGGGTTTGCGCCAGTGATGAAAGTTGCGCCAGCCCCGGCGCCTGCCAGCCCCGGCATCCGGAACAGACCCGCTGCTGACGTCAGGCCCGGCACTCTTTGCATCACGGCATGATTTACTACAAGGAGCTAGAAATGAAAAACACTGTGGTCACCTTTCGCGAAGCCAAAGGGCAGGGCAAACTTGTGGTGCTTACCGCCTATGACTACAGCACGGCCCGCGTCATGGACGCCGCCGGGGTTAACGCTCTGCTGGTCGGGGATTCTCTCGGCATGGTCATGCTGGGGCATGAGGACACGCTGGGCGTCACCGTGGACGACATGGTCCGTCACTGCGGCGCGGTGGCACGCGGCGCGGAGCAGGCCCTTGTTATCTGCGATATGCCCTATATGAGCTACCATACCGGGGTTGACGCGGCCGTGCGCAATGCCGGAAGGCTCGTGACGGAAGGACGCGCTCAGGCCGTCAAGCTGGAGGGCGGCGCGGAATTTTGTGATGAGGTCAGGGCCATTGTGCGGGCTTCCATTCCTGTCATGGGGCATCTTGGCCTTACGCCCCAGTCTGTAAACGCTCTGGGTGGCTTCAAGATGCAGGGCAAAACCCCGGCAGCGGCCCAGAAGCTGCTGGACGACGCCCGCGCCCTTCAGGATGCCGGAGCCTTTGCTCTGGTGCTTGAGTGCGTTCCCGCCCCGCTGGCGGCGCGCGTTACCAAAGAGCTTGCCATACCTGTCATCGGTATCGGCGCAGGGGCCGACTGCGATGGGCAGGTGCTGGTCTGGCAGGACATGGCGGGCCTCAATGCCCGTCCGCTGCCCCGCTTTGTAAAGTATTTCGGCTCTGTGGACATGGCCCTGCGTGACGCCATCGAAGCCTATACCCGCGAGGTTCGGGTGGGGGCTTTTCCCGGTGAAGAGCATTGCTACCCCTTGCCCGAAGGAATGGAAAAGGCCCTGAAAAAGCTCAAGTAGTCAAGCCGGGCTGCCGCCAGACCCCAGGCATCCATACAGGCGCGGGCATGCTGGAAGAAGCTACAGAAAGAACAGACAGAACCCCGGCAGTGCCGGGGTTCTGTCTTTCGTGGAGCATCGGTATTCTTGCAGCATCCGGCCGTGAGTGCTCACGGCGTCCTGCCCGCGTCGCCGGGCGCGTCTTGTCTGGAGCGGCTTCAGGCGTTGACGGTCTCGCTTTCGCCCAGCTCTTCAAGCATTGTTGCAGGAGGAACAAAAAACAGCGTGCCTGTTGCCGCGGTGCTGAAATCAAGCAGCCGGTCAGTATTGCCCGCTGGTTCACCGACGAACATGTTTTCAAGCATTTTTCGCGTGGTGGAAAACCTTCCCGCATAGCCGATGAAATATGTGCCGAACTCCCCTTTGGCAGGATTGGCAAAAGGCATGTTGGCCCGCACGATTTTCAGCTCGTTGCCGTCCGCGTCTTCAATATTGGTAACGGCATTGTGCGCGTTTTCCGGCTTTTCATCGTCGGCAAGCTCAACATCGTTGAATTTGCGCCGACCGATGGCCTTTTCCTGCTCTTCGGTGGAAAGGGCATTCCAGGCGTTCATATCATGCAGATATTTTTGTACAAAAGCGTAGCTGCCGCCCTTGAAGGCCGCGTCTTCATCGCCGATAGTGGCCGAGGCGAGCCGGGCTTCGTCTTCGGGGTTTTCCGTGCCGTCCACAAAGCCGATGATGGCGCGGCCGTCGTAATAGCGGAAGCCCTGCACCTCATCAATGGCGTACACGGCCCCCTGCAGCTTGGCGCTGATGATGGACGCCGCTTCAAGGCAGACGTCGAGCCGTGCCGCGCGGATGTGGAAGAAGATGTCGCCCGGTGTGGAAACGGCAACATGCCTGTCGCCCCTGATTTCCTTGAACACTTCCAGTTCGGCGGGCTTGCCGTGCCGGGGGAAGAGCCTGCCCCACGCTTCAGCGCCGAAACCCATGATGCAGCTGATTGCCGAATCCGGCAGGCGGGTGCGCATGCTGCGCGCAACGGCTGAAAAATCGGCGCACAGATCTTTAACTTTTGCCAGTGCCCCGTCCTGGGCCTCAAGGCCGAAGACCATAAAAATGGCGTGTTCGCCCGGAGTGTTGGTCACGTCTTGCGGTTTCATAAGTATGCCTTTGTGGTTATGTGATGTGCCATTGTTTGTAGTTTATCGAGATTATGAACGCAACGGGCATTGCCACAGGCCGCGCGGCCACCGGTGCTCCTTGCATGGAGCAGTGGTGGAGTACCGCCCCTGCGGCAACCAGCGCCACTGCCGTGCCACAGGCTCTGCAACCGCCAGAGCAGCAGTCAGGGCACAGGCCCTGCGGCAACGTGCGGTAATCCGTGCCACAGGCCGCGCTATCCGGCCTGCCGGGGGGCAAAGTTGACGGGAACCCGCACGCGCCCGCCCGCCTTGTTGGTAAAGAGCAGATGCCCGTGCTCGAGGCCGTAGAGGTAGAGGCGGCGGGTCAGGTCAACGTCCTTGCGGCAATAGGCGGAGATTTCCTCCACCTTGCCCTCTTTCCACCAGCGCAGGGCTTGCAGGCCGTCGGCGCTTTTAGGCTCGTCGAGGGTGGCCTGACCCAGGTTATCCAGCGATACGCGGTAGCTCAGCCGCTCCTTTACCCGCTGCAAAAGGTCCAGACTCGGCAGGCCGCGCAGGTCAAAGGGCGCAAAGGGCGTCAGCACGGCATAGTCAAACCGCAGGCTGTTGAAACCCACCACAAGGCCCGCAGCACGCATGCGTTCAAACAGCGCGGGCAATTCGTCCTGACTGTAGGAAAAAAAATCGTCGGCGCGGCTGTCGTATGCCACTGCCACACTCACGCCCATGCGGTCGGCCTTATGCCAGCCGCCCACCTCGGCAGCGGCACGGCGGGTTTCAACGTCAAAAACCAGAAAGTGTGCGGGCGGTGCTACGGGCGTATGGGGCAGAAGGTCTGTCATGGTGTCGGCCTCGTTGCCGGCGGCAGGGTCGTGGGCGGCAGTGCCTGCGCCCTCGGCCGTAAAGCCGGGTGCGGGCGTGACGGGCGTGGCAGACGGCGCAGCCACATCCCCTGCCGCAAAAAAATCCAGCTCCGGGCGCGGTGGTGACGGGCTTGTGACCAGTGTCTCCAGCAGATGGTCACCCTCGCAGCCCTGAGCGAGCAGCTGGCGTAAAAGTTCCAGCGCGGCCAGTTTGCTGATGGGTCTGTTGCCCGAACCGCACTTGGGCGAATGCACGCAGGAGGGGCAGCCGTCTTCACACGGGCAGGAGGCCACGGTTCTGCAGGTGGCTTCAAGCAGGGCGCGGGCATCGGAAAACGCATGCCGAGTCAGGCCCGCACCGCCGGGCAGGCCGTCGTAAATAAAGACGGCGGGCAGGCCAAGCTGGATGTGCATGGGTGTGGATATGCCGCCAAAGTCATTGCGGTCGGCCATGATGAGCAGGGGCAGCATGCCGATGGCCGCGTGCTCCATCGCGTGGATGCCGCCCATGAAGTGCATGAAGTTTTCTTCAAGTACGGCGCGGATACTGTCCGGTATGACAAACCACATGCCTTCGGTTTCAAAAACCTGGGGCGGGGCTTCCAGCGGCGTGATGGTGAGCAGGCGGTTGCCAGTGGTGGAGCGCTTTTCATAGCCGGTTATGGTGTCGATAATGCGCAGCCGCCCACGGCAGACCAGAACGCGCCCCAGAGAGACACGCTCTGTTTCTTCAAGAATATCAGTTGTTTTTTGCCCGCGCGTGCGGGTAAACCAGCCCACTTTGGCTTCCTTGGCAACAATGCGGGCGCGGCCCGAATCTATTTCTTCGATGATGTAGCTGCGGCCCCGGTGCAGGTAGACAGCGCCGGGATGTGTTTCGCGCCATGCGCGAAAACCATCCACAGAGCCGATGATATGCCCTTGCCCGTCTTCAATGCTGAAGGTCTGCCCTGTGCCGCGCAGGTCAACGTGACGCTGGGGTCGCTTGCGTGAGGCCATGAGCTGCGCGCCGTCTGCGGACTGGAGCAGCAGCCCCCGTGCGTTGAGCGCGCGGGCGGCGGCGGTGGCTGCCGGGCTTGCCAGCATGGCTTCGCCGGGGCGCAGGGGCATTTCGGCGGCGGCGCATTCCAGATGCCGGGCCAGAATGACCTCATTGTCTGGATTGACCACGGCCTTTTCCGCGGGGCGACTGAAGAAGTCTTCGGGATTACGGGCAAAGTACTGGTCCAGCGCGTCTTCGCCCGCTACGATGATAACGGCGGACTCCTGCTGTGCGCGGCCCACACGCCCTCCGCGCTGCAGGGTCGCCATGACCGTGCCCGGATAGCCCACAAGAATGCAGACATCGAGGCCGCCGATGTCGATGCCCAGTTCCAGAGCGCTGGTGCTGACCACGGCCAGCAGTTCGCCGCTGGCCATGCGGGATTCGATGCTGCGGCGTTCTTCGGGCAAAAAACCCGCGCGATAGGCCGAGATGCGGCTGGCAAACGGGCCGGACTGCCCGGCCCACAGGCTGATCAGCTCTGTCATGCGCCGCGAACGGCAATAGACGATGGTTCGCAGATTGCGGGCCAGAGCCGCCTTGAGCAGGTCGATGGCCGCCGTGGCCGGGCTTTGTTCGGGGTTGAGAAAGACAAAGTGTCGTGGGCCCTGCGGCGCGCCGGATCGGTCAATGACCACGGGCGGCGGCAGCGCAGAGGCGTGCTGCGGGGCGTGGCAGCCGGGCATGTTGCGGGCTGTGCCGCCGGGGATGCCACCGGGGATACCGGTGCGCAGGACTGTGGCAGCGGCCGTTGCAGGGGACGTCTGCCCTTGAGCGTTGTTCGCAGTCTGCCCCCCGGCCTGCCCGGCATTCTGTCCGTCATTCTGCCTGCCAGTCTGTCCGCCTGTCTGTCCGGCAGGGTATCTTTCCGGGCTGTCCACCGGCCATGCCGCGCCAGTGAGCGCTGCGCCCAGTTCGCCGGGATTGCCCACCGTGGCCGTGCACAGCACATAGACCGGCTTTGCCCCGTAGCGCCCGGCCAGCCGGTTGAGCCGCCGAAAAACCTGAGCCATGTGCGCGCCGAACACGCCCCGGTAGGTATGGGCCTCGTCCACCACCACATGGGTAAGACCGGCCAGAAAGGCCGCCCATTGCTCGTGATGGGGAAGGATGCCCAGATGCAGCATTTCCGGGTTGCTTATGAGCACCGTGGGCGGGTCGCGCCGTATTTTGCGCCTGAAGTGGTCAGTGGTGTCGCCGTCATACAGGGCGGCGGAAGGGCGGGCGTCCTTGGGCCATGCGTCGGTGAGGGCGTTGAAGGCCGCAAGCTGGTCCTGGGCCAGAGCCTTGAGCGGAAAAAGGTACAGGGCGCGCGCGTCAGGATCACGCAGGTGGCGCTCAAGCACAGGCAGGTTGTAAATGAGGCTTTTGCCGCTGGCTGTGGGGGTGGCTGCCACAATGGAATGGCCGGCGCGGATGTGGTCTGTCCCCAGAGCCTGATGGCTGTACAGGCCGGAGATGCCGCGCTGCTCCAGGGTGCGGCTTATGGCCGTGGGCCACGGCAGGCGCGTGGGCGCATACTCGGCGTCGGATGCGGGCAGCAGGCGGTGGCAGGTGACCTGCCCGCCCAGCCTTTCCGATGCCAGCAAGGCGGCGATGTAGGAACCCACGGACATGTATGGATACATTCTAGCTCCGGGCTGCTCCGGGGAGAGTGCCGGTTTCA
Organism: uncultured bacterium; assembly: GCA_905214305.1. Taxonomy (GTDB): domain Bacteria; phylum Desulfobacterota; class Desulfovibrionia; order Desulfovibrionales; family Desulfovibrionaceae; genus Desulfovibrio. The sequence goes on from CAJMLK010000012.1 coordinate 25,374, forward strand.
GGGGGCCTTGCAGGGTCGGCGGATGCCGCGCGGCTTTCGCCGGGGGCAAGCTGACGCAGCACCCGCGCCGGAGAGCCTGCGGCCAGACTGCGGGGCGGCACATCGCGGGTAACCACGCTGCCTGCGCCGATAATGGCTCCCTCGCCAATGGTCACGCCTTTGAGGATGATGCAGTTCAGGCCGATCCAGGCGTAATCGCCGATGGTTACGGGCCTGTCGCCTTCCATGCCCGGTTCCGTGGCCCGTGCTTCGGGCGGCCAGTGGGCGTGAAAATCCGAGTCTACAATAATGCAGTTGGGGGCCAGCAGAACCTGACGCCCGATGCTGATGACGGTGGAACGGGCCGTTATGGATGTGCCGCTGAGCTGCGCGCCCGGCCCCACCTCAATGCGCGCGCCGGGGCCAAAGGTGCGCAGGCGCACGGGGCTTGCCAGCGCGGCTGCCGTAGCCCGACGCCAGGAGGAAATGAGGCTTGCCCCCGCGCCGATGGAAATATGGCTGCCCGGCCAGCGCATAAGCCCCACAGGGCCGTGTGCGCTGACGCCCTGACCAACGGACACGCCCACAAGCGCAGCCTTGCAGCGCAGGCGCAGGGTTCCCCAGAAGCGCCCCCAGCGCGTCATGATCTGGAGGCACAGATAGCTGATCACATTGGCCGGGGTAAGGCCCCGCTCCAGAGCTTTGCGCAGCATGTTCATGCATTGTTCCTTTGTGCTTTTTTTGCCCTGCGCGGTCTGCGCGCGGCTTGCGCCCGCAAGTATTGCGGGCTGGCGGGCAGAGCCTGCCACGGTTTCAGGCGGTCGAAAAAAGGGATGCCGCCGCTGCCCGTGCCCTGTTGCAGTGCGGACAGGAACACAGGCAGCGGCGCTACAGAGGGCAAAACAGCAGGCGTCAGCAAACGGATCCTATTTTCGCAGCTGGCGCGTCCATTGGGCAAGGGCCTGCATGACATCCGTAACCTGTCTGGTCAGACCCTCGTCCTGCACATCGCCCTTGTCGTCAAAGCAGGCGCTGAACGCATTGGAAAACAGCTCGGGCTTGTTGAGCACATGCAGGTTCAGGTAGACGCATACCTGACGCAGGTGGTACTGGCTGCGGCTTGTGCCCATGCCGCCTCCCGCGCCGACGATGCACACGGCCTTGCCGGTCAGCGGGGCAAGATCAGGCTCACGCGAGAGCCAGTCCAGGGCGTTTTTCAGGGCCGGAGCCAGCGAGTAGTTGTATTCGGGGCAGGCCAGCACCAGAGCGTCGGCTGCGGTCACACGGGCCACAAGGTCTTTGACGGCCTGGGGCTTTTCAATGTCCTGATTGTAAAACGACAGAGCGGAAATGTCTGCCGTTTCCATGCGTACGCCTTCGGGCAGGTGGGCGGCGCAGCAGCGCAGCAGGCCGGTATTGCGGGACGCGCGGCGCAGGCTGCCGGATATGCCTATGAAAGTAAGGTCGCTCATGGTTTTCTCCTTGTGTCCGGCTGTGCGGACAAGGCAGGATAGCAATTTTTATCGCGAAAGCCTACTGATCTGCTACAGGGATCAGACTTGAGAATGGATATTCTCAATGCGAAAATGCTCTGCCACACGCTCGTTTCCGGGCTTAACCGGGCAGATGGATTGCACTTGCTCACGCTGCCGCCAGAGCGGCCTCAAATAGAGCAGATTAACTTTGAGAATATACATTCTCAAAGTTTAAGGCACGCTCACTTCGGCGTTTAACCGCGCAGATAAACTGCGCTTACGCCTCCGTAGCGAACGTCTGCTCACGCAGCCGCCAGAGCAATTTCAAAGTGAAATTGCTCTGGAACGGTTCTGATCTTTTTGCAGCGTCCGTGACGCGCAGTGCCCATGCTGCGGCGCGCCGCCCGCGCGCTGCCCTGCATCAGCAGCCGCAGTGCTGCCGGTCGCGGGTGCGGCTTTCAAATTTTTCTTTGTGCACTACCACGCGCTCGTGCAGCCCCTCACCAACAAGCCCGACCTCGTCGCGGGCGCTGACCTTGAATGTCAGTCCCTTGCCGTTGGAAGACATGCCCACAAGCTCGGCGTTAAAGGTGACCTTCATGCCGCAGGGGGTGGCGGCCATGTGCGAAATGTCCACCTTTGTACCCACGGTGGTCATGCCAGAACCCTCATGATCCAGCACTTCCTGCACTGCGGCCACGGCCGTGGCCTCCATCCATGCGATCATCATGGCTGTGGAAAAAACTTCCACCAGCCCGCTGCCCACGTTACAGGCCAGCATGGCTTCGCTGACCGTGATTTCGGATGTCGCGGAAAGGCCGGGTTCCAGTTTCTTTTTCATGGGTCTTGCCTCGCTTGCGCGCCGCCCACGCGGGAGGCGGCGTCAGTAGGGTGGTTGAACGCGCGACACTGTGTCTGTTTTCGGACTGTCTTTGTCATGTATAGAAAAGATGGCGGCAGCAGGCAAGAGCCGCAGGGCGTTCCCCGCGGGCATCCCTGTTCTTGCGCGGCGGACAGAGCACCGCGGGGAGGAAAAACAGGCCGCCCGGCGATGCGGGGCATCGCCGGGCGGGGTTGTTTGCGGGCTTTTGCCCGCCGGAGGTTATGGCTGAGTGAAGCTTACTTGTCCTGTCCGGCCTGCGAAGTCAGGCGATCCTGGCCTTCCCATACCTGCTGGGCCTTGGGCAGCGCGGGCAGCAGCTTGGTCCAGGGATTCTGCTTGAGGAATTCCGGGTCCTGCTGGAGCTTGCGGCTCAGCGTAAGGATGGGCGGAACCAGCTTCTTGATGTCCCCGGCAAGAGCGGGGGCAATGCCGAAGTCAGTGGCCTCGGTGGCGAGGTCAACGGCCTTCTGGCTGCATTCCATGCTGGTCATGAGCGTATCAAGAGCCTTGGCCGGGTTGTGGAAGCCCACGCTGTTTTCAGCCGAAACGTAGTCCCAGAACAGCTGGCCCTTGCGTACCATTTCGCGTGCTTCGGCCATAAGGGCTTCGTAGTTGGCGGCGCGGTGGCCTTCATAGGCATTGGCAAGCCGCACGGCCTCGTGAGCCTTGACGGACATTTCCTGAGCCTTGAGCAGCTCGTCAAAGGTCTTCTGCTGGGTGTACAGCACGCGCTGGCGCAGGTATTCGCCGGTCTTGTCGGCGTGGCACTGGCGGCAGGCGCGCATTTCAGGATCCTTCATGGGCGAGGTCATCCAGTGGCTGGAGATCTTTTTGCCGTCTTCACGCACGTACTGCATGTGGCAGTCCGCGCAGGAAACGCCGGCCGCGCCGTGGGGACCATCCTGGAAGGTTTCGTATTCGGGGTGCTGCATCTTGATCATGGGAACCTTGGAGGCAGCGTGTACCCAGTCCACAAAGGGACCGGGCTTGCCGTCGGGGCCCTTGGCTCCGTGACCCTTGTAATACTGGTACATGTCTTCGGGGTTGAAGCCGTTATCCCAGGGGAATACGGGCTTTGCGGCCGGGCCGTTGTCCTTGTGGGTAAAATAGTATTCCACGTGGCACTGGGCGCAGACCAGGGTGCGCTTTTCGTTGCGGCTCAGCTTCTGCCAGTCCTTGCCGCTGCGCTTGAGCCAGTCCTTGAGCGGTTCGGAGTAGAGGCGCAGTTCCATAGTGGCTGGATCGTGACAGTTGGCGCAGCCTATGGTTTCGTCATGCGCGCTGATTTTGTCTTTGGCGCGGAATTCGTTGACGTCCATAGACCAGAACTTGTCGCCGTACTGGGCCACCCATTCCATCATCTTGGGGGTTTTGCAGTTCCAGCAGGTGGCGGGCAGGTTGCCCTTGCCGTCGGCCGCGAAGCGGTTGATGCGGTCAATGTTGACAAAGTCGTCAATGGCGTAGGTGTGGCCGCGCGTTTCATTATATTCATACATGAAATGATAGCCCAGCCAGAGATTTTTCAGATAGGGCTGGGCATGCTTGAAGCCCTTGGGCAGGGGGTTCACATTATCATTCTTGTGATAGGGAACCGACCCTTTGTAGTCGGTCATGATCTTGTCTTCGTTGTTCTTCATGTACGAAGCATACTGCTGGGGAAACTGGCCCTTGAAGGCCGACATTCTGGTTTCCGTTTCAGCAATGCCCGTTTTGTATTTGGGGGCCTTCAGCTCCGTGGAAACATCCTGACAGCCGCTGAGCAAAACTACGCCCAGCAGCATGGCCGACGCCAGGGCCGTGGTCACAATTCGCTTATTCATAGGCTACCGTCCTTGTGCTGATGGGCTTCATGCGCATGTGGGCCACGCCCTTGTGGCAGTCCACACAATAAGGCTTGGCATCCATGCTGGCTACGTTGATGTTGGTCTGGGTATGGCATGCCTTGCAGTTCGCGTTCACCACGTCGCGGGTGCGCAAGCTCAGGGGACGCGGAATGTCGTGTCCCATAATATTGCCCACCACGTCGCGCAGCCCTTCCTGCGCCTTGAACGGCAGCTTGACCAAAAGATTGTGCGGGGCATGGCAGTCATTACAGGAAAGATTGGCGTGTGTTCCCATTTTCTGGGTCACGGCAGCCTCCTGCATGATATGACAACTGGCGCAAAACGGCCGTTGGTCAGTGGTTGTCATGGCATAGGCCAGAACTCCCATTAGTACCACGCCCGCCGCAACGCCGCCCAACAGCCACTTCAGCCAGGGTCCATTGCGGGGTGTACCCATAGAGCCTCCTTCGCTCGCTCCTAGTGCAAATGCGCCCTGAAGACCGCTCTTCAGGGCCGGATTTCGCCCGGGTGGGGCGCAGGCAGCCTGCGGCCGCCGGGCGGTCATTGGATTCAGGCAGACCGCCCTTCCGTGCCGCCACTGCGGCGGACGAAATATTTTTTCAGCGTTTCAAGAAGCGTACCAGTGTGTATAAAAAAGCACAAATAAAAAATTCTTTTATTACAATATGTTGCAAAATTATGTTTTTTGAAGGCGCTTGGCGGGATTGAGTTGTTCAGATAAACATGACAGGATTCAGAAAATTATGACAACTCTGTGAGCACGCAACACCTCTTTCCGAGGTCATTATGGTTTCTCTATACAATAAAAAAAATCGTTCCGCTATCTGGTTGCCCTTGCTGGCGTGTTTTTTATGGCTCGTTTTTACGACAGGCCTGTACCGCCAGGCCTTGCGCGTTGATGAGGCCCATCGGCTTGAACTGGAACACACAAGACTTTCCACTGTGGCGCGGCAGCTTTTGGATGCCCGCAACTGGAATGCCGCCCACGGCGGGGTCTATGTGCTTGAAAGCGAGTACGGCAGGCCCAATCCGTGGCTGCCGGAAGGGGAGCGCACCATCGCCGCCGATGACGGCCGCACTCTGGTTCTTATCAATCCCGCCTACATGAGCCGTCAGCTGGCCGAGCGCAACTCCGAGCCGGGCATAGAGATCGGCATTATCAGCAATATGCCCCTGCGGCCGGAAAATCTGGCCGACGCCTGGGAAAATGAGGCCCTGAGCCAGTGTACCGTGGGCGCGCGTGAGGTTTTCAGCGCACCCCGGCCGGGCAGCCACGGAAAGCTGCGTCTTCTCAGCGTGCTTGTGGCGCAGCAGAGCTGCCTGCGCTGTCACGTCAGCCGCAATGTGGGCGAGGTGCTCGGAGGCATAAGCGTCAGTCAGGACGGCGAGGCGTATCTGCACAATGCGGCCTTGCAGCAGCGCAACATGCGCATGCTTTATGGCCTGCTGGCGCTGACCGGCGTGCTGGCCATCGGCGGGCTGACGCTCAACCTGACACGGCGGCGCTGGCTGGCCGAAGAAGCCAGCCGCATGAAAAGTGCCTTCATGGCGCGCCTGAGCCACGACATGCGCACGCCGCTCACGGCCATTCTGGGCATGAGCGAGCTTTTGCAGCGGCCGGACGTGGCGGCGCGGGACCGAAAAAAGGCCCTGCGCTATCTTACTCAGGCAGGCAGCGCCCTGCTGGAAATGGTGCGCGACATTACGGATCACGCGACCCTGGAACAGGGCGTTCTGCATCTGCGCACGGAGCCGTTCAGCCTGCGCTCCTGTCTGGCCGACTGTGTGGCCCTGTACAGTCCTGTTGCCGAGGCCAAGGGACTGGATATTGATCTGGATGTGGACCGCACGTTGCCGGACGCCGTTGCCGGAGACAGTTTTCGCCTGCGTCAGGCTCTGGGCAATCTTGTGAGCAATGCCGTAAAGTTTACCGAGCTGGGCCGGGTGCGCATCTGTGTGCAACCGGGCGGAATGCATGCGGGCAAAAAGATCGAAGACGGCTCCAGCCGTCTGCGCCTCAGAATTCTGGTGCAGGACACGGGGCCGGGACTGCCCGAAGAAGACGCCGAGCGCATTTTTGAAAGCTTCCAGCGTGGCAGCGACGCTGCGGGGGCGCCGGGTACGGGCCTTGGCCTGCATATCGCGCGCACCATCGCGCGCTGCATGGGCGGTGATGTCAGTGTGGAGTCTTCTCCGGGCAGCGGAGCCTGCTTTGCCCTTGAGGTCTGCCTGCATCTGCCGCATGACGGCCCGGATATGGAATCCGGGGCGGGCCGTGGGCCATTGGGCGGTAAGGCCGACGGTGCGTCACCGGCTGATACAGGGCCTGACAGGGGAAACACGAGTCGGCGCGCCGCCGCAGCCAGTGCCGCGGGTGCAGAACCTGCTGCCGCTGCCGCCGAAGCTGCTGAAGCCGCCGAAGCTGCCGGCAACGCTGCGGACCAGAGTGACAGCCCCGCCGGAGTTTCCGGTGCAAGGCGCGATTCCGGCGGGCAGACCGGCTGCGTCAGCTCCGGGAAAGACTGCGGCAATGGCTTGACGGCCCGCGGAACGGCAGATGGCCCGAAAGGCCCCTGTTTTGAAGGCTGCCGCATTCTTGTGGCCGAAGATAACGAGGCCAGCAGATATATCATGGAGCATATGCTCCGTGCCGAAGGCGCGCGAGTGTGCATGGCAAAAGACGGCAGCGCAGCCCTGGCCGCCCTGTGCGAAAGACCCTGGGATCTGGTGGTTCTGGATTCGCGCATGCCCGGCGTGAGCGGGCTGGAGGTTCTGCGGGCCGTGCGCGAAGGGCGCACCTGCGCCCCGGCCGGGCAGCGGATCGTTATCTATACCGCCGCGCTGAACGCCGAAGACAGGCGTATTTGCGAAAGTCTGGGGGCAGACCGGGTTCTGCTCAAGCCGCTGACGTTTTCCAGCCTGCGCCATGAGCTGGCCGCCCTGCTTTTTGAAGGCGTGGGACCTGTCCGCGCCAAGGCTGCCTCAGGGCCGGGTGGAGCCATGGCGCCTGCGCCGGTTTCCGCAGGCGCTTCAGATGCCAGTGGCGAACACGCAGCCTGGAACCGGTCGGAAGCTCTCGCTGCGCTTGACGATGACGAGGACCTGCTGCGCCGTCTGGCGCGTGTGCTCTGTCAGGACCTGCGCAACAGGGAAGCCCATGTGCAGGCGGCCCAGGATGCCGGGGACAGCGCAACCCTGCGGCGTCTGGCCCATGCTGTAAAAAACTCCGCCGGAGTCATGCGCCTTGACCTTTTGCGCAAGTGCGCGGGAGAGGCGGAAACAGCTGACGACAAGTCCCTTTGGGAATCCGTGGAACGTATGCGCCGCGCCATGCGCGAGGCTTTGCAGCTGCTTGACGAAGCGCCGGACAATGAAGACCTGGAAGACGCAGACATGGCGGACAGTGCCGAAGCTGTTCTTTGCACCAGTGTGACGTCACAGAAAGGAGCGTGCTGATGGCCCGCATTCTGGTGGTGGATGATGAAGCCCTCATGCGCACAATGGCCGAAGTGGTGTGCACCCGCATGGGCCATGAGGTTCTGCTGGCCGAAAGCGTCAGCCGGGGGCTGGAGCTTGGCCGTCAGGGGGTGGACGTGGTGCTGCTTGACGTCTGGCTGCCCGACGGCAACGGCCTTGAGTGGCAGGGCGACTTTGCCCATCTGCCCGGCATGCCTGATGTGGTCATCATTACGGGACACGGCGATGGCGATGCCGCTGAGGCGGCTTTGCGCTCAGGGGCCTGGGAGTTTTTGACCAAGCCGCTCAAGGTGCGGGATATCGAGCAGTGCCTGCGCCATGTGCTGACCTTTCGCGAAAACCGGATTCCCGGGCCGGAGTCGCTACTGGTGGACAGCGGTCATGTCCTCGGCACGGGCATGGGCATGAGCCGCGCCCTCAAACTTCTGGCTCAGGCGGCGCAAAGCGAGGTCAATGTGCTTTTGCTTGGCGAAACAGGGGTGGGCAAGGAGGTTTTCGCCAAGGCGCTGTACCGCAACAGCCCGCGAGCCGCCCGGCCTTTTGTTACCGTAGACTGCGCCTCGCTGCCGGAAAATCTTGTGGAAAGCCACCTTTTCGGCCACAGCCGTGGGGCGTTTACCGGGGCCGACCGCGCACGGGAAGGGCTGTTGCTGACGGCCAACAGAGGTACGCTTTTCCTTGACGAGGTGGGTGACCTGCCGCAGGCCATGCAGGGGGCCTTTTTGCGCGCGCTGGAGTTGCGGCGCTTCAGGCCGGTGGGTGACGTGCGTGAGGTCAGCAGCGATTTTCGCCTTGTGGCCGCCACCAACAGGGATATTGAAGGCATGTCCCGTGAAGGAACGTTTCGTGCTGACCTGCTGTACCGGCTTCAGGGGCTGACCATTACCATACCGCCCCTGCGTGAGCGGAGGGACGAGATCCCGGCGCTGGCCCGGCAGGCCGCAAGCCGTTTTTGCCTGCGCAACGACCTGCCCCCCAAGGCCGTGCCCGATGCCATGCTGGACGTGCTTATGGAATATGCCTGGCCCGGCAATGTGCGCGAGCTGATCCACAGTGTTGAGCGCGCCTGTCTGGCGGCCGGGCAGGGGGACGAGCTTTTGCCCGCGCATCTGCCCACGCGCGTGCGTGTGGACGAGGCGCGCCGCCGCATGGGGCGGGGGGCGGATGTGGGCGCTGTGGAGGCTGCGGGCAGCGTACCGGGCGGAGCCTTGATGCCTGCCGGTTTTAACGGTCCGTCCGGCTCGTTCGCTCTGCCCTCTGCGGGCGGGGGGAGCGATGAACTGCCGGATCTGCGTCAGTGGAAAGCCCGTGCCGAAGAAGCCTATGTGCGCAGCGTATGGAGCGTCAGCAACGGCGACGCGTGCAGGGCCGCCGGCATGGCCGGGGTTTCGCGCGGGCACTGGTATGAGCTTATGAAAAAGCACGGGCTGTAGGGTGTGGCATGCGCAAGCCCCTGAGAGGTAGCCGGGGGCGGGCTTTCTGCAAGCCTGCTGTTGTCGCTGGCTTCAGGCATGAGGCGCATGCCTGAAAAAATGCCAAAAAGTGGCGGCACAGGCCGATATTCCGGGTGCAAAAGAAAAGCGGCTGCAGCTGGGCAAGAGTTCTTGCATCGCGGCATAAAAGGCGCTATAGCGAAAAAAACCGGATTATTAAAGGCAATATAACAGCGTATGAACAAGAATTCCATTACCATCAAAGGGTATGTTACGGCGATGCCACGCTCTGTGGATGCGCGGCAGGCCAGGGTGGCCGTGGTTCAGGACGATGTGGAATACCGCATCGTGCCGCGCGGCGCTGGCGTGGATCTGGATGATGCAGTGAGTCTTCCCGTGGAGGTTTCCGGGCAGCTCGAAGAGGCGGATGGCGTGAGCTATCTTGTTGTTCGCGGCTATACGGTGCTTGAAGACGACTCCTGGCTTGAGGAGTAGGGTCTCCCGGCCCGCACCGGCCCCGCCCGGCCCTGCCGGAAAGCTTCCGGCAGTCGGCCTGCTTTTGACGCCTGTTTTTCATGGCGGCATCTGCTGCCTGTTCTCCGCTTTTGCAGCATGGCCCGCGTAGCGGGCTGTCAGGGCGGCCACCACAGAAAAAACTTCAAACCTGCCTCAGCTTCTCCCCGATATCGTTGTCCTGTTTTTGAAAGGGCGGCCTTGTGCCGTTGCGGGCCAGCGGGCGTATTGGGAAAAGCCAAAACCCACTGAGAAGAAATGAAAAGCCCCCGCCGACTGCTGACAGTCGGCGGGGCTTTTTTGCGCCGGGCGCTGCTATTTTTTCATGTCGCCAATGAGCACACTGAGATTCTGCGCCTGCCGGGCCAGGTCGCTGACGGCAAGGGCCGCCTCGTGCATGGCTTCAGCGGTCTGGTGTACCACATCATTGACTGTGGTGATGGAGCGGTTGATCTCCTCGCTGGCAACGGACTGCTGTTCGCTGGCCGCAGCAATGGCATTGACCTGATCGGCCGTGGCCTCCACCGTGCTGACGATCTCTTCCAGAGCCTGACCGGACTGATTGGCGAATTCCGTGGCCTGACTTACCTCTTCCGTGGCTGTTTCCATCGCGGTCATGCTTTTGGCCGTGCTCGCCTGAATGGACGTGATGGCCGCGCCCACATCGTGGGTGGAGGCCATGGTTTTTTCGGCCAGCTTGCGCACTTCATCGGCCACCACGGCAAAGCCGCGTCCGGCGTCACCGGCGCGGGCGGCCTCAATGGCGGCGTTGAGGGCCAGCAGGTTGGTCTGGTCCGCGATATCGGAGATGACATTCATGATCTTGCTGATGGCCTGTGCCTGATCGTTGAGCTGGCCCATATTTTCCGTCAGGCGCTGCGATACTTCGTGTACCTGCCCGATGCTGCGCACGGCCTGTTCCACAATATGTGCTCCGGCCATGGCTTTTTCACGGGTGTCGTGCGAGCTTGTGGAAGCCTGGGTGGCATTTTGGGCCACGCTTTGCACCGTGGCGTTCATCTGGTTGATGGCTGCGGCGGCCTCGGTGAGCCGCTGGGCAGAGTCCATGGCGCCCTTGTCAGACTGCTCGATCTGGATGGAAAGCTGCGTGGACGCGGTGCTCACGGCATGCGCCACCTGCTCCAGCCTGTCGGCGGCCACAAGCATGGCGTCTGCTCGTGCCTGTGCCTCGCGCCCGGCCTGTTCGGCCTGACCCTGAGCGATTCTGGCCTCCTGAGCGGCCTCGTCAGCCTGACGGCCTTTGGCGGCCGTTTCGCTGAGCAGCTTTTTCAGCTTGTCCACCATGTCGCGCAATGCCTGTTCAAGCAGGGCGATTTCGTCCTTGCCGTCAGGAGTGATTGTTACCTCAAGATTGCCTGCGGCCACGGCGCGGGCCTGCCCCGTGATTTTTGCCAGGGGCCGGGTGATGGACGTTGCCAGCCGGTAGGAAAGGGGGATCACAAGCAGCAGCAGGGCCGCAAGAAAACCGCCGCCATACGTGCCGAGAGTGCGGGTGAGCAGGCTGTCCATGGTGTCGTGCAGCCGGTGTTCTTCTTTGTCCACATTGTCGATGTACACGCCTGTGCCGATCCAGTAGGGCGTGCCCGCTATCTTTTCCGCATAGCCAAGTTTGAAAACGTCGCCCGCACCGGGCTTGGGAAAGACAAAATCCACAAAGCCGCCGCCTTTTGCCGCCGCCTTGTTCAGCTCTACCACATAGCGAACGCCCTGCTTGTCGGCAGTGCCGGACAGGTCTTTGCCGATAAGCTGCTTTTGCGTGGGATGGGCCACGTTGACAGTGCCCTCATAGACATAAAAATAGCCGGAGGCGTCGTCCTCAAAGCGGGATTTTTCGACATAATCGGCAATAACGCGCAACTGCTCCTGCTGGGGCAGGCCTCTGGTCATGGCAGCCAGTCCCAGCGCTGATGCCTGGGTGACGTCCTTGATGCGTGCGCGCTGCGAGTCCAGCAGCTGGTTTCTGGCAACCGAGGTTCCTTCTTTGATGACGCTGCTGGTCATGAAAAAGGACAGAACCGCCATGGCGATGACCATGGCTATCATCAGAGCGACAAAACAGGTGATCCGTTGGGCGATGCTGATGTTTTTGAACATGTGATTCTCCGGCCGTGGGCGGGCAACTGCTCCCGCCGGGCGGCGATACAGGACTGTTTTGGTTGTTGCTGGGGGGTAGTGGACGTGCCGCCGTTAATGGGGCTGTCAGCCAGATTCGTGAAGGACGTTTCCGGGCCTGTGCTCAGGCGCTGTCATGAGAAAGAGCGCAAAAATTTCCGCCGCTGCGGTGTGCCTGACACGCCGGGCTTTCAGGGGCCGGAATGCCTGTGGGCGCATTGGCGGAATGCTCTTGCTGGTGGGGAGGGCCTGATGGTGCATGGTTAGAAAAAGAGAATGAGCACGCCATGCCTGCACAGGTGCAGCACTTCGCCAGGCCGGGAACAGCAAATGTCCGGCCTGACGGCGCATGGCAGCAGCCTGAGGGCGTGGCGCCGCTCAGATCGCTGTTACGTTAAAAAGAATTATTCATCTTACCTGTTGTTGCACGATTTCGCAACAACTCAGCATGCGTTGCGACATGCGCCGTATTTTCACAAGCTCCCGGCCAATGCGCGGACGGCAAAAAAGAAGCCCCGGCGCATGCGCGCCCGGGCTTCTTGTACTATCATGGCGGAGGGGGAGGGATTTGAACCCCCGGAAGGCTCACACCTTCAACGGTTTTCAAGACCGCCGCGATCAACCGCTCTGCCACCCCTCCACAGGGTGGGCACTTCAGTGCCAGCACTGCTAGTAATGTATTCCGGGCGGAAACTCAATACACGGGGCTGCAAATATGCAACCGTTCGTTGATTCCGTCCTTGCCCCGGCAGCGCAGATTTTTGCGGAAAAAAAGACGGCGCATTGTCCAGTCTGGAAACGCGCCGTCAAAAAACTTGCTACGCCGTAATTTATTTGATGGCGTCTTTCAGACCCTTGCCGGGCGTGAATTTGGCAACCTTGCTGGCCGGGATGGTGATTTCCATGCCGGTGCGGGGGTTGCGACCCTTGCGGGCGGCGCGTTCCACAACCTTGAAGCTGCCGAAACCGGTGAAGGTTACGGATTCGCCCGCAGCAAGGGCTTCACGCAGAGCGGCGACAACGGCGTCAAGGGCTTCTTCAGCTTTGGCCTTGGTGGGAAGGCCGGCTTTGGCATGGATTTTTTCGACAAGCTCAGCTTTAGTCATGATTCTTACTCCATAAAAGGATTTCGGTTTGTTCCCTGACTATCCATATCGGGCGGCACATCGGAATGACCGGGGAGGTGGCCCGACGGGCCTTTCGCGCATGGGGCAGTCGCGCTATGCCGACCCGGGCATACGCGCGCCATGGGAATTTGCAGGCAGTGACGCTTTTAGCGCCGTCAGACTGTAGACTCATTACGTTAGCGGCGTTTTCCTGTCAACGAAAAAGCACTGAATGCCGCGCCTGCTCTGGCTTTTCGTCCTTGACGGGCTGATTTTTTTTCACAAGCCTGCCCGGCACGCCGTAAAATTTCGAGAATAGCATGATGAAATGATTGAAAATAAATGACGCCCTACAAGTCCACCAGCGTGACTTCGTTCCGGGCCATTTCGCGGCCCAGAAACAGGCTGCCCGTGCGGATAAAACGGGCCACATTGTCTGTGGTCAGAAAGCGGCTTTGCCCGGTGCGGCATGCCGGTTGCGCATGGGGTGATCCTGCCTGCGTTTCGGGGTGGAGCGCGTCCAGACGGGCCAGCTCCCCGGCCACTACCTGAGCCGTAATGGCGGCAGAGTCCACAATGCGCACATCCGGCCCGACCACCTGACGCAAGGCGCCTTGCAGCAGGGGATAGTGGGTGCAGCCAAGCAGCAGGGTGTCGGGTGGCGGGGCTGCGGCCGGGGTCTGCCGGGCATGTTTCGCGTCAGCGTTGCCGTCTGTTCCGGGGGTGAAGAAAAAATCCTGCAGGTAGCGCCGGGCCACTCCTTCCACCAGCGGGCCGTCCATCCAGCCTTCTTCAGCGAGGGAAACAAACAGGTTGCAGGCGCGTCCCATCACCACGGCTTCGGGCCGGATGCGCGCTATGGCCTGCTGATACGCGCCACCGTTAATGGTAGCCTCTGTGCCGAGCACCACAATATGTCCGTTGCGGCTGGCCTGCGCCGCAGCCTGCGCCCCCGGCTCCACCACGCCAAGAACAGGCAGGGGGGCAAAGTGCTCGCGCAAGACCGGCAAGGCGGCGGCCGTGGCCGTGTTGCAGGCCACCACCAGCATTTTGACGCCCATGTCCACCAGCTTTTGCGCGGCCTTGAGCGTATAGCGCACGATGGTGTCAGGCCCCTTGGTTCCGTAGGGCAGGCGGGCGGTATCGCCGAGATAGAGCAGGTCTTCACCGGGCAGACGCCGGTTCAGAGCCTTGAGTACGGTGAGGCCGCCCATGCCGGAGTCGAAAAGGCCGACAGGCAGCCGCGAGCTTTGATTCATGCTGCGTCCTTTGCAAGGGCCGCGCTGAATCGGGGTGCGCGGCCGCTAAAAAGCTTGGCCCAGATAACGCAGGGCTGTAAAGAGCAAAATGGCGGCCAGCAGGCATTTGAGTGTCGTTGCAGGCACATGCTTCTGGCAGCGCGCACCGAAATACATGCCGCACATGCCGCCCAGGCCCACCAGCAGGCCCATCCGCCAGTCAGGGGCAATGGCTGTGCCGGGATACAGGGGGGCCAGCAGCGAGTAAAAGCTTACTCCCGCCACCGATGTCAGAAAGGTGGCAAAAAGGGTGGCCCCGGCCACGGCATAAACCGGAAGCGCAAAAAAGGAAACCAGAAAAGGCGCCATGATAGCCCCGCCGCCAATGCCGTAAACGCCGCCCACAAGGCCCACCACAAGGCTCAGCAGCGCCAGCCCTGGCGTGGAGATGACATGTTTTTTTTCCTGAAAGGCGAAAGCAAGCCGACGAGTGTTCCATTCCAGCACGCGGCAGCAACCGGCGGGAGCGTCAGGCCCCGCGCATATGCTGTCTTTTTCGGGCGTGGTTGCAGTGCCCGTGCCCTGCGGAGCGGGGTTTCGCTGCGCTGTCGGACGGCTTTTCCATGCAGAACGGGCCATGCGCACGCCCACGTACAGCAGCACAAGCCCTGCGAAAATTTTGAATTTGTCCGGATCAGGCAGCCAGTTGACGCGGATGAGCGCGCCAAGAAACACTCCGGGCAAGGTTCCGGCGGCCACTGTAAGGGCCAGCGGCCATATGAGCCGCCCCTCGCGCCAGTAGCGCCAGACGCCGGGCGGGCAGGCCAGAATGTTGAAGAACTGGTTGGTGGCGCTGACGCTGGGGTTCACGTAGCCAAACACGCTCATGTGAAAGGGAAGCAGCAAAAATGCCCCGGAGATGCCGCCCATGGATGTAAAAAAAGAAATGCAAAGGGCCGCGCCGAAAGGAGCAAGAGGATTGCATTCGATGCCGGCAGTGGGAAAATACATGACGGCCTCCGCGATCTGTCAAGAATACGTTACATGAAACTAATGAAAAACAGCAGGATATGATGGTTCATGTTCACGGTTTTTATAATAAGCGTGAATGTTGATTTTGTCACTATGCCCTATGTGGGCGTCGTGCGCGGGGGCTGTGTTGCGCGCCGAAAATGCCCTGCCAGGCCTCGCGCTGCTGGGAGCGCCGGGCGGCTTTTGACAGCGGGGGGCACAGTCGGCCTGCCGGGCGTAAACCGGTCAGACATGTCTGGCGCGAAACAGTTTGCCCGGCGCGTGCTGGTCGTGCTGCCGTGCTGACCGTATCGGCGCGTGCCGGTGCGGCCTGCATGGCGCGTTGCCTGCCGTCCCGCAAAAATGTATGCTGGCCGCTTCTCAGCGCACCTGACGTGTTCCTGCGGGAGCCGTCGTACAACCATGAAGGAAGCACCATGCTGGTCATTCTGGATTACAAGGCGGGCAATCAGACAAGCGTGCGCCGCGCTCTGGAGCATCTGGGCGTACCATGCGCCATAACAGCCGACCCGGCAATGCTTGAAAGCGCGGCGGGAATCATCTTTCCCGGCGTGGGGGCAGCGGGGCAGGCCATGTCCGTGCTGGTCGAAGCCGGGCTGGACGCGGCTTTGCGCCAGGTGGTGCGCCGGGGGCAGCCGCTGCTCGGCATTTGTCTGGGCTGCCAGATACTGCTGGAAAGCAGCGAGGAAAATGCCGTAAAAACTCTCGGCATTGTTCCGGGCGTCTGCCGCCGTTTTGAAGACCACATGCGGCAGGAGGACGGCACTGCGGCTCCGGTTCCGCACATGGGCTGGAACAGCCTTGAGGCCGTTGCCCCCTGCGTTCTGCTGGACGGCATCGACGCCGCGGCGGAGTATTATTTTGTGCACAGCTATCATGTTGAGCCTGATCCGTCGCTGGTGCTGGCAACCACCACTTACGGGCGCACGTTCTGCTCCCTCTACGGGCGCGAGGGTCTCTGGGCCGCGCAGTTTCATCCTGAAAAAAGCGGCAGACCCGGCTTGCGCCTGCTGAACAATTTTTACGAATATTGCCGTCAGTCCCGGCAGGAGGCGCGCCATGCTCAGTAAACGGGTCATCCCCTGTCTTGATGTGCGCAACGGCCGCCTGACCAAGGGCGTCAAGTTTGTCGGCAATGAGGATATCGGCGATCCGGTGGAAAGCGCCCGGCGCTACTATGAGGAAGGGGCGGACGAGATTGTCTTTTATGACATCACGGCGTCGGCCGAGGCGCGCGGCATTTTTCTGGATGTTGTGGAGCGCGTGGCCGAGCAGATTTTCATCCCCTTTTCCGTGGGTGGCGGCATTTCCAGTGTGGCCGACATGCGAGCCGTGTTGCTGGCCGGGGCGGAAAAAGTCTCCATCAATTCGGCGGCAGTGAAAAATCCCCACCTTATAAGTGAAGGTGCGGAAGCCTTTGGCTCACAGGCCATTGTGGTCGGGATGGACGTGCTGGCCGTGCCGGAATGCCCAGAAATCCCTTCAGGATATGAGATAGTTATCCACGGCGGGCGCAAGCGCATGGGCCTGGACGCCATCGCCTGGGCGCGACGCTGTCAGGAGTTGGGAGCCGGAGAACTGTGCGTCAACTCCATTGATGCCGACGGCACGAAAGACGGCTATGAGCTGAAGCTTACCCGTGCCATTGCCGACGCCGTTTCCCTGCCGGTCATCGCATCCGGCGGGGCGGGCGAGCCCCGGCATATGCTGGAGGCCGTGACTGATGGCGGGGCCTCGGCGGCGCTCATTGCCTCCATTGTCCATTATGGGCAGTACAGCATACGCCAGTGCAAAGAATATATGGCTGCCCACGGGGCGCGGATGCGCCTGACCTGGTAGCGCCGGGCTGCCTCCACCGAGAGGCGCGCGTTGCCTGATGCACTGCGCAGGCGGATGCGGCCCCTGGCGGGGCCGCGTGTCTGTTGCTCCGGTACAGGAGACAAGGTGAAAAATCGCGATGCTGCCGATCAGCGCGGCGGGCAGGACGCCAGTCACGGCAGTCCGCCCTCTGTGGCCGCGTCCTCTCTGGTATCAGCCCTGCCGACAGAGCTGGTCCGGCTGCTGCAGGGTCTTCCGCCGCTGGTCATAGCTTTTTCCGGCGGTATCGACAGCCGCTTTCTTTGTCATGCCGCCCTGCTGTGCGGATGTGACGTGCTGGCTGTCCACGCGCGCGGCCCGCATGTTCCGCCGGAAGAAAGCGCCTCGGCTCTGGCCTGGGCGGACGCGAGGGCTTTGCCGCTGCTGGTGGTGGACTTTGATCCCCTGTCCCTGCCGGAGGTGGCTGCCAACAGCCGTCAGCGCTGTTACGCCTGCAAGCAGGGCTTGCTGGCGGCCATTGCACGGGCGCTCATCCACAGCGAAGAGGTGGGGTGCGCGACACCGGCGGGCAAGGGCAGCCACGGTTCGCGCCTGCTCTGTGACGGCAGCAACGCCGATGATCTCACGGCCTTTCGCCCCGGACTGCGCGCCCTGAAAGAAGCCGGAGTGCTGTCGCCTCTGGCCGAGGCGGGCATGAGCAAGGCCGCCATACGGGCTGCAGCCCGCGCTGTCAGGCTGGATAATCCGGATCAGCGCGCACGCCCCTGTCTGCTTACCCGTCTTGCCTATGGGCTTTCACCGGAAAAAGATGTCTTGCGTCGCCTTGCCTGCGCTGAAAGCTGCCTTGCGGCCCTGAGCTGCGGCGCGCAAGAGGACAGTGCCGCCCGCGGGCAACAGGCGGGGGAGGGCAGTGCGGCCCCCGGGCCGTGGACGGGCTGCGGGCTGGGTGATTTTCGCCTGCGTCTGGCCCCGCAGCCAGTGCTTCAGGCGCAGTTTCTGCCGGAACGCCTTGAGGAGCCAGTACGCCGAATTCTGGAAGCGCACGGTTTTGCAGATTATGAGCTGCTGGTGGGACAGGGTGTCAGCGGTTTTTTTGACAGGCAGGACGTGCCGACCGGGCGGTAGCAGGCCAGTGACGTGGCGCGGCTGGAGTATTTTCGTATTGTGAATGTCCATCCTCAATGCTTTCAGAGCACCCGCTCCGGCGCGCAACAGCGCAAACGGACAGCGCTTGCGCCTCTGCGGCGGGCGTCTGCTCACGCATTGGCCAGAGCACTTTCAAAGTGAAATTGCTCTGGCGGTTTGCGTATTTTTTCGCCCTGCGCGCCGCATGCCCATTACGCGGCACTGGACTTTGCGCCCGAAAGGGCCTATGAATACCCACTTATATCAATGGGGCTTACCCCGGAGGGAATTATGGCTCATAAGAAAATCGAACGTAAGAAAGAACTGGACCGTCGCCGTCATCGCCGCGCAGAGCGCCTCAAGCAGCGCGTGCGTGAAGCCAAGGCCGCTGCCAAGGCGTAACTGTTTCTGGATAACCGGCTGCCGCAAAACGTTTTTTTCGTTCTGCGGGGTCAGGGAAAAGACCGGGTGCGCCGCTTCAGGCGTGTTGCCGGGACTTTTCTGACAGCTCTGGCAGTGCGCAAGGCTCCGTCCCTGTGTGGCTGCCGCGCCGCTGAGCGGCAAACAGACGCGCCGGTTTTTTCAGGCCCCCGGGGCCTGCCGGGGGCTGCTCCCATGCAGCCCTCTTGCAACGTAGGCAAGTTGAGACTGGCCGGGACCGCTCCCGGCGGTCTTTTCGCATGCGCAATGCCCAGGGGCATGTCCGCATGCTCTTGCTCCGTTGCGTGTGGGCCTTGCCGGTTTGTCCGGCGAGCGGCAGCATTGCCGCAATGGCGGGGCAGGGTTTTCAGTCAGGCGCTTTCCGCCGGATGAGCATTTGTTGTTGCAGATGCACAAATGCTCCGGCGGCGCGTAAAAAGCCGCACCGTTGAATGCTGCGGGCTTTGTCGCAGGCGCACTTTGCGGCGGCGCGGGGATGAGGTGAAACACCTCCCCCATGCCACCCCGAACGCGTCGGGCGTTCACACGCCGTGTGCCAACGGGGCGCTGCCGCTGTAACCATCAAAATCAATCTGCGCTAGTGTGATCATGCCTATTTACGAATATCAGTGTTCCAAGTGTCAGCACAGGTTTGAGGAGTGGGTAAAAACCCCCTCGGATCAGGGTGAAGAGCCTTGCCCCAAATGCGGCGCGGCCTCTCCGCGCATAATGTCGCAGACATCCTTTGTACTCAAGGGGGGCGGCTGGTACGTTGACGACTACGGCTATCGCAAGGGCATAAAAGAAGAAGGCGGGTCTTCCGAAGCGTCTTCCTCTGCCCCGTCTTCAGAAACAGCGGCTGCCCCGGCCACGCCGGCCGCACCGGCCACACCTGCACCGGCCGCTGCTCCGGCGGCTGCTCCCGCAACCCCGGCCCCTGCTGCCGGTCCCGCCAAAACGGACTCATGAGGCTGCCATGATCGAACGCTATACCCGCCCGGAAATGAACCGCATTTGGACTTTGAAAAACCGCTATCAGGCATGGCTTGACGTGGAGCTGGCCGTTTGTCGGGCGTGGAGCGAAATGGGCCGGATTCCGGCCGAGGCCGTTGCCAATATCTGCGACAGGGCCGCCATTGATGTGGATCGCATCCTTGAAATCGAGGAAGTGACCCGCCATGACGTCATCGCCTTTCTGACCTCGCTCGAAGAAAAGGTGGGGCCGGACGCGCGCCATATCCACCTGGGCTGCACTTCGTCCGACATTGTGGACACGGCCAATGCCCTGCTGCTGGTGCAGGCGGGCGAGCTGATCCTCAAAGACATGCGCGGGCTGCTGCGCAGCATCGAATCGCTGGCCCGTCGCCACAAGGGTGTGCTGTGCATGGGGCGTACCCACGGCATACACGCGGAACCCACCAGTTTCGGGCTCAAGATGGCCGGTTTTTACGCTGAATTTTCGCGCCATCTGGCGCGGGTTGAAGCCGGGCTTGAGAGCGTGCGCGTGGGCAAGATATCCGGCGCGGTGGGCACATACGCCTTTTTGTCGCCCGAACTGGAAGCGCGCGCCCTGGGCCATCTGGGCCTTGGGGTTGACCCGCACTCCACCCAGATCATCCAGCGTGACCGTTACGCCCACTTTTTCACCTCTCTGGCTATTCTGGGCGGCGGCATAGAGCGTCTTTGCGTCGAGTTGCGCCATCTGCAGCGTACCGAGGTGCTGGAAGTGGAAGAAGGCTTTGCCAAAGGGCAGAAAGGCTCTTCGGCCATGCCGCACAAAAAGAATCCCATTTCGGCCGAAAACATGACCGGGCTTTCACGCCTGCTGCGCACCAATGCCCTTGCCGCCCTGGAAAATCAGGCTCTCTGGCACGAGCGCGACATCAGTCATTCGTCGGTGGAACGTGTCATCATGCCGGACTCCACCATTCTGGCCGACTATATTCTTGCGCGCCTTACGCGCCTTCTGGACGGCCTTGTGGTCAAGCCCGAACGCATGCGCGAAAATATGGACCGTTCCTTTGGCCTGTATTTTTCGCAGCGTGTGCTCACGGCTCTGGTTTCCGGCGGGATGCCGCGCCAGCAGGCTTATGAGGCCGTGCAGCGTCTTGCCATGCAAAGCTGGGAAAGCCGCGTGCCTTTCCCCGACCTTGTGCGGGCCGATGCCGATATGAGCAGCCGTCTGGGCGAAGCCGCCCTGAAAGAGCTTTTTGATCCTTCCTATTACCTGCAGCACGAGGACGAGATTTTTGCCCGCGTGTTTGCCGAAAGCCCCGCCCGGGCCTAGCCGAGGTCGTTAATGAGCGTCTGCACCCAAGAGCATATGATGGAACTTAAGCGCCGTCTCGCGCGTCTGCTGGTGGAAAAATCCTATCGCGAAGGGGATTTTATGCTGGCTTCAGGCCGCAGAAGCGACTATTATTTTGACTGTCGTGTAACGGCTCTGAACGCCGAGGGCTCATGGCTCATCGGCACGCTGTTCAATCACATGCTTCGGGACCTTGATATCCGGGGCGTGGGCGGCATGACCATGGGCGCTGATCCGCTGGTTTCGGCCACCACGGTCATTTCGCATGAGCAGGGCAGGCCCCTGCACGGCCTGCTGGTTCGCAAGGAGGCCAAGGGCCACGGAACCGGGCAGTTTGTGGAAGGGCTGGGCAATTTTAACGCAGGCGATCGCGTTGCCATGCTGGAAGATGTGGTCACCACGGGCGGTTCGCTGCTCAAGGCATGTCACAGGATCAGCGACGCAGAGCTGAACATTGTTGCTGTGTGCGCCATTCTGGACAGGGAGGAAGGCGGCCGTGAAAAGCTCCGTGAGGCGGGATATGAACTGCTTGCCCTCTTCACCCGCGCGGAACTGGTGGCCCTTGCGCGCTGAGCTTGCTCAGCCGGAATCTGGCGCGGCGGCCCCCGGGCCTGCTGCGTCTGACGGTGTTTCGCAAGCGTCTTGCCTGCCGCGTGCTGCCGGGCGTTTTGCCGTCTTTCTTGTTTCGCTTTTTTCGCAGCGGGTACTGACGGGCCTTGCAATGGCGCTTTTGTGCGTGTTTGCCGCGTCCGGGCATGCGCGCGCCGACAACTGGCAGGCTTCGCTGTATAACGAGGGCCTGCCTTCCCATTTGGTCGCGGTGGACAAGAACCGTCAGACCTTCATGTTTTTTGAGAAAAAAAGCCCTCTCAAGCTTCGCTATACCTATCCCTGCACCACCGGGCAGCTGACCGGTGACAAAAAGGTGCTCAACGACCTTCGCACGCCCGAAGGCATCTACTTTGTGGAATACAAGATAGCCAGCGGGCTGGATTTCAAGGAGTACGGCGGCATAGCCTACACGCTCAACTACCCCAATCCCGTGGACAAGCTGCGTGGCAAGACCGGTCACGGCATATGGATACACAGCAAGGGACTGGGCATTGAACCGCTTTCAACGCGGGGCTGCGTGGCCATCGGGCTCAAGGAAATTGACGAGGTCGGCCCGAGCCTTGTGCCCGGAACTCCGGTGGTGCTGGCTGAGCGGCTGGACGAAACGACTGTTCCGCAGCCGGATAACGGCACGGCCCGCGAACTGCGGCGGCTCATGCAGGCATGGAGCAACGCCTGGGCGGCGCGTTCACCCAAGATGTTCGAATTTTACGATGGCGATGCTTACAGCAAGGCCATGACCGAAAGCTTTGCCGCGTTCCGGCTGAACAAGGAACGGCTGTTCAAAATTCTCGGCTTTATCAAGATTTACAACCGTAAAATCCATGTGCTTGAGGGGCCTGGCTATTGGGTCACCTGGTCCGAGCAGTTTTATACCGCCTCCAATCTTTCCACCGAAGGTGTCCGCCGTCTTTACTGGCAGCGGGGCAATGACAAGAAATTCCGCATTGTCGGCATGGAATGGGCGCCGCGTGACCTTGGCATGCGGGCCGCCTACCAGAAGGGTCAGCTTGTGGCCGAAGCGCCGTTGCAGACGGCATCGGACGCGGACTCCGAAGCGCCACTGCCGCCACGTCTGGATATGCCTGAAAGCGCCGCTGACGGCGTGGAAGCCGTGGCCGCCGCTGCCGCCGATGGCAGCAAGTCCGGTGGCAAGTCGTCTGCCGAAGCCGCCGCGCCGGGAAAATCCGTGGCGCTCAGCGATCCTCTTGTTCCCCGTCGCATGCAGACTCCGCCCCCGGCGGAGGTAAACTGGGGCGCGCGTCCCGCCATGGAAGATTCGGCCAAATTTGCCGCCGAACAGCGGGCAGCCGAAGAACTCGCCGCACGGCAACGTGCGGAAGAGGAGCGCGCCGAGGCACAGCGTCTTGCTGAAATCCGCGCAGCTGAAGAACGTGTTGCGGCCGAGAAAGCCGAGGCAGAGCGCCTGATGGCTGAAAAAGCCGCCGCGGCAAAGGCTGCGGCAGAAGCTGAAGAGCAGCGCCTGGCCCAATTGGCAGCAGAAAAGCTGGCTGCTGAAAAATTGGCTGCCGAAAAGCTGGCTGCGGCAAAGGCCGAAGCCGAGCGCATGGCTGCCGAAAAAGCCGCCGCGGCAAAAGCAGCGGCCGAAGCTGAAGAGCAGCGTCTGGCCCAATTGGCAGCAGAAAAGCTGGCTGCCGAAAAGCTGGCAGCTGAGCAGCTTGTGGCGCAGCACGCCGCTCAGGAACAGGCAGCCCAAAAGCAGGCAGCCCTTGCCGCACAGGATATGAGCCTCACGCCGGAGCTGCGCGCCCGGCTGCAACAGGCTGTAAACGGCTGGAATGCGGCCCTCGCCGCCCGGTCGCCTTCGCTGGCAGATTTTTATGATCATGCACGCTTCAACCGTGAGCCAGATGCGCCGCGCGGCCTTTCTTACAATGCTGCCTGGCGTGAGCTTGAGAAGCATCTGGGTGCGCCGTGGCTGCGGTATATCAGCCGCAAGCCCTCTTTCGAGGTTCAGGGCAAGCTGGCAGTCAGCCGCTGTGAAGAGCTTGTGGCCGGGCCTCACGGCCTGAGCGAAGGCGTGCGCACTCTCTGGTGGCGCAAGGGCGACAATGGCGACCTGCGCATTGTGGCATCGCAGTTCCAGCCCGAAGAATTGGGGCTGGCCGCCGACTATCTGGATCAGGTCAGCGAAGCGGTGAGTGATGCCGTCGAGGGTTGGCGTAAAGCCTGGGAGGCTGGCAACCTGGATGCCTATATGGCCTACTATACCGACAATGCCGTGCAGCAGGGTCGCTGGGGGGCCAGAAATATTCGCCGTCAGAAAGCAGGTCTGTGGTCGCGCGTGCAGCCGACCCTTGTGCAGCTTTCCGGTTTGCGGCTGGTGGCTGACAAGACCGGAATTCGTGCGGACATGGGGCAGACCTATGCCGACAGTGCCGGGCACAGCGACAGGGGAACCAAAACCCTGCTTTTGCAGTACGATGGCAAGAAGTGGCTTATCGCGCGTGAAGACTGGGCAGCGGCTCCTGCCGCCGCTCCCGCGCCAGGAGGAGGCAGACCTTGAAATACAAGGAAAGCCTTTCCATCATCTTTATGAGGGATAACGGCCCCCGGCGCAGTTTTCGCGTCCACCGGGGGCGCTTTTACGCGGCGCTGTTCTTTTTTGCCTGTTTGCCGGTGCTGTGTTCTGTTCTGGGCTGGCAGTGCTGGCAGCTCTGGCAGGAAAATGCCGCCCTGCGCGCCAATGTGCTGCGCTTTGAAAGCGACTATCAGGGGGCACAGGCCACGGCGGAGCGGCTTGAGCACCTTGAGGAGCTGCTTCGCGAAGAAGATGTGCCGGGGCGCGATCTTGTGCTGCGTCGTCTGGGCGGTGGAGAAGCCGCCGCCGCAACCCCGCCTGCCGACAAGGATGAAAACGGCAAGGTCGAGGCGCTGCGCGGGGTTGAGGGACCGGGGCATGAGGAATTTCCTGCCATCGACCTTGATTATGTCAAGGTGGGTAATGTGCAGGTGCGTGCGCTGCGCGGCGGCAAGCTGCGTCTTGCCCTTGATCTGCGCAATACCGACAATCAGCGTCTGGCCTCCGGCTCTGTGACAGGAACCCTGATTACTGCCGATGGGGCAAAACACGCCTTGAGTTTTGATCCCGAGAACGTGGGTGATTTTCGTATCAGTCGTTTCAAGCGCACGGTCATTGTGGTGCGCCTGCCGGGACGTCTTGATCTGGTCAACGCCCAGGTGATCCTTGAGGTGCGCAATCAGGATGAAAGCGTGGTGTATCGCAATATTTTTCCTGTGGAGCACTAGGGCCTGTTCTTTGAGATGGGTTTGTGTTGCCCTGCGGGCATGAAGGCTTTTTCTCTGCTCCTGTTTGGGCCGCCTGCGCGGCGTGCAAAGAGATGGAAGGGGTCGGCCTTCGAGAGGGAATGCTGCCGCCCTGCGGGCGTGGAGTTTTTTCTTTGATGTTGTTTGGGCCGCCTTCGCGGCGTGCGGCAGAGGGGGCCTGTTAGGGGCTGCGCCCCTCCGAGGCCCCCTCTGCACTCCCCCCGGAGCACCCGCCGGGCTTTCCCTCTTCCATCGCCTTTCGAGGGCTGCGCGTCTTTTGCTGCGGGAGCTTCCCTCCCTGCGGTCGGGTGATCTCCCTTCGCGCCGCGCAACGCCATCCGCCACTTTCCCCTGCATGAAAAATTCGAAGCCGTCTGGATACCGCAAGCAGCCGGTCTTGCTACAGGCGGAATGTTCTCAAATGATATGCCTTTTCCCCCAAGAGCTATTTCTTCGCGCGGTTAAGCGCCAAAATGTGAGTGTCGTAACCGTGAGAGTGTCCATTCTCAACGTTTTCGTTCAGTCGAAAAATGCGAATTTCGGCTGAAACTACGCTTTGTTGTGGCGATCTGCACGTGGTGCAGCGTTAGAGCGTTTACACTTGAAATGCTCTAACCTGTCGGCGTTATATATGTTTTTGAGGAGCCAGACGCCCCGCAGCTTCCACCCAAGGCAAAAGCAAACGATGGCATTGCGCGGCGCGGAGGGAGATCACCGAGCGAAGCGAGGAAGCTCCCGCAGCAGAGGCCGCGCAGCCCTCGTAGAAACAGGGTTTTTGAAGTTCTCAAGGGGGTGCTTCGGGGGGGATGCAAGGGGGGCCGAGAAGGGGGCGAAGCCCCATAACCGGCCCCGCCTTGCCGCGCGCCGCGCAGGCGGCCCAAACAAGATCGAGGAAAAAGCCTTTGTGCCCGCAGGGCAACACAAACCTATCGCAAAGACCAAGGCCCTTTCACCTCTTGCCGCCCCCCGCTCTGGGGGGGACACGGCCCGCCTGCATGCAGCAGTTCTGGGTCGCCCGCCACGTATCCGCAGACGACCCAGCCATGCCTATTTTTTCCGCGTGGCGTTATAGAAGTTGATCAGGCAGCCATCAAGAATGATCTGACGCTCATCATCGGTCAGGTCCTTGAGTGTAAGGGCGATCTGCTCGCTTGTACCGTTTTCACGCACAATATGCGCCAGCAGTGTAGGCTCGGCGTTCTGCACGGCTTTGCGCACGTGGGGTACGGCAAGCCAGTCACCCACCTGAAGCACGTTGGCGAGGTCCGCATCAACGATAAAGGGCAGCATGCCCCAGTTGATCAGGTTGGAACGATAGCGCTTTGTGGCGTATTCCACGGCCAGATTGGCCCATCCGCCCAGCACTTTCTGGCACGAGGCAGCCTGTTCGCGGGCCGAACCATCGCCGGGCTTGACGGCAAAGATGGTGGAACCGATGCCCACATCCGCAAGGCCGCTTCCGCTTTGCGGGATATTCAGGCCGCAGCTGGCAAAAAGCGCGCGTACGCGGGCCACCAGATCCGCATTGGCGGCATTGCCCAGACGTGTCTTTTCAAGGGCGTTGACGGCCTTGGCGCGCTCCACATAGCCGGGGTCCTTGCGCGACAGGGTGTATTCCGCCAGCTTGAGCGGATTGGAGCGCAGGGATGACGTCTCGCCCGAGGGGATAAGCTCGTCCGTGGTAGTCACGGGGTCGGTGATGACACTGACAACCTGAAGCAGCAGGTGTTCGGGCAGGGCGCTCATGGCGGGCCAGTCCGCTATGTTGGGGCCGAAAATCAGCGGCGTTTCGGGTTTGGCGTGGCCGAAGCCGTTGTATACGCGGCGGTGGTAGATCAGCGGCTCAAAGCGGTACTCAAGGTTGACATCCGCAAGGCCGGGGGCGCTCCAGTCAAGGTCCGTGGCGGGGGTCAGGCGGCCGCCGTTGGCTGCTGTGGCCGCGATGGAGCGGGCATCCATAAGGGCCACGGCGGAGAGCTGGCCGTTGGCCGGTTTGGAGCCTTCGCGGTTGGGGAAGTTGCGCGTGGTGTGGCGAATAGACAGGGCGCCGTGGGCCGGAGTGTCGCCCGCGCCGAAACAGGGCCCGCAGAAGGCATTTTTCATCACAGCGCCCGCAGCCATAAGTTTTGCCGTGGAGCCGTTGTTGACCAGCGCCAGCCCCTGCGGCTCACTGGCGGGATAGACCGACAGGCTGAAGGCGAGGTTGCCGGTGCTTTTGCCGTCCAGAATGGCGGCGGCAAGGGTGATGTTTTCAAAGCTGCCGCCAGCGCAGCCCGCAATGATGCCCTGATCGACCCACAGGCCGCCGTCGCGGATTTTGCCGCAAAGGTTGAGTCCTCTGGCGGCGTCACCAAACTGGCGGCGGGCTTCGTCTTCTACATGGGCCAGCAGTTCGGGAGCGTGCCTTGCAACTTCGGCCACGGGGTAGGCGTTGCTGGGGTGGAAGGGCAGAGCGATCATGGGGACGATCTTGCCAAGGTCAATGCGAATAAGGCCGTCATAGGCCGCCGGGCCTTCAAGGCGCAGTTCGGCGTAGTCGTCGGGGCGGCCGTGTTTTTCAAGATAGCGGGCCACCTTGGCGTCTGTTGTCCAGATGGACGAAAGACAGGTGGTTTCGGTGGTCATGACGTCGATGCCGCAACGGTATTCTACCGAAAGGCCCTCAACGCCGGGGCCCATAAATTCCAGCACCTTGTTCTTCACAAAGCCATTGCTGAAAACAGCGGCAATAAGGGCCAGCGCCACGTCCTGCGGGCCAACACCGGGGCGCGGCGCGCCTTCGAGCCAGACGGCTATTTTCTGCGGGTCGGCCACGTCATAGGTCTTGCCGAGCAACTGCTTGACCAGTTCCGGCCCGCCTTCGCCCACAGCCATGACACCCAGCGCGCCATAGCGGGTATGGCTGTCTGAGCCTAGAATCATGCCACCGCATTTCGTCATCATTTCGCGCACATACTGGTGAATGACCGCCAGATGCGGGGGCACGAAGATACCGCCGTACTTCTGGGCGGCCGCAAGGCCGAAAAGATGATCGTCCTCGTTGATGGTTCCACCCACGGCGCAAAGGCTGTTGTGACAGTTGGTCAGGGCGTAGGGTACGGGAAATTCCGTAAGCCCGCTGGCCCGCGCCGTCTGGACAATGCCCACATAGGTGATGTCGTGCGACGCCATGGCGTCAAAGCGGATGCGCAGCACATTTTCCCCTTCCGGGGCTGTGTTGTGCGCGGCAAGAATGCGCGCGGCGAGGCTGTTTTTGCGCGCGGCCTCAACATCCACGCCCTTGGCGCGGGCCTCTTCGGCACTGCGTATGGTGTTTCCATCAATGACAACGGCATTGCTTATGAGTTCAATCATGGTGGCAGACCTTTTTGCTGAGTTTGAAGGTCGCTGGCGCGACGCTGGTTAGCGGGACTGCGCTGCGGCCAGTTTGAGACCGAAGGCTATGAAGATGAAACCTGTGAAGCGTTGCAGCCAGAGCTGAAAGCGGCTGCTTTCAAAAACATGGCGTACGCGCCCGAGCATGTAGGCCAGAGGCACGTACCAAAGCAGGCACAGGGCCGACAGTATGCCGCCCAGCTCAAGAAACTGCGGTGCAAGCGGCGCGTGCGGGTTCATGAATTGCGGCAGAAACGTCAGAAAAATGATAACGGCCTTGGGGTTCAGGGCATTGGTCAGAAAGCCCTGCCGGAAAAATGAAAACCACTGGCGGCCTGTAAGACGCGGCGCTGATGCGGCTTTTTGCTTGCCGCCCTGTACCGGGCCGGTTGTCTGCATGGTGTCTGTGGTCGGAGCGACCTTTACCACAGCCGCGCCGGTCTGGCGGCCGTGGCGCAATGCCTGTACACCAAGCCAGATAAGGTAGGCCGCGCCCGCGTATTTCAGAATGCTGAACCACAGCACTGACTGCGCGATAATGGCCGAAATTCCCAGCATGGCGGCCGTGGTGTGGACGCTGATGCCCAGAGCCACGCCGCAGGCCGCGGCCTGTCCCTGAGGGCGGCCGTTGAGCAGCGATATTTTGGCAATGAGGGCAAAGTCCGGCCCCGGCAGCATGACCAGCAGCGCGGCCATAGGCACGAACAGCAACAGGTTTTCCAGTGAAATCATGTGTGTTTTCCTGCCCGGCGGGTGGCATGGCGCGCCGGAACTGTCTGGCGCGCCATGCCCCTTGAGGACGTTTTTTGGGTCTTTGCGGTGCAAGCCCGGAAAAACGCTGAAAGACCCTCGGGAGATGCCTTTGCTGGCGCATGGGCTGCACGTTGGGCCTCGCCTGACCGTCCAAGCCCCATGCTGTTCAATCCGCAGGGGCGGGGCGGCATGTTGCGTCAGGCGTCCCGTGCGGCGTCAGGGCTGCACCGGTCTGCCTTTAGAGCGCTTCAGCTTGAAACAGCTCTGGTGACGGCGTGCAGAGAGGCCCGCGTGAAAGACGCAAGTGCAATCCGTCGTCGCTGTTCAGCACCGGGGCGAGCGTGTCGTAAACCGTGGGAATGTTCATTCTCATGGCCTGCCTGCTCCGGTGCGGCCGCTTTAGAGGTTGGCCCCGATAATATCACCAAACTCCCTGCACCCCACCACACGGGAGCCGGTAACCTGAGCCGCCAGGTCTTCGGTAACGGCCTTGCCCGCGATGGCTTTGCCCACGGCCGCGCGAATGCGTTCGGCGGCGCCGTGCATGCCCAGATGCTCAAGCATGAGCGCCCCGCACAGGATAACGCTGCCGGGGTTGGCCCTGTCCTTGCCCGCAATGGTGGGGGCCGTGCCGTGGGTGGCTTCGTAGAAGGCCAGCGTGTCGGACATGTTCACGCCCGGCGCAAGGCCGAGGCCGCCGACCTGAGCCGCCAGCGCATCGGAGATATAGTCCCCGTTGAGGTTGGGCGTTGCCAGCACCTGATACTGTTCGGGGCGCAGCAGCGCCTCCTGAAACATGGCGTCGGCGATGCGGTCTTTAACCACAAGGCGTCCGGCCACAGGCTCTTTTTCGGTGCAGGTGCAGTCGCCGAATTCCTGAGCGGCCACGTCATAGCCCCACTGGCGAAAAGCCCCTTCAGTGAACTTCATGATATTGCCCTTGTGCACAAGGGTGAGGCTTTCCTGCTTCTGGTCCAGAGCAAAGCGCAGGGCACGGCGCACAAGGCGCTTGGAACCGGCCTCCGTCATGGGTTTGATGCCTACGGCGGCCTCGTCGCTAACCTTGGTCACGCCCAGCTCATCGCGCAAAAAGGCTACAAGCTTGCGCGCCTCGGGGGTGTTGGCGGCAAATTCCACGCCTGCGTATACGTCTTCGGTGTTTTCACGAAAGATGACCATGTTGACGCGCTCGGGATGCTTGACCGGGGTTTCCAGCCCTTCAAAGTGGCGCACAGGGCGGATGCAGGCGTAAAGGTCAAGGGTCTGGCGCAGGGCCACGTTAAGGCTGCGGATGCCTGTGCCCACGGGCGTTCCCAGGGGGCCTTTCATGGCAAGTCCGGCATGGCGCAGGGCTTCAAGAGTGGCTTCGGGCAAGGGGTTGCCGCATTCCTTGACGGCCTTGTCGCCAGCCAGCAGTTCCACCCAGTCAAGGGCAAGGTCGTCCCCGGCGGCACGAATGGCCCCTTCAATGACCGGGCGGGCGGCCTGCCAGATTTCCGGGCCAATGCCGTCGCCTTCGATCCAGTACACAGTCTTGCGCATGTTCCCCCGTCCTTATGTAATAGCTGTGAATATGAAGCGGGGCCGGGCCATGAAAGCCCGGCCCCGGTCTGATGCTGAAAACGGCCTAGTCCCCGTCGTCCTCGCTGCCGACCTCATGCTTGAGGGAGCGGGCGCGCTTGAGCAGTTCCTCAAGCTGAATGTCCACACCGATCACGCCGACAATATTGTCTTTTGCATCGGTGACGGCGCAGGAAACCGTGATGATGAGCTTGTTGGTAAAGTGCGACTGGTACACGTCCATGATGTGCAGATCGCCGCTTTGCATGGGCTTTTTGAACCATTCACGGCCAGAGAAATCATAGCCGATGGGCAGGGCATCGTAGGTTTCCTTGTACGTGGGGTCGGTGATGGCAGAGCACTTGAGGCTGCCGGTGGCGTCCGTGAGGTAGCAATACTGGATAAAGGGATATTCACGCTCAAAGGCGTAGATTTTGGCATGGGCCTTTTCGCCGAAGTCCAGCAAATCCTTGTCGCGGGCAAGGCGCACGAGCAGGTTGGCGGCCAGTTCACCCGCAAGCTGCTTCATGTTGTCGAATTCGGAGACAAAGAGTTCGGGCATGAAGCGCTGCACCAGCGCTTCCATTTCCACATGCGAGAAGTTTGTGGTGCGCCCGGTTTCTTCGTAAACAGCCATGATGGCATCATAGATCTTGCCCACGGCAGGATGCTTTTTGGATATGTGCCGCTCTTTTTCCAGATTGAGGTTGGTATTGATCCAGTAGGCCACGCCCGCGCGACCCGTCTTGTCGGTGATGATGATGGGTACGGAGCGGCCCAGCAGATGCTTTGTGTCGAAGATATTGTATATTTCTTCGTTTTTTGCCAGACCGTCGGCGTGTACGCCCGCGCTGGTGGCGTTGAAGTCACGCCCCACAAAGGGGTAGTTGTGGGGGATGCGGTAGTCCAGCTCTTTTTCAAAAAACTGCGCCACTTCGTGCAGCACCGTGGTGTCGGCGGCGGCGTCGTCGCCCGTAAGGGAAATGTACTCCACAAGCAGGGCTTCAAGCGGGGTGTTGCCCGTGCGTTCGCCAAAGCCGAACAGCGTGCTGTTGACCGCCCCGCAGCCGTTGAGCCAGGCTGTGACACCGTTGACGAGCACCTTGTGAAAGTCGTTGTGCCCGTGCCATTCGAGCCACTGGCCGGGAACGCCAGCCTCGTCGGTAAAGGCGCGCACAATGCGCTGCACGGATCGGGGCAGGGCTGCGCCGGGGTAGGGCACGCCGTAGCCCATGGTGTCGCACAGGCGAATTTTTACGGGCATGCCGCTCTGGCTGGAAAGCTCCATGAGCCTCTGGGCAAGGGGCAGGCAAAAGCCGTAGATATCGGCTCTGGTAATGTCTTCAAAGTGGCAGCGGGGTATGATGCCCCATTCCAGCGCCTGCTCGGCCATGCCCACGTACATGTCCATGGCCTGCTGGCGGGTTTTGCCCAGCTTGAGAAAGATGTGATAGTCCGACACGCTGGTGAGCATGCCGGTTTCGTCAAATTCCATATCACGGGCCAGCTTGAGGTCATCTCTGGTGGCGCGTATCCATGCGGTCACACGCGGAAAGCGGTAGCCGCGTGCGCGGCACACGTCAATGCACTTGCGGTCCTTGGCGGAGTACAGAAAAAATTCCGAGGCCGTGATAAGCCCCGTTTTTCCACCAAGGCGGTGCAGAAAATCAAACATTTTCGCCACCTGCTTGACCGTATACGGCGGACGGGCCTGCTGGCCGTCACGAAAGGTGGTGTCGGTGATGCGCATCTGTTCCGCAGGTCGCGGGGCCAGCAGCACTTCATCAAACGAAGTGCGGCAGATACTGGTATAGGGGAAAAGTTCACGGTAGAGCTGGGGGGTTTCAGGCTCCTGCATGACCAGGGTACGGCTGCCTCCGCTTTGATGGATAATATTGCTCATATGCTCCCGCCGACTCGCGCTGACCGCGCGGAAAAAAGTTTTCCGGAGAAGACCTATTATAGCGGCTTCAGGGGGTCTCGTCCAGTGCGGCGCGCGGCCCGGGTCCGGTAAAAGCGGCATGTACGCACGTTTACCGGCGTACCGGCACTTGCCAGAAAAGAAAAAATAAAGGATTGTCCCTGTCGAAGGCGTGTGGATGCATGGTTATGTGGCGCGCCTCTGAAGGAGCAGGCATGTCGGATTGTGTGCGCTACCCAGCGCCGGGTTGCGTGGTGGAGTATCTGGAGGGCAATGCCGTTCAGATTGCCCTTATTACTGAAGAGGCCGGAGGCCGTTTGCGCCTTTTGCTGCCCAACCGGCGGGAAACGCGGCTCAATGCGCCGCGCCTTTTGCCGTGGCTTGGCCCCATGTACAGCGCTGATCTGGGCAAGGAAGACGCCGTGCGTCTGCTTGAACAGCACCGCAAAAGCCGCGAGCAGCTGGCGGCCGAAGTGCCTGTGATGGACGCGTGGGAACTGGCGCAGGGCGAAGTGGCTCTGGCCCCGGCACAGTGGTTTGCCGAACTTTTCGCCACCGACCCTGACTCTGATCAGGTGGCGGCCTATGGGCGCGCCCTGCTGGCCTGCAAAAGCCATTTTCGTTTTCAGCCGCCGGATTTTCAGGTTTTTCCCGAAGAAATGGTCGAAAAACGGCTGGTGGAAGAAAAAGCCCGGCTGGAGCGCGAAGCCCTTATGGCGGGCGGCGCTGCCTTTTTGCGCATGTTGTGGGACGTGGCCTGCCGCAAGCGCGATCTGCCGCCGCCACCGGCGGAGGGTTCCGGCAACGGCGAATGGCCCGGTCCCGAGGTTGCCGAGCGCCTTGAAGAGGTGCTGCGCGTTCGCATGACCGACCCCGAAGGGCAGGAGCATGAAACCCTGTGGCGCGCACTGGCCAAGGGCCTGCCCGATGTGCCGCATTTGCCCGTGCAGCTGCTCATGGCCTGGGGCAAGCTGCCCGCCCATTACAATTTCTGGCTGGACCGCGCCGGCTATATTCCCGGCGATGTCTGGTGGGAGCCGCACCGCGAGGAAGTGGAAGCGCTTGCCGCTGCCGCTGCCGCGGGGGCCATGCCCCTTGTGCGTCCCGCACCCGAGGCCGTATCGCCCGAAGCCTCGCCCGCCGGGCCTGCACCGGAAAACATCGACACCTGCGCGGCCCCCGGCCTGCTGCCCGAAAGTCCGCTGCCCTTTGTCAGCATCGACAGCGCCAGCACCCGCGATGTGGACGACGCCTTTTATGTGGAAACCACGGCAGACGGCTGCACGCTCACGCTGGCGCTGGCCTGCCCCGCCCTGTACTGGCCTTTTGGCAGCCCGCTGGACAAGACCGTGCTGCACCGTGGAACCAGTATCTATCTGCCCGAGGGTGACTGCCACATGTTGCCCGAAGATTTGGGAACCGCGGTATATTCCCTGCTGGCCGGACAGGCGCGCCCCGCCCTGTGCGTGCGGGTTCCCGTGGACGGCAACGGGCATTTTGGCCCGTGCGAGGTCTATCTTGCCCGCGTGAATCTGGCCGCCAACCTGACCTACAGCGACAGTCAGGCCGTGCTGGACGCGCAGGCCGCCGGAGAATCCGCCGCGCTGCCTGACAATCCCGCCGCCGCTCATGCCGGTCTGCTCGAACAGGGCCTTGCTCTGGCGCGGCTGCGCCAGCAGGCGCGCATCGAGGGCGGAGCCGTCATAATGGACAGGCCCGATCCCGCCATACGACTGGAGGGCGAAGGGGCCGACGTGCGCGTGCATGTGGGGCCGGACTATCATGCCCCGGATGCGCAGATGCTGGTGGCAGAAATGATGATTCTCGCCAGCGCCGCCGTGGCCCATTGGGCGCTTGAGCGCGAGGTCGCCATGCTGCACAGGGTGCAGGACGTGGTGCTGCCCCGTGAGTACGCCGGCATATGGCATACCCCGCAGGACATGACGCGCATCATGCGCGCCCTGACGCCTTCGGGCCTTGAGGTGCAGGCCCGGCCGCACGCGGCTTTGGGCCTTGACCGCTATACGCCGGTTACCTCGCCCCTGCGGCGTTATCCCGACCTTGTCAACGAGGCCCAGGTAGTGCATTTCTTGTGTTCGGGGCAGCCCCGCTGGAGCGAAAGCGCCCTGACCGAGCTTTTGCAGACGCTCTCGCCCGTGCTGGATGCCGTGGGGCAGGTGCAGCGTTTTCGCCCCCGCTACTGGAAGCTGCTGTATTTTCGTCAGCAGGGCGACAAGGTCTGGTGGCCCGGCGTGATTACGGAAGAGAATGATGCCTTTGTGAGCGTGAGCCTGCAGGATCAGGGCATGTTTGTGCGCGGCAGGCGGAAGCTCTTTGACGACAGGGCGCATCCCGGCCTGCGGGTGGATGTGCGGATCGGCAAGGTGCATCCCCTGTACAATGAAATCATGATTCTGGAAGCAGCCACGGTGGACTAACGCGGCCCTGACGGTTGCGGTTGCGCGGGCTTCAGGCGCGTCCCTGGCCTCCCGGCGGTGATACTCTCAAGAAATGCAGTCCGACAGCGTGTTGTGGAGATGCCCATGCTGGAAATACTCTGGATAGCCCTGGCCTATGTGCTTGGTTCCGCGCCGTGGGGGCTGGTCATTGCCAGAACCTTTTGCGGCATTGATCCGCGTGAAAGCGGCAGCCGCAATACCGGGGCCACCAACGTGGCCCGCCTTTGCGGTTTCAAGTGGGGCGTAGCCACGCTTTTGTGTGATGTGCTCAAAGGGGCCATGCCCGTGTGGCTGGCCTTCAGAATCAACGGGTCGCCCGTTTTTGTCAGCGTGGTGGCTCTGGCCTGTGTGCTTGGGCATGTCTTTTCCTGCTTTATGAAGTTTCGGGGCGGCAAGGCCGTGGCAACGAGCATCGGCATTTTTCTGCCGCTGGCCTTCTGGCAGCTGCTGGCCGCCTCTCTGCTGTGTACGCTTGTTATCTGGCGCAGCGGCTTTGTTTCTCTGGGGTCTTTGACTCTGGTCACGGCGCTGCCTGTGGCGCTGGCCGTCAGCGGGCTGTGGGTATGGCTGCCGCTGGCCCTCGGTGTGTGGGCCGTTGTGGTCTGGAAGCACCGTGAGAATATCGTCCGTCTGCGTTCCGGCACGGAAAAAAGCTGGCTCAAGAGCAAGAGCAGTGGCGAAGCGTCGGCCAATGCCGAGGCGGGTACTTCCGGGCAGGGCGATGCCGCGCCGGGCATGAATGCGCAGGATGCGGGCGCGCAGGACACGGGCCGCAAGGACGGATAAGCCTGCCGCAAGCCCGGATACATTGGGGAGCGCAGGTTCCCGAAGATGCAATGTTCAGGAGCATTCCGACCGTGGACTGCTCCGACCGACGGCCTGTCCGTCGCTGGAAAAACGGTTTCTGTTCCCGATGCCAAAAGGAGTTCGTCACATGGCCCACGCGGATTTTCCGGCCTATCGCGGCCGCATGGAATATGTCTGCCTTGATTGCGGTGCGCGTTATCCGGGCGACAGCCTGCTGTATGCCTGCCCGCAGTGCGGCGGCGTTTTTCTGCTGGAAAACCTGGACTTTGCAAAGCTCAAGGAGCGTAGCGGCCAGGAATGGCGAAAGATTTTTGACGACCGCTGCGCCAGCCGCTCCACGGCGCTCAAGGGCATTTTCCGTTATTACGAACTGCTGGCCCCTCTGCTGGACGAAGACGACATCGTCTATCTGGGCGAGGGCATCACCCCTGTGGTGGAAGCGTCAGCCGCCCTGCGCGACATGACGGGCGTGCCCTTTGCCTACAAGAACGACGGGCAGAACCCCAGCGCCTCCTTCAAGGACAGGGGCATGGCCTGTGCCTTCAGCTATCTCAAGTGGCTTTGCCGCCGCAACCAGTGGGACGAAGTGCTGACGGTCTGCGCCTCCACCGGTGATACTTCTGCGGCGGCGGCCCTGTATGCCTCGTATGTGGGTGCTCCGCTCAAATCCGTGGTGCTGCTGCCCCACGGCAAGGTGACGCCCCAGCAGCTTTCGCAGCCCCTTGGCAGCGGCGCCACAGTGCTGGAACTGCCCGGCGTGTTTGACGACTGCATGAAGGTCGTTGAACTGCTGGCAGAAAACTATCGCGTGGCCCTGCTCAATTCCAAGAACAGCTGGCGCATTCTGGGGCAGGAATCCTATGCGTACGAAGTGGCCCAGTGGTATGGCTGGGACATGACGGATCAGTGCCTTTTTGTGCCCATCGGCAATGCGGGCAACGTGACCGCCATCATGTCGGGTTTCCTGAAAATGCTTGATCTCGGCATCATTACGGGTCTGCCGCGCATTTTTGGTGTGCAGTCCGAGCATGCCGACCCGGTGTGGCGGTACTACGACGCGCCCGCAAGCT
Organism: uncultured bacterium; assembly: GCA_905214305.1. GTDB lineage: Bacteria > Desulfobacterota > Desulfovibrionia > Desulfovibrionales > Desulfovibrionaceae > Desulfovibrio. The sequence continues at coordinate 62,003 of CAJMLK010000012.1, forward strand.
CACGCAGCTGGCAGCCTGTGACTGTGCAGCCCAGTGTGGCCCAGGCGGCCATGATCGGCAATCCCGTGTCATTCCCGCGTGTGCGCATGCTGGCCGAGCGCTTTATGGAAAGCGGCGGCGAACGCGCCTTCCAGGTGGTGCGCGTGACCGAACAGCAGATTATGGACGCCATGATAATGGCCAACCGTCACGGCCACATTGCCTGCACCCAGGGGGGCGAATGTCTGGCCGGTCTGCGCAATGCCCGTGCTCTGGGCCTTGTGGGCGACCATGAGCATGCGGTGCTTGACGCCACTGCCCATGCTCTGAAATTTGCCGGTTTTCAGGACATGTATTTCAACGACGCCTTCCCGCCCGAGTACGGCGTATCGCCAGACAAAAGTCTGGCCAACCAGCCCGAACTGCTTTTGCCCCAGAGCGCCCGCGAAGGGCGGGATGTGGCGGAATTCGCCTCGCTGGGTGCAGAAGCCGTGGTGCAGCGCCTCAAGCTGCAGAAAAAATAGAGGCTTTTGCCGCATGCCGTATTCAGGAGCGTTTTACTTTTGAGAACACATGTTCTCAATGCGTTACGGGGTTTGCTTCTGCGCCTGCCCGCACTGGCACGCCACGTTGATGCCCCTGTGGCGGGCGTCTGCCCGTGCAGCCCCGTAATACGTTCAATATGATGGTGCATAAGAAAGGGACTTTTTTATAAAAGTCCCTTTTTTTGTGCATCAAATGATGCATTCTCAAATAAGGAGCATTTCATGAGCGAATTTAAGATAACAGTTGTGGATTTTCCTGCTACGCGCCTGATGGGCATGAAGGTTCGCACCTCGATAGCCCGTGCCCACGAGGATTGTCCTGCCATCTGGCAGCAGTTTGGGCCACGCATGGCGGATATTGCGGGCAAACCCTTTTACGGTGTTTCCTGCATGCTCAATGCCGAGGAGATCGAGTATTGGGCGGCTATGGAGGCGGACGGGCGCGAGCTTCCTGCCGACATGGGACACCATGTCATCCCCGCAGGCACGTACGCGGCCTGCCGCGTGCCGAACCTGGAAAACATCGGGGAGGCCTACATGTTCATTTTTGAAAAGTGGTTCGCCAGCCAGGAGGCGTATGTCTATAATGAGCAGGCCCCGTGCTTTGAGCTGTACCCCCCGGACTGGAATCCCGGGGCGTCTTTTGAATTGTATGTGCCCGTAATGGCACGTTAATTTAAAGAGAATACATTCTTGGAACTGCAGGGCAATCTGAAAGCGGAATTGCTCTAGATGTAGAGCAGATTAACTTTGAAATGCTTCACATTTCAAAGTTTTCATGCAGCCGAAAATGCGATTTTCGGCTGAATCTACTCCACATTGTGGCGCGCTGCACTTTCGTGCAGCGTTAGAGCATTTACACTTTTTTCAAAGTTAAATTGCTCTAAAAAGCCCCGTCACGCGGACAGTTGCTGATCCGCGTGACGGGGCTTTGCATTGCCTGCTCAGGCTGCATGGCCGAAGCCGGCAGCGGCCCTTGTCCGGCTGGAGCATTTAACACTTGAAATGCTTGCTTACGGCAGGCAAAAGGGTAGTGTCCAGAATTTTTCGCACATTTTGTAGCCGTCAGTCAGTGTGAGTTTTG